>NZ_CP117782.1:0-324965 GCF_028657905.1 Burkholderia sp. FERM BP-3421 | reverse complement strand
GCTTCGAGATATTGGTCGAGGCTCGCGTCACGGATGATGTTGGCATCCTGCAACGCCGGCTGCGCGCCTGCCTGAACGGCCGCGACGCGCTGCACGCCGCCCTGCGGCGCGCCCGCCGACGCGATCTGCGCCTGACCGCCACCCGTGCCCTGCAGCTGCGGCACGACGATCCAGGTCAGCGTGGCGGCAGCCGCCGCCACCGCGAACGCCGGCACGACGCGGCGGCGCCACGACAGCAGCGTGCGCGCCACCGGGCTGATCGCGGCCGGCGCGAGCAGGTGCGGCTCCGCCGCGAAGCTCGCGGAGAAGCGCGTCATGAAGGTTTCGCTGACGGCCGGCGACAGCGCAAGCTCATCCGAGCGCAGCGCATCGCCGATCGCGTGGTATTGCGCCCAGGTCACGCGCTCGGTCTCGCCAAGCCCGGCCAGGAGCTGCCCCAGCTGAAGCCCGTCGAGCGGCTCGCCGTCGACCAGTGCGGACAGGCGCTCGCCTTGCGAGCATGCTTGCGACTGTGTAGAAACCGACCCCATGATGCTCCCCATCTTACCTATCCCGTCGTGATCCACGACTTTCTGTGATACCTCTAGACCCCGGGCCGTCCCGGCCCGCCATGCGCTTACCAGCGCTTGCCTTCCGGCGTATCGAGCAATGGCCGCAACCGCGTGGCGATCGCCTCGCGGGCGCGGAAGATCCGCGACCGGACCGTGCCGATCGGGCATCCCATCATTTCCGCGATTTCCTCGTAGCTCAAGCCTTCGATCTCGCGCAGCGTGATCGCCGTGCGCAATTCTTCCGGCAGCAGGGCCATGGCGGCGTTGACCGTCTCGGCGATCTGCTTGCTCATCAACATCGACTCGGGCGTGTTGATATCCCTTAGTTGGTCGGCGTCGGAGAAAGTTTCCGCTTCTTCGGCATCCGCTTCAGTCGAGGTGGGCGCCCGGCGACCCTGGGTCGCAAGGTAGTTCTTCGCCGTATTCACGGCAATCCGGTACAACCACGTGTAGAACGCCGATTCGCCGCGAAACTGCGGCAACGCCCGATACGCCTTGATGAAGGCGTCCTGGGCCACGTCCTCGACCTCCGCGGGATCCCGCACGAGGCGCGAAATCAGTCGGATGATCTTGCGGTGGTATTTGGTGACCAGGAGTTCGAACGCCGCCTTGTCGCCTTTCTGTACGCGTTCGACCAGCGCCTGGTCGATTTCTTTTTCACTCACCTGACAAATCCGTTAACTAGGGATGCAACGCGGAACGCCATTGTAGCGCCCCGCCCTCGCGCCGCGCGCGTCACGCCCGTGCCGGTTCGCCGCGACGCGCGCGACGGCCCAGCACGGAGAGTACGCGAAACGTGGATACGTCGACCGAATCCGCGGCCACGAACAGCGTGGCCGCACGCTTCGTCCGGCCGCGTACGGTCAGCGCGAGCAGCAGATCGCTCCACTGCACGCCGTCGACCACGCGCCCTTCCGCCAGCAGCCGGCCCGCGCGGTCGAACGCCGCGAGCGTGCCCGCGCCGGCATCGATGCCGAGCTGCGCGGGCACCCTGCGTCGCCAGGCCGCGCCGACCCGCAGCGCGAGCCAGGCGGCCACGAGCAAGGCGAGGAGCGTCGCGCCGGACGGCCCGACGAGGGGCGTCGCGACCACCCGGCAGGCCCATGCCGCGCTTGCCACGCACCCGGCCAGCGCGCCGGCCAGTCCGGCCGACGCGCGCAGCGCGATGCGCGGACCGGCGCGGAAAGGATCCGTCAAGTGAGCCTGCGTCAGGCGCGCTTGAAGACCAGCGTGCCGTTAGTCCCGCCGAAGCCGAAGGAGTTCTTCAGCGCGACGTCGATCTTCATGTCCCGCGCTTCGTTCGCGCAGTAATCGAGATCGCACTCGGGGTCCTGGTTGAGGATGTTGATCGTCGGCGGCGAGATCTGATGATGCACGGCCAGCACCGTGAACACCGACTCGAGACCGCCCGCGCCACCCAGCAGGTGGCCCGTCATCGACTTGGTCGAATTGACGACGATGTCCTTCGCGTGGTCGTTGAACGCGCGCTTGATCGCGATCGTTTCAGCGAGGTCGCCGAGCTGGGTCGACGTGCCGTGCGCGTTCAGGTAGTTCACCTGGTCGACATTGATGCCCGCGTTGCGCAGCGCAGCGACCATGCAACGGCGCGCGCCGTCGCCGTCCTCGAGCGGCGCGGTCATGTGATAGGCGTCGCCGCTCATCCCATAGCCGCCGATCTCGGCGTAGATCTTCGCGCCGCGCGCCTTCGCGTGCTCGTACTCCTCGAGCACCATCACGCCCGCACCCTCGCCCAGCACGAAACCGTCGCGGTCCTTGTCCCACGGACGGCTCGCCGTCGCGGGATCGTCGTTGCGCTGCGACAGCGCG
The DNA here is from genome assembly GCF_028657905.1 of Burkholderia sp. FERM BP-3421. Classification (NCBI taxonomy): domain Bacteria; kingdom Pseudomonadati; phylum Pseudomonadota; class Betaproteobacteria; order Burkholderiales; family Burkholderiaceae; genus Burkholderia; species Burkholderia sp. FERM BP-3421. The sequence goes on along the minus strand of NZ_CP117782.1, from coordinate 322,587 downwards.
CGCGCGGCCGCGAAACCACCGATGCCGAGCGGCGAGACGGTCGATTCCGCGCCGCCGGCGATCATCACGTCGGCATCGCCGTACTCGATGAGGCGCGACGCCTCGCCGATGCAGTGCAGGCCGGTCGTGCAGGCCGTGACGATCGCGAGGTTCGGGCCCTTCAGGCCGAACTTGATCGACAGGTGGCCCGAGATCATGTTGATGATCGACGCCGGCACGAAGAACGGCGAGATCCGACGCGGACCGCGGTTCAGCAGTTCGGTTTGCGTGACCTCGATCATCGGCAGGCCACCGATCCCCGAGCCGACGATGACGCCGACCCGCTCGGCATTTTCCTCGGTGATCGCAAGACCGCTGTCCTGCATCGCCTGCATGCCGGCCGCGACGCCGTAGTGGATGAACGTATCCATGTGACGCGCTTCTTTCGCGGGCAGGTAGTCTTCGATATTGAAGCCCTTCACCTCGCCTGCGAAGCGGGTCGAGAAGTTCGTCGCATCGAACTTCGTGATGTTGGCGATGCCGGACTTGCCGGCCACCAGATTGGCCCAGCCGTCGGCAACATTATTGCCAACAGGCGAAATCAGCCCAAGGCCTGTAACAACGACTCGACGGCGGCTCACGGTAACCTCTTTTCCATTGGATGACAAAAACAAAAGCCACAGCAGCCACAGGAACCAGCCCTGCGAGCCCTGTGGCTGTTAGCTCTGCCGGACGGAGCCGGCGAGATGCGCCTCAAACGCAGTATGCGCTGAACGACGCGGACGGCGCTTAGGCCTTGACGTTCGCGCGAGCGTAGTCGATCGCTTGCTGCACGGTCGTGATCTTCTCGGCCTCTTCGTCCGGGATTTCCATGCCGAACTCGTCTTCCAGTGCCATCACCAGTTCGACGGTGTCGAGCGAGTCCGCGCCCAGATCGTTCACGAACGATGCTTCGTTCTTGATTTCGCCTTCGGCGACGCCCAGTTGTTCAGCGACGATCTTCTTGACGCGTTGTTCGATGTTGTCCATTACCCCTCCGAGGGAAAGTTCAGATTTACAAGTGCGCGCATTTTATCAGGTTTGCTGCCGCCCAAAATGCGCGCCGGCTTTACGGTTAGACAAGCGCCGCGACAGGATTAACGTGGCACGGCGCGGATGGTAAACGAAATCCGTTACGACATGTACATGCCGCCGTTCACATGCAATGTCGTGCCTGTGATATAGCCGGCCTGCGGCGACGCGAGGAACGCGACCGCGTGTGCGATGTCGTCCGGGCTGCCGAGGCGGCCGAGCGGAATCTGGGTCTTGAGCGCCGCCTGCTGTTCGTCGGGCAGCGCCTTCGTCATGTCGGTGTCGATGAAGCCGGGCGCCACGCAATTCACCGTGATGCCGCGGCTGCCGATCTCGCGCGCGAGCGCGCGGGTCATGCCGGCCACGCCGGCCTTCGCCGCCGCGTAGTTGACCTGCCCCGGGTTGCCGGCCGAGCCGACCACCGACGTGATGTTGATGATCCGGCCGCCGCGCGCCTTCATCATCGGACGCAGCACCGCGCGCGACAGGCGGAACACCGACTTCAGGTTGGTGTCGAGCACCGCGTCCCAGTCGTCGTCCTTCATACGCATCGCGAGTTGGTCCTGCGTGATGCCCGCGTTGTTGACGAGCACGCCGAGCGAGCCGAATTCCTTGACCGTCGCCTCGATCAGCGCCTCGGCGGCGGCTGCGTCGTTGACGTTCAGCATCGCGCCGCGGCCTTCGAGACCGGCTTCCTTGAATGCCGCGCTGATCGCGTCGGCCCCCGACTCGCTCGTCGCGGTGCCGATCACCATCGCGCCGCGACGCGCCAGTTCGAGCGCGATCGCACGGCCGATGCCGCGCGATGCGCCGGTAACGATCGCAACCTGTTTATCGAGAGTTTTTTCCATGAAATCTTCCGTGGTTCGGTGAACGGCGAGCGCCTGGCTCCGCTTACGCGGCGACGAGCTTGAGCGCCTCGTCGAGCGACGCCGGATCGAACACCGCGGCGCCCGTCAGGTTGCCGTCGATGCGTTTCGTGAGGCCGGTCAGCACCTTGCCCGGGCCGCATTCGATCACGTGCGTGACGCCCGTGCCCGCGATGTGCCGCACGCACTCGACCCAGCGCACCGGGCCGGCCGCCTGACGCACCAGTGCGTCCTTGATCGCGGCCGGATCGCTGACCACGGCCACGTCGATGTTGTTCACGACGTCGACGGCGGGCGCCTTCACGTCGACCCGCGCGAGATAGTCGCGCAACTGGTCCGACGCCGGCTTCAGCAGCGACGAGTGGAACGGCGCGGACACCGGCAGCGGCAGCGCGCGCTTCGCGCCCTTCGCCTTCGCCACCTCGCAGGCCTTCTCGACCGCGGCCTTGGCCCCGGCGATCACGACCTGGGCCGGCGCGTTGAAGTTCACCGCCTCGACCACGCCGGCGACCGATGCTTCCGCGCACACGGCCCGCACCGTCTCGTCGTCGAGACCGAGGATCGCGGCCATGCCGCCCTGGCCGACCGGCACCGCGGTCTGCATCGCCTGGGCGCGGAACCGCACGAGCGGCACCGCGTCGGCGAACGCGAGCGCGCCGGACGCGACGAGCGCGGTGTACTCGCCGAGGCTGTGCCCGGCAGCGATCGACGGCGCCGGGCCGCCCGCCTGCTGCCACGCGCGATAGCACGCATAGGCGGCGGTCAGCATCACCGGCTGGGTATTGGTCGTGAGATTGAGTTCTTCCGCCGGGCCCTCGGCGATCAGCTTGCCGAGATCCTGCTTGAGCGCATCGGACGCCTCCTGGACCGTCTCGCGCACGACGGCGAGGTCGGCGAATGCGTCGAGCATGCCGACAGCCTGCGAGCCCTGGCCGGGAAAGACAAATGCAAATTTCATAACGTCCCCAAATGAATCGATTCGAGCGGCGCGCAGCTTCTGCGCGCCGGCTGGGATGAGATCCGCGGAAATCAGTAGCGGAACACCGACGCGCCCCACGTGAAGCCGCCGCCGACGCCTTCGATCAGCACATGCTGACCGCGCTTGATGCGGCCGTCGCGCACTGCGGTGTCGAACGCGAGTGGAATCGACGCAGCGGAGGTGTTGCCGTGCTCGCCGACGGTGACGACCATGCGTTCCTGCGGCAAGCCGAGCTTGCGGCAGGTGCTGGTCATGATACGGATATTCGCCTGGTGCGGAATCAGCCAATCGACCTGTTCGGGTGCGAGGCCCGCCTTCGCGAGCGCCTCGACCGCGACCTTCTCGAGCACGTTCACCGCGAGCTTGAAGACGGCCTGGCCGTCCATGTGCAGGAATGCGCTGCCGCTGATCACGCCGCCGTTCACGTTGCCCGGCGTGCACAGGATATGCGAGTAGCTGCCGTCCGCATGCAGCGCGCTGCCGAGCACGCCCGGCTCCTCGGACGCGCCGAGGATGACCGCGCCCGCGCCGTCGCCGAACAGCACGCAGGTGGTGCGGTCCTTGAAGTCGAGGATGCGCGAGAAGGTTTCCGCGCCGATCACGAGCGCCGTGCGGTGCTGGCCGCTGCGGATGAAGCTGTCGGCCGTGGCGAGCGCGTACGCGAAGCCCGAGCACACCGCCTGCACGTCGAACGCGGCGCCGTTGTTCTTGATCCCGAGCTTGTTCTGCAGCAGGCAGGCCGTGCTCGGGAACACGAAGTCGGGCGTCGAGGTCGCGACAATGATCAGATCGATCGACTGCGGATCGACGTCGGCGGCCTCGATCGCGCGCTGCGCGGCGACCAGCGCGAGGTCGCTCGTGGTCACGTTCGGGTCGGCGAAGTGGCGCGCGTGGATACCGGTGCGCGCGACGATCCACTCATCGCTGGTCTCGATGCCTTCCTGCGCGAGACGATCGGTGAGGTCCTGGTTCGTGACCCGGTTGGGCGGCAGACAGCTGCCCGTGCCGAGCACGCGGGAATAGAGAGTCGATTGGGCCATTTATGCTTTAGAGGATAGCGCGGCGGAAGGCTCTGCTGGCTGACCGGCCACAGGGCTCGCACCGCCCGCCCCGCCCGCCTCGCGTCCGTCGGCCAGCGGCGCGGCGTTTTCCGCCATCGCCCGCGACAGTCGCTCCAGCACGCCATTTTTGACGGCATCATACCCGCGTTTGATCGCCCACTCAAACGCATAGGCGTCCGCGGAGCCGTGGCTCTTGATCACGAGGCTGCGCAGGCCGAGCAGCGCCGCACCGTTGTACTGCCGATGATCGACGCGCTTCTTGAAGCGCAGCAGCACCGGCAGCGCGAGCACCGCCATCAGCCTCGACAGCAGCGAGCGGCTGAACTCTTCCTTGATGATGTCGGCGAGCATCTGCGCGAGCCCTTCCGACGTCTTCAACGCGACGTTGCCGACGAAACCATCGCACACGATCACATCGACCGTGCCCTTGTAGATGTCGTTGCCTTCGACGTTGCCGCGGAAATTGAGCGTGCTGGCGCGCAGCAATTCGCCCGCGCGCTTGATCGTCTCGTTGCCCTTGATCATCTCCTCGCCGATGTTGAGCAGGCCGATCGACGGACGCTCCTTGCCTTCGAGCGCGGCGACGAGCGCGTGCCCCATCTCCGCGAACTGCAGCAGATGCTGCGGTTCGCAGTCGACGTTCGCGCCGAGGTCCAGCATCATCGTGTAGCCGGTCGGATTCGGCAGCGCGAACGCGATCGCGGGCCGCTCGATGCCGGGCAGCGTCTTGAGAACGTAACGGGAAACCGCCATCAACGCGCCGGTATTGCCGGCGGAGATGCAGGCCTGCGCGTCGCCGTCCTTCACGTGATTGAGGGCGACCCGCATCGAGGAATCTTTCTTCTTGCGCAGCGCGACTTCGACCGGATCGTCCATCGCCACGACTTCGGTGGCGGGCACGATGGTCAGCGCGGGTTCGTCGAGCGCCTTGTGCTTCTTGAGCTGGGCCCGGATCGCGCTGTCGAGGCCGACGAGCATCAGGCTGGCGTCGGGATGCGCGCGGACGAACTTGACTGCGGCGGGAACGGTCACGGACGGGCCGTGGTCGCCTCCCATGCAATCGATTGTGAGCTTTACAGTCATGGAGTGCGACGAATTTCAGGCACAAAAAAGCGGCAGTTGAATGCCGCCTTTTTGTCGAGCCAGGAAAGTGTCAAGCGAACCGCTTGTCGCACGAACCGCCCGAATCATCATCAGGCACCGCGCGACGCGACGCTTAGTCGTTCTTCGTCTTGACGACCTTCTTGCCGCGGTAGTAGCCGTTCGGGCTGATGTGGTGGCGCAGATGCACTTCACCCGTGCTCGGCTCGACCGCGATGGGCGCGCCCGTCAGGAAATCGTGCGAACGGTGCATGCCGCGCTTCGACGGCGACTTCTTGTTTTGCTGAACTGCCATGACTAACTCCTAAAAATTTTTCGGATTCTAACACAGCCCGATCCGACGCTTAACATCCCGGGCCCGACGGCCCAACGCCTTCCCGTGCTCCTACTGCCTAGTGTTTCTCGCCGTCTCGCTTCAGCGCCTCGAGCGCCGCGAACGGGTTCGGCTTGTCGCTCTCCCCGCCCGCCTCGTCGGATGCTTCATCCGCTTCGGCGACGGGGGCGCTCGCGCCCGACACGAGGCTTTCGTGCACCGCCGGACACACATCGTGGTTCGGCACAAGGGGCAGCGAAAGCAGCAACTCCTCCTCGATCAGGTCGACGAGATCGAACTGGCGCGAGCCTACGATCACATCGACCTCATCGTCGTCGAGCGGGAATGCCTCGGCTTCTTCTTCGGTCGCCACGATGCGATACACCACGTCGACATCGAAAGCCTGCTGGTACGGCGTCAGGCAGCGCTGGCATTCGAGCCACGCCGAACCGTGCAGCGCGAGGCGCAGATACGGCTGCGGCCCCTCGGTTCCGTCGTCCTGCAGTTCCGGCTGGGTCGAGCCCTCCGCCTGCCAGGTGAAGCGCGTATCGCGGTCTGGCGCGTCGGCCGGCACTTCGTTTAACATGCGCGGCAGTTGCGACAGGTGCAGCGCGCCCGCCGCCTGACGGCCGCTGCGAGCGAACTCGAACAGGTCGACCGCGTGCGGATCGAGCGAAACCGCAGGTTTGCCGGAAGATGTCATGTGCGCTCCTGCTGTCGTCGATCGGGATGGCCGGGCGTACCGGCCAGGCCTGGCCCGTTGCTGACCCACCCGCCCGGCGCCGCCCGCCTGGGCCTGACACAGGCTCGGCGCGGCCTCCGGAGCGGTTTCCGAAGAAATCGGCACAAATACTGCCGATGAAAAGCGCAAAAGCATAACCGTTTTGTCTTTTCGAGTCAAACACTTAAACAGCGCCCAGCGGGCGCCCCATTGATCCGCCTCAACCGCTTTCCATCATGCCGGCCACCCCTTCCCGCCTCCCCCGCCTGATCCTTGCCTCCAGCTCCCGCTATCGGCGCGAGCTGCTCGAGCGTCTGCGCCTGCCGTTCGACGTGCTGAGCCCCGACCTCGACGAATCCCCGCTGCCGGACGAAACGCCCGCCGCGACCGCCCTGCGCCTCGCCGAAGCGAAGGCGCGCGCGGTCGCGCGGCAGATCGACGCGCCGGACGGCGCGCTCGTGATCGGGTCGGACCAGGTCGCGACTTTCGACGGGCTGCAGATCGGCAAGCCGGGCACCCACGCGCGCGCGCTGGCCCAGCTGAAGGCCATGCAGGGCCGCGAGGTCGAGTTTCACAGCGCGCTGTGCCTCTACGACAGCCGCACCGACCACGCGCAGCGCGAGGACGTCGTGACGCGGGTGCGCTTTCGCACGCTCGCCGACGCGGCGCTCGACGCCTATCTGCACGCGGAGACCCCTTACGACGTCGCGGGCAGCGCGAAATCCGAAGGGCTCGGCATCGCGCTGCTCGATGCGATCGATTCCGACGATCCGACCGCGTTGATCGGCCTGCCGCTGATCGCGCTCACGCGCATGCTGGGCACGGCCGGGCTGCCGCTGTTCGGCGCCGCCTCGGGAGGCATCGCACGATGACGACCGGCACCCTGTACCTGATCCCGAACACGCTCGGCGACGGCGACGCGGCGATGCTCGCGGCCGTGCTGCCTGCCGCCGTGCAGGCGCGCGCCGCGACGCTCGGCTACTACGTCGGCGAGAACGCGAAAACGACCCGGGCCTTCCTGAAGAAGATCGGCACCGAACGGCCGATCCAGGACATCGAGATCCGCGAATTGAACGTCAAGACGCCGGCAGCCGAGATCGAGCGGCTGCTCGCGCCGCTGCTCGCCGGCACCGACGCCGGGCTCGTGTCGGAGGCCGGCTGTCCGGCCGTCGCCGACCCCGGCGCGCTGCTGGTGCGGCGCGCGCACGAGCGCGGCGTACGGGTCGTGCCGCTCGTCGGCCCGAGTTCGATCCTGCTTGCCTTGATGGCATCCGGCCTGAACGGCCAGAGCTTTGCGTTCCACGGCTACCTGCCGGTCGACGCCGCCGCCCGCGCGAAGCGGCTGCGGGAACTGGAGGCGCATTCGCGCAAGGCGAACGAGACCCAGATCTTCATCGAGACGCCGTACCGGAATCAGGCGATGCTCGACACGCTGACGGCGACCTGCGCGCCGTCGACGCTGATCTGCGTCGCCGCCGACCTGACGCTGTCGACCGAGACCATCCTGAGCCGCCCGGCCGCCGCCTGGAAAAAGGCGCCCGCGCCCGACCTGCACAAGCGCCCGGCGATCTTCCTGCTGCTCGCGAACTAGCCGGGCCCCGGCGGGCGGCCGATCAGCGCAGCTTGAACTCGCCGCCCGCCAGCGCCGCCTTCATCGCGGCATGGCCGACCGCCGCGCCGAAACGGCGCGCGACCCGGTCGGACAGGCTTTCCTTGACCGTGTAGTCGACGATGTCGGGCGCCTTCAGCACGTCGCGCGCGACGCTGTCGGTCGTGCCGAAGCCGTCGGCGAGCCCCAGCTCGACGCTCTTCTCGCCGGTCCAGAACAGCCCCGAGAACAACTCGGGGCTGTCGTGCAACCGCGCGCCGCGGCCGTCCTTCACCGCCTTGATGAACTGCGCGTGGATCTGGTCGAGCATCTCCTGCGCATGCGCGTCCATCTTCGGCGTTTCCGGCGAGAACGGATCGAAGAAGCCCTTGTTCTCACCCGAGGTATGCAGGCGGCGCTGGACCCCGAGCTTGTCCATCAGGCCCGTGAAGCCGAAGCCATCCATCAGCACGCCGATCGAGCCGACGATGCTCGCCTTGTCGACGTAGATCTTGTCCGCGGCCGACGCAATGTAATAGCCGCCCGACGCGCACATGTCGGTGACGACCACGTAGAGCGGCTTCGACGGGTATTGCTTGCGCAGCCGGCGGATCTCGTCGTACACGATGCCCGCCTGCACCGGGCTCCCGCCCGGGCTGTTGATGCGCAGCACCACGCCCGCCGTGCCCGCGTCGTCGAACGCGTCGTCGAGCGCCGAATTGATGTCGGACGCATTCGCGTTGGTGCCCGTGGCGATCTCGCCGTCGATCGTCACGAGCGCCGTGTGGCGGCCCGACGACAGCTTGCCGTCGCCCGAGAAATCGACCAGCGCGAACGCCACGACCAGCAGCACCGCCAGGAACGCGAAGCGGAAAAAGATCCGCCAGCGCCGCGCCGCGCGCTGTTCCTTGATCGCCGCGAGCGCGATCCGCTCGAGCGCCGCGCGCTCCCAACCCGACTCGCCGCCGGTGGAAGATTTAGGGGTCGAATCAGAAGGAGTCAGTTGGTCGGCCATGCGGGGTCGTCAGAAGTCAGGACGCTGCGGGATGCAGGTCGTCGTCGGGCAGCCAGAATACCGCACGGCCGTCCGGCGTGTCCCGTTCGTCGACCTGGACCGGCCGCAGCCGCGCGCCGCGGCACGGCCCGCCGACGCACTTGCCGGTATCGGGCGCGTAGATCGCGCCATGCGTCGCACACATCAAATACAGGCCGGACGACTCGAAGAACTGCCCCTCGACCCAGTCCAGTTCCATCGGCACGTGCGCGCAGCGGTTCAGGTAGCCGTAGGCCCGGCCCTCGTAGCGCACGAAAAACACGACCGCCTCCTCGCCGCGCAGGCGCGCCGCGCAGCGCACGCCCGCACCGCCGTCGGCCAGCGCATCGGCGGCGCACACGCGCCAGGCGGGTTGCGTTGACTCGCTCATGCGTACTCGCGCAGCCAGCCGGCCAGCGCCTCGATATCGGCCGCGACGAAACGGGGTTCGAGCGCCGCGAGCGCCGCCGCCGCGTGCGCGCCGTAGCCGACGCCGATGCCCGCCGCGCCGGCGTTGGCGGCCATCTGCAGGTCATGCGTGGTGTCGCCGATCATCACGGTGCGCGCCAGATCCTGACCCAATTCCCGGGTCAGCTCCTGCAGCATCGCGGGATGCGGCTTCGAGAAGGTCTCGTCGGCGCAGCGGGTGCCGTCGAACAGGCTGGTCAGCTTGGCCTGGTCGAGCGCGCGGTTCAGGCCCACCCGCCCCTTGCCGGTCGCGACCGCGAGCAGGTAGCCGGTGTCGCGCAGCTCCTCGAGCATCGCGCGCACGCCGGGAAACAGCTCGGTGCGCTGGTCCTTCGTGAAATAGTGGACCCGGTAGCGCTCCGCGAGCCGCGGATAGTCGGCCGGATCGAGATCCGGCGCGGCGATCTGCAGCGCGTCGCGCAGCCCGAGGCCGATCACGTAGCGCGCGGCCTCGTCCGACGGCGTGGGCAGGCCAAGGTCGCGGCACGCCGCCTGGATGCTGTGCGCGATATGCGCAGTCGAATCCATCAGCGTGCCGTCCCAGTCGAACACAATCAGGTCAAATTGCTCTCGAGCCATGCTTTTATCGGGCGGTATCGCGCAAGTCGGTGAGTTGATCGATGAAACTGCGGCATTCCGCGGGCAGCGGCGCGTCGAACTGCAGCGCCTCGCCCGTCAGCGGGTGCGCGACGCGCAGCCGGTGCGCGTGCAGGAACATCCGCTTCAGCGACGGCATCGCGTTTGCGCGCGCCAGCGCCTTGTTCAGTGCGAAATCGCCGTATTTCGCGTCGCCCACGATCGGCAGGCCGAGATGGGCAAGGTGTACCCGGATCTGATGGGTCCGACCCGTTTTGAGTTCCGCCTCCAGCAGCGCGTAGCCAGGCCAACGATCGACCAGGTTGAAGACCGTGTGCGACGGCAGGCCGTCGTCCTGCACCCGCACCCGGCGCTCGCCGTCGGGCGTCGAGTACTTGAAGAGCGGCGCCTTGACCGCGCGGCGGCGGCCCCAGTCGGCCGCCCAGTCGCCGTGCCCGCAGGCGAAGTAGCGCTTGTCGAGCTGGTTGTCGCGGATCTGCGCGTGCAGGCCGACGAGCGCCGAGCGCTTCTTGGCGAGCATCAGGATACCCGAGGTCTCGCGGTCGAGCCGATGCACGAGCTCCAGGAACTTCGCCTGCGGCCGCGCGGCACGCAGCTGCTCGATCACGCCGAACGCGACGCCGCTGCCGCCATGCACCGCCACCCCGGCCGGCTTGTTGATGACGAGCATCGCGTCGTCCTCGAACAGGATCTCGAACGCGGCGGGCTGCACGACGGGGGCGTCGGCGCGCGCGAGGTCGGCCGCCGCGATCCGCACGGGCGGCACCCGCACGATGTCGCCGTGCGCGAGCCGGTACTGGGCGTCGACCCGACCCTTATTGACCCGGACCTCGCCGCTGCGCAGAATCCGGTAGATATGGCTCTTCGGCACGCCTTTGCAGACGCGCAGGAGGAAATTATCGATGCGCTGTCCGGCCGCGCTGTCGTCGATTTCGAGCAGTGAAACCTGGTCGCTCGCGACCAATTTCTGAGAAATTTTGCCTAACTCATTCATACTGAATATAATTTTGTGCAGCTTTCCGCCGCGGGCGGCCTGATCGGCCGATTCGGGCGGACTGTGCAAGGCGCAAGCGCAAACCGTCATTTTACTTGCGCCGGGGGCGTGCTGCTCGTCCTTGATGAATCAGAAAGCAGCAAGTTGCACGCACGGCAGCCGGCTTCGGCAGGGATCGCGCCCACAGGCGGATTCGGTTGAAACGCTGCCGCGGTAACGGAATGTTGGACCAAAGAATTCAATTGGAAGCGCACGCGCCGCGCAGTGAGCAGCCTGCGCTTCCAGTTGCGAATGTTACGGCGTGCGCCTGATGTGGCTTCGCGAAGAGTGCGAAGCTTGGCGACGTCAAACCAAGGAAGAACACCCCAGGCGGGAAAGTCGGGCTGGATTCGATACTCCCCGCTGCGGCCCAGCCGCAGCATCTGCCGCCCATCGGCGTCGCGCGCACCTTGCGCCCGCGCCTTGCGGCAGTGCCCGGTCGGAGGCTTAGCGCGCCCTGAGGCGCGCGGAGTGTCGACGCCGTGCTTTGAAGCCGTGTTCGCAGTGCCAATGGCCACCGCCCCTGTCGTCCGGGCCGGGCCTCCGCAGGCAATTCTCCCCGTCGGCATCCCCGCTCCAGCGTGCTTGTGACAACACAACAAGGCGCGGCCTGACGTCGTCCCCGCCCTCCGGCTGACAACCGCGAGGCGCCGCCGGCAGAGCCGCCTGGAGTCGTTCAATGAAACGCATGCTGTTCAATGCGACGCAGCAGGAAGAACTGCGCGTCGCAATCGTCGATGGACAGAAACTCATCGACATCGATATCGAAACGGCCGGCCGCGAACAGCGCAAAGGCAATATCTACAAGGGTGTCGTCACCCGTATCGAACCGTCGCTCGAAGCCTGTTTCGTCAACTACGGCGAAGATCGCCATGGTTTCCTCCCGTTCAAGGAAGTCGCCCGCCAGTATTTCAAGGAAGGCGTCGACATGCGCTCCGCCCGCATCCAGGATGCGCTGCGCGAGGGCCAGGAACTGATCGTCCAGGTCGAGAAGGAAGAACGTGGCAACAAGGGCGCCGCCCTCACCACCTTCATCTCGCTCGCCGGCCGCTACCTGGTGCTGATGCCGAACAACCCGCGCGGCGGCGGCGTGTCGCGCCGGATCGAGGGCGACGAGCGCCAGGAACTGCGCGAGACGATGGCCCAGCTCGAGCTGCCCGACGGCATGAGCATGATCGCCCGCACGGCCGGCATCGGCCGCAGCGCCGAGGAACTGCAGTGGGACCTGAACTACCTGCTGCAGCTCTGGCGCGCGATCGAGGCCGCTTCGCAAAGCGGCCACTCGGGCCAGCCGATGCTGATCTACCTGGAGTCGAGCCTCGTGATCCGCGCGATCCGGGACTATTTCCAGCCCGATATCGGCGAAATCCTGATCGACACCACCGAGATCCATGACCAGGCCCGCGCCTTCATGGACATCGTGATGCCGGACAATGTCAACAAGGTGAAGCGCTACCACGACGACGTGCCGCTATTCTCGCGCTTCCAGATCGAGCACCAGATCGAGACCGCGTACTCGCGCACCGTGCCGCTGCCGTCCGGCGGCGCGATCGTGATCGACCACACCGAGGCGCTCGTCGCGATCGACGTGAACTCGGCGCGCGCCACCAAGGGCGCCGACATCGAGGAAACCGCGACCCGCACCAACCTCGAAGCCGCCGATGAAGTGGCCCGCCAGCTGCGCCTGCGCGACCTGGGCGGCCTGATCGTGATCGATTTCATCGACATGGAATCGGCCAAGAGCCAGCGCGAGGTCGAGCAGCGCCTGAAGGACGCGCTCAAGCACGATCGCGCCCGCGTGCAGATGGGCAAGATCTCGCGCTTCGGTCTGATGGAGCTGTCGCGCCAGCGGCTGCGCCCGGCCCTGTCGGAAGGCAGCCACGTGACCTGCCCGCGCTGCAACGGCACCGGCCACATCCGCGACACCGAATCGTCCGCGCTGCAGGTGCTGCGGATCATTCAGGAAGAGGCCATGAAGGAAAACACCGCGGCGATCCACTGCCAGGTGCCGGTCGAGGTAACCGCCTTCCTGCTCAACGAAAAGCGCCAGGAAATCAACAAGATCGAGTCGCGCTTCAAGGTCGGCGTCGTGCTGATCCCGAACAAGCACCTCGACACCCCGCACTACAAGCTCGAACGCCTGCGCCACGACGACGCGCGCCTCGACGACCCGCGCGCCTCGTGGAAGATGGCCGAGGAAGCCGCCCGCGAACTCGAGTCGGAAACCGGCTACAGCAAGCGCGCCGAAGAGGTGAAGCCGAAGCAGGAAGCCGCCGTGAAGGGCATCACGCCCGAGCGTCCGGCGCCCAGCCCGGCGCCGCAGCGCCCGCAGCCGGCGCCGGCGGCACCCGCCGCGCCGGTCGCGGCGAGCGGCGGCTTCGTGGGCTGGCTGAAGGGCCTGTTCGGCCTCCAGCCGGCCGCCGCGCCCGCTCCGGCGCCGGCCGCCAAGGAGCAAGCGGCCCGTCCGGCGCGCGAACGCGGTGACAAGACCGAGCGCGGCGAAAAGGCCGAACGCGGCGGCGATCGCAACCGCAACCGCCGCGGCGGCAACGGCCCGCAGCAGGCAGGCGGCCGTGACCAGGCAGCCGGCGGCCGCGCGCAGCAGCCGCGCGCCGAACGCGAAGGCAAGGAAGCGCGTGAAGGCCGTGAAAACCGCGAGGGCCGCGAGGCTCGGGAACCGCGTGAAGGCCGTGAAGGCCGCGAGCCGCGCGAAGGCCGTGGCCAACGCGACAACCGCGAGGGTCGCGAAGGCCGCGAACCGCGCGAGGCCCGTGAGAACCGCGAGCCGCGCGAGGCCCGTGAACCGCGTGAACCCCGCGAGCCGCGTGAAAACCGCGAGCCGCGCGACCAACGCGAACGCGCCGAGCAGCCGGAAGCCGCCGACGCGCCGCGCCGCGAGCGCGGCGAGCGCCGCAAACCGGTCCAGCATGCCGCCACGCTCGAAACCGTGAACCGCGGCACCGACGCGCATGCAGCGGAAGCGACCGACAAGCCGGGCTACGCGCCTGATATCGAAGGCGGTGACGCGGAAGCCGGCAGCGAAGAGCGCCGCCGCCGTCGTCGCGGCCGCCGTGGCGGTCGTCGCGAGCGTGACGAGGAAATCCAGGGCGTGATGCACCAGGGAGGCGACGCGGACGAAGGCGTCAGCGCAACCGACGCCGCAACGCACGCAGCCGAGCCGGTCGCAGCGCCCGCCGTGGCCGTGGTCGCCGCCGCAGCGGCAACCGAGGTGGCCGTGACGGACGTCGCCCACACCGCAACGCCCGTCGTCGCAGCCGAACCCGCTGCCCCGGCAAGCGAGCCGGCCGTGGTCGAAACCGCACCGGTCGCGCATGTCGAGCCGGCGGCCGTCGAGCCGGTGGCAATCGAAGCACCTGTCGCGGTCGAGGCACCTGTCGCAGTCGAAACGCCGGTCGTGGCTGAAACCGCCCCGGTCGCGGTCGAAACCGCCCCAGTTGCGCCGCAAGCCGCCCCCGTGGCCGTGGCAACCGTTGCCGCCCCCGCCAAACCGCAGGTCGAAGCCATCGCGCCGACGCCGGTCGCCGCGCCCCAGCCGGAGCCGGTCGTAACGGCCGCGCCGGTCGAAGCAGCCCCGGCGCCGGTCGCGCCGCAACCCGTGCCGGTCGCCGCCGCGCCTGCGCCGGCCGCGAAGCTCGAGACCGTGCTGGAAGCAGCCGGGCTCGTGTGGGTCAACACCGACACGGACAAGCTGCGCGCCGCGCAGGCCGAGGCGTCGCAACACGCGCCCGCCGCGCGCGTGCCGCGCGAGCGCAAGGCGCTGCCGCCGGCTGACGCAACGCCGATGCAGCAGGTCGAAACGTCGCAGAACCACTAAGTTCCGCGCCGCTTGGACAAAAGCCCGCCTCGAAAGAGGCGGGCTTTTTTATCTGTGCTGGTTTTCCACGGGACGCCGTGCACCGGTCCTCCTCGTCGCTTCCAGCTAAAATGGAAGTCTGGATTACCTTTCAATCATCATGTCCCGACGCATCATTCCCGTGGCCGACGCGAGCGCCGTGCCGGTCCCCGGCCCCGCCCACGTCCCGACCGGCGTCCTGAACGACGCGCTGGCCCGGCCGCTGCGCGACCTGCGCATCTCGGTCACGGACCGCTGCAACTTCCGTTGCGTCTACTGCATGCCGCGCGCGGTGTTCGACAAGAACTATCCGTTCCTGCCCCACGCAGACCTGCTGTCGCACGAGGAAATCGAGCGGCTGGCCCGGCAGTTCGTCGCGCACGGCGTCGAGAAGATCCGCATCACCGGCGGCGAGCCGCTGCTGCGCAAGAACCTCGAATTCCTGATCGAGCGGCTCGCGCGCCTGACCACGATCGACGGCCGCCCGCTCGACCTCACGCTCACCACCAACGGCGCGCTGCTCGCGAAAAAGGCGCAAAGCCTGAAGGACGCCGGGTTGTCGCGCGTCACGATCAGCCTCGACGCGCTCGACGACGCGCTGTTCAAGCGCATGAACGACGCCGATTTCGCGAGCGCCGACGTGCTCGCGGCGATCTTCGCGCGCGCCTGTCGACCGAAGGCAAGCTGTACCTGTGCCTGTTCGCGTCATCGGGCCACGACCTGCGCGCGCTGCTGCGCGGCGGCGCGAGCGACGCCGAGATCGCCACCGCGATCGCGCAGATCTGGCATGCGCGCGCCGACCGCTATTCGCAGCTGCGCGGCAGCCCGACGGCGCCCGTGCGCGACGCCCGGCGCGTCGAGATGTCCTACATCGGCGGCTGATGCGCAGCGTCCCGTCTTCTCCCTCCTCCGCCCCCGCCGGCCTGCTGCTCGCAGGCGGACGCGGCACGCGGATGGGCGGCGTCGACAAAGGCTTGCAACTGCTGCACGGCGAGCCGCTCGCGCTGCACGTGCTGCGCCGTCTCGCGCCGCAGGCCGGCCCGCTCGTGATCAGCGCGAACCGCCATCTCGACCGCTACGCCGTGCTCGGCGCGCCGTTCGGCGCGACGGTCGCGACCGATGCCGACGACAGCTTCGCGGGCCCGCTCGCCGGCCTGCTCGCGGGCCTGCTCGCCGTCGACGCGCCCTTCGTGCTGTGCGCGCCGTGCGATTCGCCGTTCCTGCCCGCCGATCTCGGCGCGCGGCTCGCCGCGGCGCTCGACGCAGCGCACGCCGACATCGCGATGGCCGCGACCGTCGACGCGCACGGCGCGCGCTCGCCGCACCCGGTGTTCGCGCTCGTGCGCACCGCGCTCGCGGACGACCTGACGGCCGCGCTCGAAGCCGGCGAGCACCGGATGCGTGCGTGGTACGCACGCCACAAGACCGTCGAAGTCACTTTTACTGACGAGCGCGCGTTTTACAATGCCAACTCTTTGCAGGATCTGGCCGGACTGAACCGCGCCTGACGCGCACCGCCGGCTCCGCCCGCCGCGTGCCATCCCGGCCACCACGCGCCCGCCGCGCACACCGCCGGCCTCCCGGCCACGATCATCGTCCGCCTCGCGGCGCCTCCCACTCATGACCACGCATACCGCCACCGCCTCGCCCGCTTCGCCCGACACCGACGCTCCGCTCAGCGTCGATGCCGCCCGCGCGCTCGCGCTGCGCCACGCGACGCCGGTCACGGACCACGAGCGGGTCGCGGCGCGCGACGCGCTCGGCCGGGTGCTCGACGCCGACATCCTGTCGCCGCTCGACGTGCCGGCCTACGACAATGCGGCGATGGACGGTTACGCGTTCGCCGGCGCGCTGCTCGCGGGCGCCGCCGACTGCGCGCTGTCCGTCGCGGGCCGCGCGCTGGCCGGCCACCCGTTCACGGGCACGCTGCCCGCGCTCGCCTGCGTGCGGATCATGACGGGCGCGCCGATGCCCGCGGGCGCCGATACCGTGATCGCGCAGGAGCGCACCACGCTCGAAGGCGACACGGTGCGCTTCGCGGCCGCGAGCATCGCGCGCGGCGCCAACTGCCGCCGCGCGGGCGAAGACCTGGCGCGCGGCGCGCGCGTGCTCGGCACGGGCCGGCGCGTGCGCGCCGCCGATCTCGGCCTGCTCGCCTCGCTCGGCATCACGGACCTCGCGGTGCGCCGCCGCCTGCGCGTCGCGTTCTTCTCCACCGGCGACGAGTTGCGCGTCCCCGGCGAAGCGCTCGACGCGGGCGCGCTCTACGACAGCAATCGCGCGACGCTGCACGGCATGCTCGCGCCGCTCAACCTCGACCTGCTCGACCTCGGCATCGTCCGCGACGATCCGGCGGCGCTCGAACACACACTGCGCACCGCCACCGCCCAGGCGGACGTGGTGATCACCTCGGGCGGCGTCTCGGTCGGCGACGCGGATTTCACGCGCGCGCTGCTCGCGCGCCTCGGCGACGTCACCTTCGCGAACGTCGCGCTGCGCCCGGGCCGGCCGCTCGCCTGCGGCCGCCTGTGGGCGGACGACACGCGCGCCGAGCGGCCCGCGCTGTTCTTCGGCCTGCCGGGCAACCCGGTCGCGGTCGCGGTGACCTTCCAGGTGATCGTGCGCGACGCGCTGTTCGCCATGATGGGCGCCGAGCCGCAGCCGGCCGCGCTTTATCCGGCCGTCAGCACGCATGCGTTCGACAAGCGGCCGGGCCGCACCGAATATCTGCGCGGCCGCGCTTCGCGCGCGCCGGACGGCCGCTGGCTGGTCGAGCCCGCCGGCTCGCAAAGCTCGGCCTCGCTCGCCGGCCTCGCGGCCGCCAACTGCTTCATCGTGCTCGCGCACGACACCGCGCGGGTTGACGTAGGCGCCACGGTCGATATCCTGCCGTTCGGCGACGCAATCTAGATTCGTTTTCTGTACACACGGGGGCTACACGCACATGAAAAAGCAAATCACATCCATCGCCGCGGGACAAACCGCGAAGGCGCTGATTCTCGTCTACCTGACGTTCAGCGTGCCGATCGTCCTGCTCGGCATCCTGGTCGCCTTCGTGCGCTTCGGGTCGGTCGAGCTGAGCACGATCTTCAGCGCGCTGCTGCTCAACGCGATCCTCGGCTTCGTGCTGCTGTGGATCGCCTGCCACGCCTACAACTGGGTGGCCTCGCGCTTCGGCGGCATCGAGATCGTGCTGTCCGACGCGCCGGAAGAGGCATGACCGCGGCCGCCGCGATCCGCGCGGCGACGCCCGGCGACGTCGGCGCGCTCCTCGCGCTGATGCGCGAGCTGGCCGAATTCGAGCAGCTCGCGCACGTCTTCGCCGCCACCGAAGCCGACCTCGCCGAGGCGCTGTTCGGCGCGCACCCGGCCGCCGAGGCGCTCGTCGCCGCGCGCGACGGCGCGCTCGTCGGCTACGCCCTGTTCTTCCACAACTATTCGAGCTTCGTCGGCCGGCGCGGCCTCTATCTCGAAGACCTGTACGTGCAGCCGCCGGAACGCGGCTCCGGGCTCGGCACGCGCTTCCTGCGGCATCTTGCCGCACTCGCGGTCGAGCGCCGCTGCGGCCGCTTCGAATGGACCGTGCTCAACTGGAACCAGCCGGCCATCGATTTCTACGAAAAGCTCGGCGCGACCGTGATGCCCGACTGGCAGATCGTGCGCGTCGCCGGCGACGCGCTCGCGACGCTCGCGCAGCCCCGCTGAATGCAACAAGGGGCGCCGCGGCGCCCCTTGTCCCGTTTCCCGCCTGGCGCGCGTCACGCGTCGTCCGGCTCCGGCTCCGTCCCCGCGCCGCCCAACAGCCCGGCCGCCTCGTCGCCCGGCAAGGCCTCGACCTGCTTCAACCGGCGGCTCATCACGCGCGTGCGCTGCTCGGCCGACTCGATCGAGCGCGTGACCGTTTCGAGCTGGGCCTTGGTCTTCGCGAGCACGTCGCCGAACTTGCCGAATTCGGTCTTCACCGCGCCCAGCACCTGCCAGACCTCGCTCGAGCGCTGTTCGATCGCAAGCGTGCGGAACCCCATCTGCAGGCTGTTCAGCAGCGCGGTCAGCGTGGTCGGGCCGGCGATCGTGATCCGGCAGTCGCGCTGCAGCAGGTCGGTGAGCCCGGGCCGGCGCAGGATCTCCGCATACAGGCCCTCGGTGGGCAGGAACAGCAGCGCGAAATCGGTCGTGTACGGCGGCGCCACGTACTTCTCGGCGATCGTGCGCGCCTCCGCGCGGATCCGCGCCTCGAGCGCGCGCCCGGCCTCCTCGACCGCCGCCGCGTCGGCGCGTTCCTGCGCGTCGAGCAGGCGCTCGTAGTCCTCGCGCGGGAATTTCGCGTCGATCGGCAGCCACACCGGCCGCGCATCGCGGTCGCGCGCGTCGTGACGGCCCGGCAGGCGGATCGCGAACTCCACCCGCTCGCTGCTGCCCGGCACCGTCGCGACGTTCTTCGCATACTGGTCCGCCGTCAGCATCTGTTCGAGCAGCGCCTCGAGCTGCACCTCGCCCCAGGTGCCGCGCGTCTTCACATTGGTCAGCACCTTCTTCAGGTCGCCGACGCCCGCCGCCAGCGTCTGCATCTCGCCGAGACCGCGATGCACCTGTTCGAGCCGGTCCGACACCAGCTTGAACGATTCGCCGAGACGCTGTTCGAGCGTCGCGTGCAGCTTCTCGTCGACCGTGCGCCGCATCTCCTCGAGCTTCGTCGCGTTGTTCGCCTCGATCTCCTTGAGCCGCTGTTCGAGCGTCGCGCGGACCTCGCCGATGCGGCGGTCGTTCGCCTCGGTCAGCTGCGCCAGCTGCTGGTT
This sequence comes from Burkholderia sp. FERM BP-3421, assembly GCF_028657905.1. Classification (NCBI taxonomy): domain Bacteria; kingdom Pseudomonadati; phylum Pseudomonadota; class Betaproteobacteria; order Burkholderiales; family Burkholderiaceae; genus Burkholderia; species Burkholderia sp. FERM BP-3421. The sequence continues at coordinate 303,125 of NZ_CP117782.1, read as the reverse complement.
CAGCACCGCCCCGAGATGGCGCAGCGCGGCGCCCTGTTCGTCGCGCGCCAGCTGCGACTGCTGCTGCAGCGCGCCGCGCATCGCGTCGAACTGCTGCGTGTTCGCCTCGACCAGCTTCGCCAGCTGCTGGCCGAAGCCGTCGATCTGGTGATTCTGCACGGTCGCGACGCTCGTCAACTGCGCGGCCAGCATCTGCTGCAGCTGCGCGAAGTTGCCGCTCAACTCGGTGCGCGCGCCGCGCGCGCTGCCCGCGATCTCGCCGCGCAGCTCGCGTTCGAGACGTTCGACCGCATGCGCCTGTGCATCGATCGCGTCGTCCAGATGCTCGCCGAGCTGCGCGATCGCGTCGTCGCGCCCTCCGCCGCGCACCAGCACGCCGAGCACGATCAGCGCGACAAGCAGCGCCGCCGCGAGCGCCACCACGGCGATCAGCAGCCAGGAGGTCATCGGCGCGCCTTTCCGAGCACGCCCGGGTTGATCGGGTTCGGCGGCTGCCCGGCGCGCGGCCCCTCGCCCAGCGCGGCGATCAGGTTGTCGGCCGCGAGATTCGCCATCGCGCGCCGCGTGGCCGCCGTCGCGCTCGCGATGTGCGGCGTGAGCACGACGTTCGGCACCTCGAGCAGCGCCGGATTCACGCTCGGCTCGCCCTCGTAGACGTCGAGCGCGGCCGCCGCGATGCGCCGCTCGCGCAGCGCGACGGCGAGCGCGGCGTCGTCGACGATGCCGCCGCGCGCGATATTGGTCAGCGTCGCGGTGGGCTTCATCAGCGCCAGCTCGGCCGCGCCGATCGTGTGATGGCTCGCGCCCGTGTACGGCAGCACCAGCACCACGTGGTCGGCGCACGCGAGCAGCGCCTCCTTCGTCGCATACTCGGCGTTCAGTTCGGCCTCGATCTCGGGCGCGACCCGCGAGCGGTTGTGATAGACGACCCGCATGCCGAAGCCGCGCGCGCGGCGCGCGAGCGCCTGCCCGATCCGGCCCATGCCGATCACGCCCAGCGTCGAGCCGTACACGTCCGTCCCCAGGAAACCGTCGTACGCCCACTTGCGCCAGTGGCCGGCGCGCAGCCAGTGCTCGGACTCGGCGATCCGGCGGGCGGCCGCCATCATCAGCGCCCAGCCGAAATCGGCGGTGGATTCGTTGAGCACGTCGGGCGTATTGGTGCCGAGCACGTGCGCGGCGTCGAACGCGGCCATGTCGAAGTTGTTGTAGCCGACCGCCATGTTCGCGACCACGCGCAGCCGCGGCGCCGCCGCGAGCACGGCCGCATCGATCGGATCGCCCGCCGTCAGCGCGCCGTCCTTGTCCGCGAGGCGCCGCGCGAGCGCGTCGGGCGCGAGCGCGTCGCCGTCGTGCCAGTCGACCTCGAAATACTGCTTGAGCCGTTCGATCACGTCCGGAAAGATCGGACGCGCCACCAATACTTTCTGCATTGCCCCCTCCGTATACGACGGACGGCACACGCCGCGCCTCGCGCCGTGTGCCGTTCCGTCACGACCATCGCACGCTTACGCGGCGAAGAAGATCCACGTCGCCAGCAGGAACACCGGCACCAGGATCAGGACCGCCCAGCCGAGATACGCGAAAAAGCTCGGCATCCGCACGCCGCGCGATTCCGCGATCGCCTTCACCATGAAGTTCGGCGCATTGCCGATGTAGCTGTTCGCGCCCATGAACACCGCGCCCGCCGAGATCGCCGCGAGCGTGCTCGCGCCCGTCGTCATCAGCGATTGCGCGTCGCCGCCCGCGAGATTGAAGAACACCAGGTAGGTCGGCGCGTTATCGAGGAACGACGAGAGCAGGCCCGTGGCCCAGAAATACATCGCGTCGACCGGCTTGCCGTCCGGCCCGGTCACGAGGTGGACGATCTGCGCGAACGCGCCGTCCTGCCCCGCGCGCAGGATCACGATCACCGGCGCGATCGTCACGAAGATCCCCGCGAACAGCTTCGCGACCTCCTCGATCGGCGCCCAGTTGAACGCGTTGCCTTCGCGCGCCGAACGCGGCGTGATCGCGAGCGACACGAGCGCGACGACGATCAGCGCCACGTCGCGCACGAGATTCTGCAGCGCGACGTGCGTGCCGAACACGTCGAACGTGATGCCGGGCTTCCACAGCCCGCTCATCAGCACGAGCACGACCACCGCGCCGAGCAGCAGGAAGTTGACCTTGCCGTCGATCGAGATGCCGTGGCTGTCGGGCGTCGGGTCGAGGAACGGCTTGGCCTCTTCGCCGCCCTTGCGGTAGTAGTAGGTGTCGAGCGCGAAGAACAGCGCGAGCAGGATCCCGCAGATGAACAGCATCGGCAGCGCCAGATGCGTGGTGGTCCAGAAGAAGCTCACGCCGTTCAGGAAGCCGAGGAACAGCGGCGGATCGCCGAGCGGCGACAGCGAGCCGCCCGCGTTCGCGACGAGGAAGATGAAGAACACGACCACGTGCACGACGTGTTTGCGGTTGTCGTTCGCGCGCAGGAGCGGCCGGATCAGCAGCATCGCCGCGCCGGTGGTGCCCATGATGCTCGCGAGCACCGTGCCGAGCGCGAGGATCCCGGTATTGAGCTTGGGCGTGCCGTGCAGGTTGCCGTGCACGCAGATGCCGCCCGCGACCGTATATAGCGTGGTCAGCAGCACGATGAACGGGATGTATTCCTCGAGCAGCGCATGCACGAGCGTGCCGAACGCGGTGCCGACGCCGAACGCCGCGGCGAACGGCGCGAGGAACAGCAGCGCCCACAGCGCGGCGATCTTGCCGAAATGGTGATGCCAGAAGACCGGCGCGATCAGCGGGAATACCGCGATCGACAACAGGATCCCGGCGAACGGGATGCCCCACAACGCGGAAAGCGTGGCGCCGTCGAGAGTCGCGGCCGATGCAGGCGCGGGAAACGCACAGAGTGCCCCTCCCAGCGCCATGCCCGCCCAGGCGGCATGTCGTTTCATGTTCACTACCTCTTGAAGTACGGATGGATTGCGGGCGCAGCGGGCGCCATCGCCGTCACGCGCCGGTGACGACGATCGCGTGTACGCGATACGGCCCATGCGCGCCGAGCACGATGGTCTGCTCGATGTCGCCGGTACGCGACGGCCCCGACACGATGTTCACGGCACGCGGCAATTCGCCGCGTTCCGCGCGGATCAGCGCGAACGCTTCCTCGTGGCCGGCCACGATGCGCGACGCCGGCACGATCGCGATATGGGTCTCCGGCAGCAGCCCGGCCGACGCATAGGTCTCCGGACTAGACAGCAGAACCAGCGACCCGGTTTCCGCGATCGCGCAAAAACACCCGGTGATGCCGACCCGGTCGGCGTCCTCCGGCTGGCGAAACGCGACGGACAGCCCCGCGCCGCGCCAGTCGAGCCCCTCGAGCGTACGCCAGGCGATCGCCTCGACGGGCAGGCCGAGCCCGCTCAAATAGCGGGCGGCGGCCGCGGGCGCATCGGCCGGGGATGCGACCGTGTCGACGGTGGTTTCGAAGCGGCGGGCTTCCTCGATGAACTGGCCGGCCAGGTCGGCCGGCACGGGCGGACGCGGCCCCTCGGGATGACGCGCGAGATAATCGGCGACGCGCTCGCGCTCCGTCGCGTCGGCTTCGGCCGAACGGCCCGATGCCGCGCGAATGCGCGCCAGGATGTTGCGGCGGGCAGCCGAAGTGTCCATGAGCGGTCCTTGTGACGGTGGCGGTCGGTAGCCCTGCGATTATACCGGCCGCATCGCGCCGCGCCCGCCCCCGGGCGCCGCCTTACTTGCCGGCGCCGTCGTCGTCGGCCGGCGGCGCGATCCCGAACACCTGCCGCAGATAGGCGAGATACGCCTTGTCGTCGCACATGCTCTTGCCCGGCGAATCGGACAGCTTCGCGACCGGCTGGCCATTGCAGCGCACCATCTTGAGCACGATCTGCAGCGGCACGTAGCCGAGATCGTTGGTCAGGTTCGTGCCGACCCCGAACGCGAGCTTGCAGCGCCCGCGGAACCGCTCGTAGAGCTGCATCACCTTCGGGATGTCGAGCGCGTCGGAGAACACCAGCACCTTGGTGCGCGGGTCGCAGCGGTTGTCCTCGTAGTGCTTGATGAGGCGCTCGCCCCAGTCGAACGGATCGCCCGAGTCGTGGCGCGCGCCGTCGAACAGCTTGCAGAAGTACATGTCGAAGTCGCGCAGGAACGCCTGCATGCCGTAGACATCCGACAACGCGATGCCGAGATCGCCGCGATACTCCTTCGCCCACATCTCGAAGCCGAAGATCTGCGAATCGCGCAGCCGCGGGCCGAGCGCCTGGCAGGCCTGCAGGTACTCGTGCGCCATCGTGCCGAGCGGCGTGAGCCCGTGCTTCATCGCGTAGTAGACATTGCTCGTGCCGGCGAACTGCGGCCCGAGCCCGTCGCGCAGCGTGAGCGCGACCTCCTCGTGCCAGTCCTTCGAGAAGCGCCGGCGCGTACCGTAGTCGGCGATCTTGCAATCGGCGAAGCCGGGCTGGCCGCCGAGCAGCTGGATCTTCTCGCGCAGCCGCTCGCGGCCCTCGCGATAATCGGGTTCGCGCTGCGTATTGCGGAAGTACACCTCGTTGACGATCGCGAGCACCGGGATCTCGAACAGGATCGTATGCAGCCACGGCCCCTTGATCTCGATCTCGATCTCGCCGTCGCCCTTCGCCGACGGCAGCACCGAAATGTATTTCTCGCTCAGGTGGAACAGCGCGAGGAAATCGACGAAGTCGCTCTTGATGAAGCGCAGGCGGCGCAGATAGTCGAGTTCCGGGTCGGTGAAGCGCAGCTCGCAGAGCGACTTCACCTCCGCGCGGATCTCGTCGATATAGGGCACGAGGTCGACGCCGGGCGTGCGGCACTTGAAACGATATTCGACGTTCGCGGCCGGGAAATGATGCAGGACGACCTGCATCATCGTGAACTTGTACAGATCGGTATCGAGCAGCGAAGTGATGATCATGATTCAGGACAACCAAAATCGAGACGGAGCCCGGAGATCCGCGCGCCCCTGCGCGCCGCCCGCTCCGTGGCGACCATGTTACCCGAATACGGGCCGGACCATCCGCGAGGGCGGACGCCGGGGCGTTTGCGCCGCCATAAACTAATCACGAAACGGTATAAGCCGGGAATCCGCGCGCTGCATGCGGGTTTTGCGCTTCAGTTACAATGCCGCTTTTGGCGCCACGCCCATACCCCATATACACATCGCCAAGCAGGAGCAATTTGAATGACTCACGTAGTGACCGAAGGCTGCATCAAGTGCAAATACACGGATTGCGTCGATGTATGCCCGGTGGATTGCTTCCGTGAAGGCCCCAACTTCCTCGCGATCGACCCGGACGAGTGTATCGATTGCGCGGTTTGCGTCGCCGAGTGCCCGACCAACGCGATCTACGCGGAAGAAGACGTGCCGGGCGACCAGCAGCAGTTCACTCCGCTGAACGCTGAACTGGCGAAGGCATGGCCGTCGATCACCAAGACCAAGCCCGCGCCGGCCGATGCCGACGAGTGGAAGGACGTCCAGGACAAGCTGCACCTGCTCGAGCGTTGAGCCCGCACGGCGGCGCGCGCTTTTTTGCTGCATTGCCGCCAAAACTGTTGACAGACTGACCAACGCACCATAGAATCTCGTTTCTCTGCTGTTTGTTCCCCGATAGCTCAGTCGGTAGAGCGCCGGACTGTTAATCCGTAGGTCCCTGGTTCGAGCCCAGGTCGGGGAGCCAAGAAATGCAAAGGCCCGTTGCTGACGGGCTTTTTCATGGCAGCGAACAGACACGCAGCACCCGTTTTATTCCCCGATAGCTCAGTCGGTAGAGCGCCGGACTGTTAATCCGTAGGTCCCTGGTTCGAGCCCAGGTCGGGGAGCCAAACATATCAACGCCCCAGGCTGAAAAGCCTGGGGCGTTGTGCTTTGTAGGCCGCTCGCGCGGCATCGCGCCCGCCGGCCGCTGACCCCATCCTTGGCTGCAAAGCCCATGACCCGCGCCTAAATAGCGCGCGGCATTCCGTACGTTCCACGCCAATGCGAAATCGGGCGGGAAACCACGCGATTCAAACCCGGGGCGGGGCATCGAGACATCGAAGGATGCCGGGCGCCCGAAACTTTTCTTTTCCCCGGATCGCAGGCGCGCAGCAGGCCGCCCCGCCCACCCGCCCTTCGGTCTTTTGGCGCACCCACCCCGCGCGCGGCGGCATGCTAGAGTCGTGCTCCCTCCGCAACCGTCACGCCCGCAGCCCATGAACATCCGTCGCCCCGCCCTGGCGCTTTGCGCCGCCCTCCTGCCGCTTACCGCCGCCCACGCCGAGGAAGTCGGCAGCGTCAACACCAATTTCCGCCTGACCGGCTCCGATCGCGTCGTGGTCGAGGCCTACGACGATCCGCTCGTCAACGGCGTGACCTGCTACGTGTCGCGCGCCCGCACGGGCGGCATCAAGGGCAGCCTCGGGATCGCCGAGGATCCGAGCGAGGCGTCGATCGCCTGCCGTCAGGTCGGCCCGATCCGCTTCACCGAGCCGCTCAAGCAGCAGACCGACGTGTTCAGCGAGCGCATGTCGTTCATCTTCAAGACCCTGCACGTGGTGCGGGTGGTCGACCGCAAGCGCAACACGCTCATCTACCTGACCTACAGCGACCGCATCGCGAGCGGCAGCCCGAAGAACAGCGTGACCGCGGTGCCCGTGCCCGAAGGCACGCCGATTCCGCTCAAGTAGGCGCGCCACCGCACCGGCCATGGTCCCGCCCCGCTCCCGCGACTCCGCGCGCTACTGGCGCACGCCGCTGTTGCCCGACGCGGATCTCGTCACGGCGCGCTACCGCGACCAGGCGTTCGCGCTGCACTGGCACGACGCCTACACGATCCCGGTCATCGAGGCGGGCGCCGAGCGCTACACCTGCCGCGGCGCCACGCACGTCGCCGTGCCCGGCACCGTGCCCGTGATCAATCCGGGTGAAGTCCACACCGGCTCGCGCGCGCACGACGACGGCTGGCGCTACCGCGTCGGCTACGTGCCGGTCGACTTCATCCACGATCTCGCGCGGACCCTCGCGGGCACGCCGCAGGATGCGCCGTGGTTCCGCCCCGACGTGATCCGCGACCTCGATCTCGCGCAACGCCTCCTGCATGCCTACCAGGCGCTCGAAGCCGGCGACGATCCGCTCGCGGCCGAGACGGCGATGCTCGACGCGTTCTCGACCTTGATCGTCCGCCATTCCGGCACCCATGCCCGCCCCCAGGCGCTCGCGCACGCCGAGCCGCGCGTCGACGCGATGCGCGAACGGCTCGCCGCCGACCTCGCCGATCCGGTCACGCTCGCGGAAGTCGCCCGCGCGGCCGGCCTGTCGCCGTTTCACGCGGCCCGGCTGTTCGTGCGCGAGACCGGCATGCCGCCCCACGCCTGGCGCAACCAGTTGCGCCTGCAGCGCGCGCTCGCGCCGCTGCGCGCGGGCGTGGCGGTCGCCGACGTCGCCGCCGCGAACGGCTTCACCGACCAGAGCCACTTCACGCGTCATTTCAGGCGCATGTTCGGCGTGCCGCCCGGCCGCTGGCGCCAGACCTGAGCCGCGGCAAGAACGTACAAGCCCGCGCGCCGCCGCGCCGCTAAGCTGACGGGATCCTGGAGGCACCAGCCGTTGAACCCGTTCCTTTCCGTTTCCCCGCCGCGCCGCCCGCGCGCCGAATTCGCCGCCGGCGTGCGCGCCACCCTGCCGATGCTCGTCGGCGCCGCTCCGTTCGGGGTGATCTTCGGCACGCTCGTGTCGACCGGGCCGCTCACGTGGTGGCACGGCGAACTGATGTCGCTCGTCGTGTACGCCGGCTCCGCGCAGTTCATCGCGCTCGGCCTCGTCGCCGGCGGCGCGGGCTTCGCGGTGGTGCTCGCAACCACCTTCATCGTCAACCTGCGCCACCTGCTCTACAGCGCGACGCTCGCGCCCCATGTCGCCCACCTGCCGCTGCGCTGGCGCGCGACGCTCGGCGCGCTCCTGACCGACGAGGCGTTCGCGGTCGCCCAGGCGCACTACCGCCAGGCCGCCCCCGGCACGCTCGGTCCGCATTACTTCTTCGGCTCCAGCCTCGCGATGTATCTGAACTGGCAGGTCTGGACCGCCGCCGGCCTGCTGTTCGGCGCGACCTTTCCCGGCCTGCGCACGCTCGGACTCGATTTCGCGATGGCGGCAACCTTCATCGCGATCGTCGTGCCGCAGCTCGCCGCCCCGCGCCAGCTCGCCGCCGCGCTCACGGCGGGCGTCCTCGCCTGCTGCTGGCTGGGCTGGCCGTACAAGCTCGGCCTGCTCGCCGCCGTGGCGGCCGGCGTCGCGGTCGGCGTCGCGCTGTCGCGCCGGGGCTCGGGCGCGCCCGAGCCGACCGAGGCCGCGTCATGAGCCTGCTGCTGCTGATCGTCGGCATGGCGCTCGTCACTTATGCGATCCGCGCGACGCTGTTCCTGTGCGGTGAGCGGCTGCGCTTTCCGCCGCCCCTGCGCACCGCGCTTGGCTTCGTGCCGGTCACCGTGCTCACCGCGATCGTCGCGCCGATGATGATCGCGCCGCACGGCGGCGCGCCCGAATTCACCTGGCGCAACCCGCAGCTCGTCGGCGGGCTCGTCGCCATCGCCGTGTCGGCCGCGACCCGCCGCCCGCTGCTGACGATCACGGTCAGCCTCGCGGCGTTCTTCCTCTGGCAAGGCATCGTGCTGCCGAACGCCTGGCCGCCGGCCTGATTCCGGTGCTCGGACCTCAAGGGCCCGGCCGGGGCCTCAAGTTTCCGGCTGCGCCGCCGTTAAGCGGGTGAGGCCCCGCCATCGGTCGCGCGGGGTCGACCTGTCGACGTCGGCGGGCGGGCGGCGAGACCTTCCGGCAAGCGCCGGCTGTCCGGCCCGAACAGCCAGCGCGGCTTCGCCCCACTGACGTCAGCGCGCCACCCAGCCGGCCGGCATCGAGCATCGAGAACCATGGGCCAGATCACCCTATCCATCAAGGACGACACCGTCGACTCCCTGCGCAAGGACTTCGAAGCGTTCCTGCGCGTGTCGCTCAAGCTCGACCCGCAATTCGCCACCCCGTCGTTCGAGGACTTCCTGCGCGCGAAGCTGCTCGACAACATGGTGCCGCTGACCGAGCACGCGGTGCAGCGCATGCTGCAAGGCGGCCAGTACGCGTGGGCGAAACGCACGCTCGACAAGGAATTCCCCGATGTCGTCGCGATCCTGATGCGGCAGGCCGGCGAATTCGGCTTCGGGTTCGCGTCGCGCTCCGAGTGGACCCCCGACGAGCTGGCGAAGGCGTGCCGCGACTGGGCCGCCGCGATCGTCTCCGAGGCGCAGGGCGAAGACACGCTCGTCGATCCGCTCGCCGCGCAGATCAAGGCGGCCGCGATCGACATCCAGACCCTCGAGGAGCGCATGCAGACGCCCGCGTGGCGGCTGGCGGAATCGCTGCGGCAGCGCGTCTACGAGGCGAAGCTCGCCTGCGAGATGAACGTCGGCAGCGCCGCGCGCGAAAAGCTCGGCGAACTGCGCGGCCTGCTGCGGCTCGGGCTCGCGCACGGCTCGTTCCAGAAGCAGGAAGCGCAGCAGATCATGGAATACCTGCGGCTCCTGAAACCCGAGATCTTCATCGACGAGCCTTACGACATCTTCTCGCGCGCCGCCGCATGGCTGCGCAGCGTCTTCATGGTCGCGACCCCGGTGCGGCCGAACGCGGGCCAGGCGCAGCAACAACAGCAGCAACAGCGGCGCCCGTAAACGCGCGGCCCCGGGATCCGGCCCTCCGCCGCGCGCGCGCTTTATCCCCGGCGCGGCGCGCGCTGGCTTATCATGCGGAGCCATTCTCCCGGCGCGCCGCGCCCGTTCCGCCATGCCCAACCTGGATTTCACCCTGACCGGCGACTTCGTCGAACTGCACAACCTGCTCAAGATCACCGGGCTCGCCGACAGCGGCGGCTCGGCGAAAGTGCTCGTCGCGTCGGGCGCGGTGAAGGTCGACGGCGCGGTCGAGCTGCGCAAGACCTGCAAGATCCGCGACGGCCAGGTGGTGCTGCTCGGCGACACGCGGATCGCGGTGCACGCGGGCTAGCGAGCCCCTGTCGGCGACATGGCCTTCGGCGCACCTGATCGACAGCGTCGGACGAAACCCGTAAGCTGACTGTCTCTCAAAAATAAACAAGCGTGCGGGCAAGTATCCGCGCGCGCGCTCATTCCATGTCGCCTCCTGCTTTCTCGCGGACGGCCGCCGCGCCGCCGTCGCTCACTCGTCACGCCTCCGACACCGCGCGCCTCGCCGCGCCGCTCGCCATCGCCCAACTGTCGCAGATGGCGATGAGCGTCACCGACACCGTGCTGCTCGGCTCGCTCGGCCCCGATTCGCTTGCCGCGGGCGGCCTCGGCGCCAATCTGTTCTTCGTGGTGGTCACGCTGATGCAGGGCGTGCTGACCTCGATCAGCGTGAGCGTCGCGCACGCGCGCGGCGCGAAGGCCGACCACGAGGTGCCGCACATCTACTGGACCGGCTTCGCGCTCGCCATGCTGCTCACGGTGCCGGCCTTCCTGCTGCTGTCGTTCGCGGAACCGATCCTGCTGATGTTCCACGAGCCGCCGCTGCTCGCGCGCAACGTCGGCGAATACGCGGGCGTGCTGCGCTTCGCCGCGCCCGGCAGCCTGATCGGCGTCGGGCTGATGCGCTCGTTCCTGCCCGCGATCGGTGCCGCGCGGCGCCTGCTGTGGGTGTCCGTCGTGTGCGTCGGCATCAATGCAGTGCTCAACTACGGGCTGATCCACGGCGCGTTCGGCCTGCCCCGTCTCGGCTTCCTCGGCTCCGCGACCGCCACCGCGATCACCATCTGGATCAGCGCCACCACGCTGCTCGTGCTGCTGCACGGCCGCCCCGCATTCCGCCACTTCGTCGCCCGCTCGCGGCCGAAGCTGCCGCTGATGGGCGAGCTGGTCGGCATCGGCTGGCCGGTCGCCATCACCTACGGCGTGGAATCCACGCTGTTTCTCGCGACGGGCCTCACGGTCGGCGTGCTCGGCGAATCGTCGCTGGCCGCCCATCAGATCGCGCTCAACGTCGCGTCGGTCGCGTTCATGGTGCCGCTCTCCATCGGCCAGGCCGCCAACGTGCGGGTCGGCTACTGGGTCGGCGCGGGGCAACCCCTCGCGGCCCGCCACGCGGGCTTCGTCGCGCTCGCGCTCGGGGTGGCGTTCATGTCGCTGTCGGGCCTCGTGCTGATCTTCGCGCCCCACGCGATCGTCGGCCTCTACCTGAGGCTCGACGATCCCGCCAACGCGCACACGGTCACGCTCGCGATGTCGCTGCTCGGCATCGCCGCGGTGTTCCAGATCGTCGACGGCATGCAGACGGTCGGCTCCGGCTGCCTGCGCGGGCTCAAGGACACCCGCGTGCCGATGCTCGCCGCGACCCTCGGCTACTGGGGCATCGGCTTTCCGACCGCCTACTGGTTCGCGTTCCATGCCGGCCTCGGCGTGCGCGGCCTGTGGTGGGGCCTGGCCGCCGGGCTCGCCAGCGTCGCGGTGCTGATGACCTGGCGCTTCCACCGCAAGAGCGCATCGCTGATGCCGCACTGATGCCGCACTGATGCCGCACTGATGCCGCACTGATGCCGCACTGATGCCGCACTGATGCCGCGCCGCGACGCGAAATCGCGCGCGGCGCTATGCTAGCTGTCTCAGGACGCCACCGCAGAAGCGGCGCCCGTTCCCCTTACATTTCCCGCCGCGCGCCGCGCGGCCTTCCTTCTTTCATTCTGATGGAGTGAATCATGAGCGAAGCAGTACGGATGGAACGCGACACCTTCGGCGAGATCGCCGTGCCCGACGCCCGGCTATGGGGCGCGCAGACGCAGCGGTCCTTGCAGAACTTCAAGATCTCGACCGAGAAGCAATCGCCCGAGCTGATCCACGCGCTCGCGCTGATCAAGCGCGCGGCGGCCACGGTCAATCTCGAACTGGGCGTTCTCGCCGAGGACAAGGCACACGCGATCGTGGCCGCGGCCGACGAGATCATCGCCGGCCGCCATCCCGACGAATTCCCGCTCGCGGTCTGGCAAACGGGCTCCGGCACGCAGACCAACATGAACCTGAACGAAGTGATCGCGAACCGCGCGAGCGAACTGCTCGGCGGCGTGCGCGGCGAGGCGCGCAAGGTGCATCCGAACGATGACGTGAATCGCGGGCAGTCGTCGAACGACGTGTTCCCGACCGCGATGCACATCGCGGCGGCGCGCGCGATCACGCAGCACCTGCTGCCCGCGCTGGCCGCGCTGCGCACGACGCTCGACGCGAAGGCGCGCGCCTTTGCCGGCATCGTGAAGATCGGGCGCACGCATCTGCAGGACGCGACGCCGCTCACGCTCGGCCAGGAGTTCTCGGGCTATGTCGCGCAGCTCGAACAGGGCATCCGTCACGTCGAAGCGACGCTGCCGCATCTGTACCAGCTCGCGCAAGGCGGCACGGCGGTCGGCACCGGCCTCAATGCGCATCCGAAGTTCGCGGCGGCCTTCGCGGCCGAGATCGCGACGCTCACCCACCTGCCCTTCGTGACCGCGCCGAACAAGTTCGAGGTGATGGCCGCGGCCGATGCGCTGGTGTTCGCGCACGGCGCGCTGAAGACGATCGCCGCGAGCCTGATGAAGATCGCCAACGACGTGCGCTGGCTCGCGAGCGGGCCGCGCTGCGGGCTCGGCGAGCTGTCGATTCCGGAGAACGAGCCGGGCAGCTCGATCATGCCGGGCAAGGTCAATCCGACCCAGTCCGAGGCCGTGACGATGCTGTGCTGCCAGGTGTTCGGCAACGACGTCGCGGTGAACTTCGGCGGCGCGAGCGGCAATTTCGAGCTGAACGTGTTCCGGCCGATGATCGCGCACAACGTATTGCAGTCGGTGCGCCTGCTCGCGGACGGCGCGCACAGCTTCAACGACCACTGCGCGCTCGGCATCGAGCCGAACCGCGCGCGGATCGACACGCTGCTCAATGAGTCGCTGATGCTCGTGACCGCGCTCAATCCGCACATCGGCTACGACAAGGCCGCGCAGATCGCGAAGAAGGCGCACAAGGAAGGCTCGACGCTGAAGGCCGCGGCGCTCGCGCTCGGCTATGTGACCGAGGCGCAGTTCGACGAGTGGGTGCGGCCCGGCGACATGGTCGGCGACGCCTGAGGCAGACGCGTCGCCCTGACGAACCGGGCGACGCATTCGATTTCGCCCGGGCGCGGCAACCGCCGCGCCCGGGCGTATTGATCAGACCATCAAACGTCGCCCTTCGCGACCTCTTCCGGCTTCAGCTCGATGATCTTGTCGAGCGCCGCGCGCACATCCATCGCGTACTTCGCCAGGCGCTTCTGCTCGTCGTTGGCGGGCACGAACGGCGGCACCGGCAGCGGGTTGCCGTTCTCGTCGACCGCGACGAACACGACGAGGCAGTCCGTGGTCTGGCGCAGCACGCCGCCCTTCGGATCGCCGGCATGCACCGAGACGTGAATGTGCATGCTGGTGCGGCCGGTCGCGACGACCCGCGCCTTCAGCTCGACCAGGTTGCCGACCAGGATCGGCCGCTGGAAACGGATATTGCCGACGCTCACGGTCACGCAATAACGGCTCGACCAGATGGCCGCGCAGGCATAGGCGGTCTCGTCGATCCACTTCATCAACGCGCCGCCGTGCACCTTGCCGCCGAAATTCACGGAAGTCGGCTCGGCCAGGAAACGAAAGACGGTCTCGGTACGATCGAGGGCGGCGGTGGGCATGCTGGGCATCTTGGCTCCGTTCTGCGGTTCAGCGGTGTTGCGGGGATGGCGCGATTATACGGCGCACTGCGACACGTTGCCGCGCGGCAAGCGCGGCCTGATTCGTCGAACCGAAGGGCGCAGCCGCCCCTCAGCCCGGCCCGGCATGCCGCCGCCCCGGCCATAACGGCACGCACAGCAGGTAAAACAACGCCCCCGCCAGCCAGCTCCATCCGTCCCATCCCCCGCTCGCCGCGTACAACGCGCTGAACGCGAGCGGCCCGCCCATCGCGGTGACGCCGTTCAGGCTCGCGAGCCGCCCGTGCAGCGCGCCCTGGCGCGCGGGCCCGGCGAGACGGCTCAGCAGCCCCTGCAGCGCAGGCGTGCCGACGCCGCCCAGCGCGAGGCACAGCATGCCGGGAATCAGTTGCGCGCCGCTCGACGCGAACGCCACCAGCAGATAGCCGAGCGCATCGACCACGATGCCGATCGCAAGCGTGCGCCGCTCGCCCCAGCGCGCCGCCAGCGGCCCGGCGACGCACGCCTGGACCTAGGCATGCAGCGAGCCGAATCCCGCGAGCGACAGCCCGACCATGCCCGGCGACCAGCCGAAGCGCTGCGCACAAAAGATCGCCCACAGCGTCGTCGGTATCTGCCCGACCCACTGCATCACGACATACACGCCGAGCCAGCGCCCGAACCCGTTGCCACGCAACGCGCCCTCGCCTTCCGCCGACGCGTCCTCGGCCGGCACGGCCTCGGCCGCCGCGGATCGCGCAGCGCGTGCGTGCTCGGGCAGCCAGCGCCACGCGGCCGCGCAGGCGAGGCCGTTCAGCAAGGCGGCCGCCGCGAACGGCGCCCGCAAGCCCTGGCTGCCCAGCAATCCACCCAACGCCGGCCCCGCGATCAACCCCGCGCCGTAGCACCCGCCCAATAGCCCGAAGTAACGCGCCCGCTCGCCGGGCGGCGCGGCGTCCGCGACGCACGCCCCCGCGACCGCGCCGGTCGCCCCCGTGACGCCCGCCACCGCGCGCGCGGCGTAAACCATCGCGAGTCCGCTCGCGCGCGCCGCGACCGCATAGTCGAGCGCGGCGCACGCCAGCGAGGCCAGCAGCACCGGCCGCCGGCCATGACGATCCGCGAGCCGCCCGAGCACAGGCGCGCAGACAGCCTGCAACGCAGCGTACAGCGCGATCAGCACGCCGTAGTGCCACGCGAGCGACGCCCCGCCCGCGCCCAGTTCGCGCAGCAGCCCGGGCAGCACCGGCATCACGCAGCCGATCCCGAGCGCATCGAGCCCCACCACCATGCCCGCCACCACCACCGCGCGCTTCATGCCATGTCCTCTCCGCTGATCGTCGGTTAATTTATCGATGATAAATTTTCTGGGCACTATAATTTATCACCGATAAATTCACAACGACGAGGATCCCGATCGTGGCGAAATTGCAGCGGGAACAGGTGATCGACGCCGCGCTGGCGCTTTTGGACGAAGTCGGCATGGACGGCTTGACGACCCGCCTGCTGGCCGAACGGCTGGGCGTGCAGCAACCGGCGCTCTACTGGCATTTCAACAGCAAGCGCGCGCTGCTCGACGCACTCGCGGACGCGCTCCTGAGCCGCCATCACACCTGCGCGATGCCGCGCGACGGCGACGACTGGCGCAGCTTCGTGGCCGACAACGCGCGCAGCTTCCGCGGCGCGCTGCTTGCCTGCCGCGACGGCGCGCGGGTCCATGCGGGCAGCACGCCGGACGCGCCGCACTTCGCGGCGGTGGAGGCGCAATTGCGCCTGCTCGGCGACGCCGGCTTCACGCCGGTCGCCGCCGCGCATGCGTTGTTGATGGTGAGCCAGTACGTCGTCGGGGCGGTGCTGGAACAGCAGAGCGCGGCGAGCGGCAAGGCCGGGCGCGCGCCGAACCGGGCCGAGCCGTCCGCGTTCCTGCGGCAGGCATTCGAAGCGGTCGTGCAGGCGGGACCGGACGCGCACTTCGAGCAGGGACTCGCGATCATCCTCGACGGACTCGCGCACCGGCTCGAACGCGCCTGACACGCGACGTCGCGCGTCAGTTGCGGATCGTGATGCCCTGGTCGAGGGTGCCGTACATCTCGATGCTGCCCGTGCCGGCGGAACCCGGCGCGCCGCCCTGCGCGCACCCGGCGCAGATCGCGGCGGCCAGCACGGCGGCAACGGCCCAAAGCGTCTTCATGGCGTGAGAAAAGGAAGGAAACCGGCGTCATTCTACGCGCCCCGCCTCATCCTCGACATTTCACGCCGGCCTGAAACATCGCATGCGCGATGCGCCTACACTGCACGCATCCCGTGCCAGGAACACCCCGATGCCGACCGATCCACACCCCCCCTTCCCCGGCCTGAGCCGCCTCGGCGCGCTGCTCGCCGACCCCGGCCGCGCCGCGATGCTGTGGTCGCTGATGGACGGCAGCGCGCGCCCCGCGGGCGAGCTGACGCTGATCGCCGGACTGTCGCCGTCGGCGGCGAGCGCGCATCTCGCGCGGCTCGCCGACGGCGGCCTGCTCGCGCTCGACGTGCGGGGCCGGCATCGCTACTACCGGATCGCGTCGCCCGACATCGCGGCCGCGCTCGAAGCGCTCGCCACCGTCGCGCATGCGGCCGCCATCGCGCCTGCCGCGCCGCGCGCCGCACGCACCGTTCCGCTCGAGATGCGCTATGCGCGCACCTGCTACGACCACATGGCAGGCGAACTCGCGGTCCAGGTGTACGAGCGCATGCTCGCGCGCGGCTGGCTCGCGCACGGCGCCGACGGGCTCGACGCCACCGCCGACGGCATCGCGGCACTGGCGCGCTGGGGCGTCGACGTCGCGGACCAGCGCAAGCGCCGGCGGCGTTTCGCCTGCCAGTGCCTCGATTGGAGCGAACGGCGCCCGCACCTGGGCGGCGCGCTCGGCGCCGCGCTGCTCGACAGCTTCCATGCGCAGGGCTGGATCGAGCGCGCGGGCAAGCCGCGCGTGCTGCGTGTCACGCCCCCGGGACAGCGCCATTTCGCACAGCTGCTTACGGACGTTTGACGATCATTTTTCGGGCGGATGACGAAATCGTCGGATAGACAAGTTTTGTTACAGCAGCGACGGATCGCTTAACAAAACAGGGGGCTCGGAAATACCGCCAGCGGATAGAGTGCAGGCATGCGGCGCGCGACCAGCGCCGTTGAACAAGAGACCACAATGAAAACGTCCGCCAGCCATCCTCCCGTTCTGCTCAAACGCATTGCCCGCTTCACGCTCGTCGCCGCGGCGCTCGCCGCACTGCCTCCCGCCTTCGCCCAGGTGCCCGACGCCGGCGCGCCGTATCCCGAGGCCCAGCAGCCGGGCGGCGATCCGCCCACCCGCGTCGCGCGGCTCGACTACCTCACCGGCGCGGTCACGACCGAGCCGGCCGGCGCGACCGACTGGTCGTACGCCGCCGTCAATCGACCGCTCACGACCGGCGACCAGGTGTGGAACGACACGGGCGCGCGCTCGGAGCTGCATATCGGCTCGACCGCCGTCCGGCTCGGCGATTCGACGAGCCTCGCGCTCCTCAATCTCGACGACGCCAACGCGCAGTTGAAGGTCGCGCTCGGCACGTTGTCGACGCACGTGCGCGAACTGCCGCCCGGCACCTCGTACGAGATCGACACGCCGAATCTCGCGCTCGCCGTCGGCGGCCCCGGCGACTACCGGGTCGACGTCGCGCCGAACGGCGCGAGCACGACGGTCACGGTGCGGCGCGGCAGCGCGACCGTGTACGGCGACGGCGGGCAGATGCCGGTGTCGGCGGGCCAGCAGATCGTCTTCAGCGGCACCAACCTGCAGGTCGCGGGCGAATACGCCGCCCCTGCGCCGGATCCGCTCGACCAGTGGGCCGCGAGCCGCGACGCGGCCGAGGACCGCTCGCTGTCCGCGCGCTACGTGTCGCGCGACATCCCCGGCTACCAGGATCTCGATGCGAACGGGAGCTGGCGCGACGACTCGCAGTACGGCGCGGTCTGGATCCCGAACGCGGTGCCCGCGGGCTGGGCGCCGTACCACACCGGCCACTGGATCTGGCAGGCGCCGTGGGGCTGGACCTGGGTCGACGACCAGCCGTGGGGCTTCGCGCCGTATCACTACGGCCGCTGGGCCTATCTCGGCAACGCCTGGGCGTGGGTGCCCGGCCCGATCGTCGCGGCCGCGCCGCCCTGCTACGCGCCGGCGCTCGTGGCCTTCGTCGGCGGCGGGGGCGGCGGCTTCAGCTGGAGCGTGGGTCTCGCGCTCGGCGGCGCGGTCGCCGCGGGCGTCGCGTGGTTCCCGCTCGGCCCGCACGAAGCCTGGCACCCGGGCTGGGGCGGCTGGAGTCCGCATTACTACCAGCGCGTCAACCAGACGGTCGTCAACAACATCACGATCAACAAGACCGTGAACGTCACCAACGTGACGAACATCACCAACATCAACAAGACCTTCATCAACTATCGCGCGCCGAACGCGGTGACGGCCGTGCCCGCGACCGCGTTCGTCCACGGGCAGCCGGTCGCGCGCTTCGCGCAGAAGGTCGACCCGCAGCAGTGGCGCAACGCGCAGGTGGGCGCGGGCGCGCCCGCGATCGCGCCGGTGCGCCAGAGCTTCAGCGGCAACCTGCGCAACGCCGCGTATCAGCCGCCCGCCGCCGCGCTGCAGCGCTCGATCGTCGCGACCCGCAACCCGGTCGTGCCGGCCGCCTACCACGACCAGCTCGCGCAGCATTTCGCGCAGAGCGGCGGCCAGGTGCCGGGCGCGGGCGCGCCCGTGATCCGCAGCGCGGCGCCGCCGAACTACGCCGCGCGCACGCGGCCCGAGGCAGGCGCGAGCGCACAGCCGACGCCGCGCAATGTCCAGCTCGTCAACACCCGCACGCCGGTGTTGCAACCGGGCCGCGGGCCGCAAGCCGCGCACGGCGAGTCCGAGCGCATGCCGCCGGCCGAGCCGCGCGCGAGCCAAGCGCCGCCGCGCGCCGGCCAGCCCGAAGCCGGCGTGCCGCGCCCGCCCGCCGCCGCGAACGAGGCGCGCAACGGCGAGCGCTTCCCCACGCCGCAACCCGCATGGACGCAGGCGCATCCGCCGATCGAGCAGCAGCGCGCGAACGGCGGGCCGAACGCACAATTGCCGCCGCGCTCGCCTGCTCAGAACGCCCTGCCGCCAATCCGCTCGCCGCGCGAAACCGAGCCGCACGCGCAGCCGGCCGAACCGCCGCGCAACGACTACCGCCCGCCGGAAGCGCCGCGCGCCGAGCCGCGCCCGGAATTCGCGCCGCCGCGCGAGGATTACCGGCCGCCCGTCAACGAAGCGCGCCCGCCTGCGCCCCGCGCCGAGCCGCGCCCGGCCGCGCCGCCCGCCCAGGCGCCGCACAACCCGCCGCCGCACGAAGCGCCGCCGCGCCAGGAACATCCGGAGCATCAAGAACACCCGGAACAGCACGGCAGCACGCATCACGACGAGCAGCGGCACGCCTGAACGGCGCGCGCCGATGCAAAAAGCCCGCTCGAAGCGGTAATGCCGTTCAGTTAAGGCCTGAACGGCATTTTCTTTTGGGGTTGGAGTTGTAAACGGCGGGCCAAGCTGTCAACGTTTGACGCGATGCTGACCGACCACCCGATCTTCATGCTGGATCGCAGCCGGACCGTCGACGGCATTTACCAGGAAATCTGGGGAGCGTTGATCGCCTACAACCTGATTCGCCGCGAAATGGCTTGCGCTGCCTTCGAGGCCAAGTGCGAACCGAGCGAACTCAGCTTCGTTCGCTCGCGCCATCTCATCCAGCACGAAATGATGTGGGCCGCACGTACGCCCGCCTTCGCCACGCTGCCCGCCGTTCTCAAGCGACTTCGCGAACACCTCACGCGGCTCATCAACGTAAAACGGCCCGATCGCAAATGCGATCGGGCCGTCAAGTCCCGTCCCGCTCGTTATCCCGCCCTCTTCCCAAGAAAGATCCCTAACTGAACGGCATCACGCTCGAAGCGGGCTTTTGGCTTGGGCGACGCGGCTTCAGACGGCCATCGGCGCGGTCAACGGCGCGTGGTGCCGGTAGTCGACGAGTGAAAAATCGGACGGCTCGATCTTTTCGAGCCATTCGGGCGCGTAAACGCCCGTCCGGGCGTAATCCGGCACGCGCGCGTCGATCGCGAGGCGCGGGCTCGGGAACGGTTCCCGCTGCAACTGCTGTTGCAGCATGTCGAGCTGATTCTCGTAGATGTGCGCGTCGCCGATGAAATACGTGAACCAGCGCGGCGTGTAGCCCGTGAGCCGGCCGACCAGCGACAGCAGCGCCGCGCCCTCGGTCAGGTTGAACGGCGTGCCGAGGCCGACGTCGTTGCTGCGGATGTACAGGCACAGCGAGATTTCGCGCTTCGCGACGTTCGGCAGGAACTGGTATAGCAGATGGCAAGCCGGCAGCGCGATCTCGTCGAGCGCAGCGGGATTCCAGCCATGAAACAGGATGCGCCGGCTCGACGGCTCGCGCATGATCGTGTCGAGGCATTCGCGCAGCTGGTCGATCGCCTTGTACAGCAGAACCTTGGGCGCGCCCTCATCGTCGAGGCGGGCGACGATCCGGTAGCCGCGCGCGAGCGCGTCGTCGATCTGCGCGCCGGCGCCCGCATCCAGCAGCTTGTAGCCGGGCCAGCGCCGCCATTGCACGCCGTACACGTCGCCGAGATCGTCGACGCCCGCGCGGTACGGATTCGCGAGCCACGCCGCATTCTCGTTCGCGTTCGCATCCCAGACCTTGCAGCCGAGCGCGCGGAACTCGGCCGCGCTGCGCGTCGCGCGCAGGAAGCCGACCAGCTCGCCGATCGCCGACTTGAACGCGAGCTTCTTGGTCGTCACCGCCGGGAAACCGTCCTGCAGATCGAAGCGCAGCATCGCGCCCGGCATGCTGATGGTGCGGATGCCGGTGCGGTTGTCCTGCCAGGTGCCGGTGTCGAGGATGGTGCGGACGAGATCGAGATACTGTTTCATGCGGGTTCCTTCGGCCGGGAAACGGCCGTACCCGCCGATTTTAACAAGCCTCGCGCCCGCTCACCCCGACAGCGGCGCCGACAGCCCATCCGGCTCCTCGCGCGCGCGCATGCCGTAGGCGCACAGCAGCCGATACAGCGTCACGCGCGACACGCCCAGCTCGCGCGCCGCATCGGCGAACCGGCCGCGATGCCGCAGCAGCGCGAGCTCGATCGCGCGACGCTCGGCGACCTCGCGGGCCTCGACGAGCGACACCGGCGCCAGCGCGACGTGCCCGTCCAGCTCGAGATCGGTGGCGGTGATCATGCGTCCCTCGGACATCACGATCGCGCGCCGCACCCGGTTGATCAGCTCGCGCACGTTGCCGGGCCAGCCGTAGTTGTGGAGCGCGGCGATCGCGCACGGCGAGAAGCCGCGCAGACGCCGGTGCGCATCGCCCTTGAAACGTTCGAGCATGTGCCGCGCGAGCACCTCGATGTCCTTGCCGCGCTCGCGCAGCGGCGGCTCGTGGATCTTCAGCACGCACAGCCGGTGGTACAGGTCCTCGCGGAAGCGGCCCTCGCGCAGCGCGGCCTGCATGTCGACGTGGGTCGCGCAGATCACCCGCACGTCGACCGGCAGCGACACGTGCCCGCCGAGGCGTTCGATCTTGCTCTCCTGCAGGAAGCGCAGCAGGCTCGCCTGGCTTTCGAGCGGCAGGTCGCCGATCTCGTCGAGAAACAAGGTGCCGCCGTGGGCCGCCTCGACCCGGCCGATTTTGCGCTGGTTCGCGCCGGTGAACGCGCCGCGCTCGTAGCCGAACAGTTCGGACTGCAGCAGCGTCGGCGGAATCGCGCCGCAGTTGAGCGCAATGAACGGTGCCTCGGCGCGGGACGAACGTTCGTGAATCGCGACCGCGGTCAGTTCCTTGCCGGTGCCGGATTCGCCGGAGATGAACACCGGCGCGTCGGTCGCGGCCACCTTGCGGATCGTCTTGAACAACGCGAGCATCGCGTCGCAGGTGCCGACCATCTCGCCTTCGCGCTGGCCGCCCGCCGGCTGCGCGAGCCCGTCCGTGAGCGTGACCATCCCGTACGCGTGGCCGATCGACTCGACGATCCGCTCGCCTTCGTACGGCACCGTCACGTAGTCGAAGCAATAGTCGCGCACGAGACGCCGCAGTCCGGCGTCCTGCAATTGTCCGCGCTGGGTCGCGGCGATCCAGCCGACATGGGGCACGGTCAGGCAGGATTCGAGGTCGGCGAGATCGCTCGGCTTCAGGCCCGCGCTCAGATCGAGCAGGCCGCCCGCGGCGGTCGCATGAGCAGCCGCGCGGCGCATCTCGCGCATCGACCCGACGCATTCGACGCGCCACCCGCGCGCATCGAAGCAATGCCGCAGATCCGTGCTCGGATCCCGCGAAAAATAGATCAGATGTCTGTCCGTCACGCCTTTCTCCCACCCGATTCGTCTAGTCACGACGCGCCCCCCGGCATGCCCGGGCGCCCGGTCAAATCGGCCTGGTACAGGCTCGATCCGCCATTTCACAGCTTAGGAACGACGTTCCCCGTAAAACGGCGCTTTTTATATGCAAAGGGCCGTTCAAAATCTTGGCCCTTTTCAATCTCGTTGATTTATTCAGCGAAGCTTACTTTTACGCGTTGCGCATGGCAAATACATTAAAACCATCATTGCCGATCAGCAACGCCTCTCCAGGCCTTCGTCCCAGCCCCATTCATCTGCTGATATTCCGAAAGACTGTCATTTTCAATTCGATTTTCATTCGTCTGGCTTCAGTGTTGTCGGTAGTCGGTCTTTTGTGAATCAGCAGTACTCCCAAGCCCCTCGTTTCAACGCTGAAACATTTTTCCGCGATTGCGGCCGCGACGCCGCGCACCTCATCACGCGAATCACGCTGCGACAACGGATTGCGCGCGATGGCACGCATTTCGCTCAATGACCCGCACACCGGAGACATGCCATGCGACACGCATTCCGTTCCTGCCGACTCCCGCTCATCGCCGCGCTCGCCGCCGCGCTGCTGCCGCTCGCCGCACTGGCGCAGGAGGCGGATGAAACCGCCCCGCCCGACACGACGTTCCTGACCTTCGTCACCGACGCTGCGTGGATGAAGCATTCCACTCAGCTCGACGAGGACACGCTCGACCTGCAACGCGGCCGCGCGACCGGCATGTTGATGGTGGCGGCCGCCCCGCAACTGCTCGTCACGAGCGGCAGCGGCGGCAACGGCGGCAACGGCGTGACGCTGTGGGACGAGATCGCCCCGCCGACCCCGTTGCCGATCCCGGTCGACGCGCAGCGCGCGATGCAAAGCAACAACGCGAGCTACACCCGCAAGTAAGTGAAATGTGAATGTATGCCGCGCGGCGGCCTCAAGCTCCGCCCCGCACGACGCAACCAAGGAACCGACATGACCGCCCTGCTCCATCTGTTGCCGTTGCCGCTGTCGCGCCGCGCGTTGTGCGCCGCGCTCGTCGGCTTCGCGGCGGCCGGCGCCCTCGCGCAGCAAGTCGAGAATCCCGGCGACATCATCGTCGAGCGCGACGTGACGCCGCGCATCGCCTACCGGCCCGTGCCGGTCGACCAGGATCCCGTGCTGGTGCGCGCCACGACCTTCCCGGCCAATACCTTCGATCCGATGATGGCGACCCTCGTGTCCGACACCGACCTGACCAACGCGCACGGCTCGAGCGGACTCGCGCCCAACGGGCTGATCGGCGGCACCGCCGGCATCGCGGCCGTCACGCAGATTCTCAACGGCGACCTGGTCGGCACCAGCGTCGCGCGCAACCCGAACGGCATGACCGTGCCGACGGGCGGCATCGGCGGAATGATCTCGAACTCGGTCACGAGCGCCGTGGCGCCGATCACGAGCGCGCTGGGAGGCATTCGATGAACGCCCGGCCCATCGCCCGCCGCGCGCGCGCGCAAACCGCGCCCTGGCTGTTCCTGAGCAGCGCCGCGCTGGCGCTCGCACTGAGCGGCTTCGCGCACGCCGTGCATGCGCAGGCGTTGCCCTACGTGACCGGCGCAGCATCGATCAGCCCTGGCGCAGCGACCAACGTGACCGGCGTACTGACGGTGAATGAAACGGCGGGCCTCGACAACGTCCAGGCCAATCAGCTGGTGATCAGTGGAGCGGGAGGCGCGGCAAGCGCGACTTCCGAACAGCTCGCGTACGCCGTCGCCCATACGGGCAACGCGACGGCTGGCATCGCGGGCAATGCGTTCTCGAATGTGTCTGGCGTGCTGATGGTGAATCAGAGCGCGGGCACAGCCAATCTTCAGCGCAACAGCGCGGCAGTCGGCGTGCTGGGCGCGGGAGTGGAGACCGTGTCGGATACCGAATTATCCGAGGCGGCCCCCAGAAGCGGAAACCTGGGACGACCGACGGGGGGCCAGGACATGCGCGAAGTGTCGATTAGCGGCGACGCTTTCAAGCATATCAGCGGCATCGTACAAGTCAACCAGACGGCCGGAGCCGGTAATGCCACGGCCAACAGTTTTGTGCTCCGTCCCCCGGCGGGCACTCTTTTTTAACTAAGCCACATCCGTATCGGAGCGTATTATGAAGCGCACAGTCATTGCAGCGGCGGTTCTCGCGTCGGCGGCCAGCTCCGCGTTCGCGTTCCCGCCCAATCCCTACCTGTTCAACGTAACGGGGGTAGTGGAAACGGTTGGCATCTTCGGCTGGGTTGAGCTGTTTGGTTGCGTCAGCGTATCCAGTACCGCAGGTGCCGTCATCAACAACACGCAGTCGGTCACGCTGTCGCACGTCTCGCTCGACCCGCTCTATCAGAGCTACACGAAGGGCAAGGTCACGACGTCCGTCAACAACACCTATTCGTCGGTGACGGATACGGGCGGCGCGTTCTTCACGGCCGGTCAGTCGCAATCGCTCAGCGAATCCGAAAGCATGCACGCGCATTCGGCATCGTCGACCAGCTCGAACGCCTGGATCGTGGGCGGCTCGTACTACAACGCGAACGCGCATCAAAGCTCGTCGCTCAATGCATCGGCGAGCGCGCACCAGTCGGCCAACAGCGGCGGCTCCGCGTTCATCGCGGGCGGCGCCGGCTATGCGGCAGGCACCTACAACGCCGCCAACATCACCGGCTACGCGATCCCGCTGCCCTTCGGCTTCACCGCCGGCGGCAGCGTCTCGACTGCGTCCGCCGGCTACATCGTCGGTGCGGCCGGGGCGATCTGGGGCGAAAACACCTATGCGAACCAGTCGGCGAGCCTGCACGAGCACGAGTCGCAAAGTGCGAGCCTGACCGAGTCGCAATTCGGTGCGGCGTGGGAAGCCAGCCACAGCCAGACCTCGTCGAGCACGTCGGCCAGCGAATCGCTGCATGAACACGAAAGCGCGTCGCTCACCGCCTACGCCCTCTGGGCCTTCAGCAACACGCTCGACTCGGTCAACGTATCGACCACGGGCAGCGTGACGCAGTACGTCAACACGGAAGTCGCCAGCACGCTGACCGCGACGACCGGCACGGCCGCTGCCACGGGCGTAACCGGCAATCTCGGCGTGAACATCGCCGAAGGCGTCGACAACGCGCAAAGCAACGACGTGGCGCTCGCCTCGGTGGATGTCGGCAACGTGTTCGGCAACGCGCAGATCTTCAGCAACCAAACGTCGTCGGGTTCCGCCCGGATCAACGACTTCCACCTGAACGCCTCGATCGGTGACGGCTCGCTCGCCGCCGTGTCGGGCAACGTCGGGGTGAACGTCGCGTCGGGCGTCGGCAACGTCCAGAACAACAGCCTCGCCGGCTCGGTGACGACGGTCGATCCGACCATGGCGAAGACGGTTGCGATGGTCGCGACGGACGACAACTCGCAAATGGCGTCGGCGCAGGTCAGCGGTCGGTTTGACGGCACCGCCTCACTGGGCGCGAACACGCTCACGGGCGCAACCGGCAACATCGGCGTGAACATCGCCGGTGGTGCGGGCAACCTCCAACACAACGGTCTTGCCATCGCTGCGTTGAACAACGGTCATTGACCGAAGCAGGGGAACGCGGGCCGGGAGGCATTCATCCCGGCCCGCGTGCAGGAGATCAGTATGTCCGGGGAAAACTGGCTGTCGCCTAGGCACCTCGCCGTGGCGTTCGCCGGCTGCGCGCTCTGCGCGGCCGCGTTCGCGCAGGCGAGCATTGATGCGTTTACGCTCACCGGCGTGCCGCTCACGAAGACGGTGCGCTCGATGCGCGATCTGCGCTATCGCGACATCGTCAACCAGAAGTTCGATTTCAGCTGCGGCTCCGCCGCGCTCGCGACGCTGCTCAAGTACGGCTACGACATCGACATCCCGGAACCGGAGATGATCCGCCGGATGATGGCCTTCTCGACGCCCGACACCGTGGTCAAGCACGGCTTCTCGATGCTCGACATGAAGAAATTCGTCGAGACGCTGGGGCTGCGCGGACGCGGCTTCCGGGTCGGCATCGACGCGCTCTACCACTTGCAGATTCCCGTCCTCGTGCTGATGAACATCGACGGCTACGAGCATTTCGTGATCGTCAAGCACGCGGAGAACGGCCGGATTTTCCTCGCCGACCCCGCGCTCGGCAATCGCATCGTGCTCGAACAGGATTTCGCCAAAAGCTGGAACGGCCTCGTTTTCGCCGTGCTCGGCAAACCCTTCAAGGAGGACTCTCCGCTCTTGCAGAACAACGAATCGTTGGCGCTCAAGCTACGCGAGCAGGCACTCAGCACCGGCTCTGCCACGATTCCCTTCGTTGAATTCGGCTTGATCAAGGCAGATCTTTTCTGACCATCATGAAACGCTACCTCCCGCCGCTTTGCCTCGCGTGGTGCGCGACCGCGTGCGGCTTCGCGAGCAGCGCCATCGCAGCCGAAAGCGCGCCCCCCGCGCTGTCCCTTCCATTCGCCCAGGACACTGAGCCCGACGCCCTGCCCCTGCAGGACGTCGGTGACGACGTGCTCGCACAACAGACCGGCAAGTATGCCGACTCCTCGATGATTTCCGGGTTCGTTCTGAACCTGCTTTCTCAATGGCAGTTGCCGAACGGCGCGCTGGCCGTCGCGCAAGGCTCGCTGTCGGTCGCGGCCAACGCCGCGAACCACTTGTCCGCCCAGGTCTCGACGCTCGCCAAGGTGAT
This sequence comes from Burkholderia sp. FERM BP-3421, assembly GCF_028657905.1. NCBI lineage: Bacteria > Pseudomonadati > Pseudomonadota > Betaproteobacteria > Burkholderiales > Burkholderiaceae > Burkholderia > Burkholderia sp. FERM BP-3421. Next base: position 276,282 of record NZ_CP117782.1, on the reverse strand, counting down.
CGGCGGCGCGGGCCCGAGCGGCGCGACGCCGAACGCGGTCGCCGCGGGCGGCCAGTCGATCTCGGTCAACGGCATCTCGCAGGTCACGCAAGTGGCCGGCAGCTACAACGGCGGCACCAACACCGCGCTGATCGACTTCAATTCGGGCGATCCGCAGGTGACGATGCTGCCCGGCGCGAGCGCGTCGTCCAGCGCCTTCGCCAGCAACGCGACCGGCACGATCAAAGCCGGCATCACCTTCGGCAACGGTGGCATCGCGCTCGCCCTGCAGACGCCTGCGGGACTCGCGCAACAGACCATCACGCCGAGCAACACCCAACAAGCGGGCGCCATCGCCCAGCTGTTGCAAATCGCGGGCAACTCACAAAACGCGAGCAACCAACTGCAGTTGCAACTGCAGACCCAGCAGATGTCGGCGTCCACGCTGAGACAGATGGGGATTCTTCAAGCGCTGCAAAACAGCGTCATGACAAGGAGATAACGCGGCTCGCAAACCGCTCGGCCTCACCATGCAGATGCGCCGTTCCAGGCGGCCGCGCACCGGTTCGATGAGCCGACGCGCGGCGGCCACACCGGGGGAAGGACCATGCACCACACAAGGTTGAACAAGTACTTGCCACGCCACGCGCTCGCGGCCATTCCGGCCGCCGCCCTGTTGTTCGCGCTGGCGCAGGGGGCAAGCGCGCAGGCGCTTGCGGATCAGTCAATGGAAGACCGCCTGAATACGCTGATGAAAGTCGTCGACGAACAACAACGCAAGATCGACGCGCTCGAGCAGCAGGTCATCGACCTGCAGATGGCGCAGCGCGGTCGCGGCGTGCCCGGCGGCAGCGCCGACGGCGTGGGCGCACCGACCACGGTGGCGCAGTACACGCCGATCTCGCCCGCGGGCGGCGAAGGCACCGGCACCGCGACCGGCGTGCCCGTCACGCCGCCCGTGCCGCCATCGTCGGAGGGCAGCGCGGCGAGCGGGTCGGCCGGCACCATCGGCACCGACAACAAGGCCGCCCAGCCGAGCCGCACCGAGGCCGAGAACGCGGTCGTGCAGCGCGAGCATGCGCCGCTCTTCGATCACAAGCTGACGATCGACTGGGGCATCAGCGACACCTACTACGACCGCCGCCAGTTGCAGTTGTCCGGGTTCCTGGCGCTCGACGCGATCTTCCTCGGCAACCTGAATCTCGGCGAGACCAAGTCGCACCAGCTGATGACCGACGTCGACGTCCGCTACGGCCTCACCAGCCGGATCAACATCGACGTCGACGTGCCCTACCTGTACCGCACCAGCAGCTTCATCGTCGGCGGCGCGGGCGGCGCGGCGAGCACGCTGTCCGACTCGACCGTGAATTCGCACGCGCTCGGCGACGTCAACTTCGGGCTCTACTACCAGATCCTGAAGGAAACGCAGAACATGCCCGACATCGTGGCCAGCCTGCGCGTCAAGACGCCGACCGGCACCTCGCCGTTCGGCATCAAGCTCGAACAGATCGATCCGAACAACACCAACCTGGTCGCGCCGGACAAGCTGCCGACCGGCACCGGCATGTGGGCGATCACGGCCGGCGTGTCGGCGCTGAAGACCTACGACCCGATCGTGCTGTTCGGCAGCCTCTCGTATACGTACAACGTCGCGCGCTCGTTCTCCGACATCTCGTCGGTGGTCGGGCAGACCGAACCCGCCAAGGTGAAACTCGGCGACATCATCCAGTTCGGCGGCGGCGTCGCGCTTGCGTTCTCCGAGCGCGACTCGGCGAGCATCTCGTACACGATGGCGATCGAACCACAAACCGAAACCCAAGCCCCCGGCCAGGGATGGCAGAAAGTACCGGGTAGTCAGACCACGGCGTCGACGGTCAATTTTGGCCTCAACCACGTGTTCAACAAGCACCTGACGATGAATGCGTCGGTCTCCATCGGGCTCACGCCCGACGCGCCGAACTTTGTCGTGGGCGTGCGATTCCCGTACACGTTCTAGCCGTCGAAATCGAACGAGGTCATCGTGCACGATTCCCGCCCCCTCTCTCCCGCCGCCGCACCGGGCTATGCGCCGCACCTCGCGGTCGCGCCGTCCGGCTCGCGGGCGGCGGATGATCCAGCCGCGCGCGCGCTGCTGTACCTGTCGCGCGCGCCCGATGCCGTGCTGGTCGAGCACCTGGGCGCGCGCGGCTGGCAGGTGCTGACCGCCCGCACGGCCAGCGAGGCGGGGCGGCTCCTGAAACCGGACGTGCCGCACGCGGGCCTCATCGATCTCGACAGTTTCGGCGCGCGCGACCTGGCGGCGCTCGAAGGCATCCTGCGCCAGCAACAGGTCGGCTGGATCGCGCTCGCGACCGACGCGCGCCTGCACGACGCCGAGATCCGCAAGCTGATCCGCCAGTATTGCTTCGACTACGTGAAAGGCGCGCCGACGCAGGCGACGCTCGATTACCTGGTGGGCCATGCGTACGGCATGGTGACGCTGTGCGACCTCGATCTCGCGGCGGGCCTCGCGGCCAGCGGCGACGACGAGATGGTCGGCACCTGCGACGCGATGCAGCAGCTGTTCCGCACCATCCGCAAGATCGCCAACACCGATGCGACCGTGTTCATCTCGGGCGAATCGGGCACCGGCAAGGAACTGACCGCGCTCGCGATCCACGAGCGCTCGCCGCGCCGCAAGGCGCCGTTCGTGCCGATCAACTGCGGCGCGATTCCCCATCATCTGCTGCAGTCCGAACTGTTCGGCTATGAGCGCGGCGCGTTCACCGGCGCGAACCAGCGCAAGATCGGCCGGGTCGAATCGGCCAACGGCGGCACGCTGTTTCTCGATGAGATCGGCGACATGCCGATCGAAAGCCAGTCGAGCCTGCTGCGCTTCCTGCAGGAAGGCCGCATCGAGCGGCTCGGCGGCCACGAATCGATCCCGGTGGACGTGCGCATCATCTCCGCGACCCATGTCGACCTCGATGCCGCGATGCGCGACGGCCGCTTCCGCGCCGACCTGTTCCATCGCCTGTGCGTGCTGCGCGTCGACGAGCCGCCGCTGCGCGCGCGCGGCAAGGACATCGAGATCCTCGCGCACCACATCCTGCAAAAATTCAAGGACGACAGCGCGCGCCGGATCCGCGGCTTCACGCCCTGCGCCATCGAGGCGATGCACAGCTACGGCTGGCCCGGCAACGTGCGCGAGATGATCAACCGGATCCGGCGCGCGATCGTGATGGCGGACAGCCGGCTGTTGTCCGCCGCCGACCTCGATCTCGCGCAGTACACCTTGCAGCAGACGACCACGCTCGCCGAGGCGCGCGAGCATGCCGAGCGCCGCGCGATCGAGGCGGCGCTGCTGCGGCACCGCCACCGCCTGACCGAGGCGGCGGTCGAGCTGGGCGTGTCGCGCGTCACGCTGTACCGGCTGATGGGCGCGCACGGCCTGCGCGACCTCGCGTGCGCCGAACAGCGCGCGCTCGCGTGCGACGACGACAACGAGACGCCGGCCTGAGCGCGGACGGCGCGCCGCGCGCGGCGCTCCGGTAGAATCGGGCTCTTCCGGTTCGACTTCCGCCCTCCCGCATGACTACGCTGACCCTGATCGTCGCACGCGCCCGCAATGGCGTGATCGGCCGCGACAACCAACTCCCCTGGAAACTTCCCGAGGATCTCGCCTTCTTCAAGCGCACCACGATGGGCGCGCCGATCGTGATGGGCCGCAAGACCCACGAATCGATCGGCCGGCCGCTGCCCGGGCGCCGCAACATCGTCGTCACGCGCGACGCGACGCGCCGCTTCGACGGCTGCGATGCGGTCACCTCGCTGCCCGACGCGCTCGCGCTCGCCGCGCGCGACCAGGCCGCCGAGGCGTTCCTGATCGGCGGCGCGCAACTGTACGCGGAAGGGCTCGCGCACGCGGACAAGCTGATCGTCACCGAGATCGACGCCGATTTCAGCGGCGACGCGTCGTTTCCCGCGCCGGACCCGGCGCACTGGGAAGAAGCCTCGCGCGAGACGCACCGCGCGAACGCGCCGAACGATTTCGCCTACGCGTTCGTCGTCTACCGGCGCAAGCGCGCCGCCTGAGCGGCGCATCGCGCGCACCATGAAAAAAGCGCCGCGGCAAGCGGCGCTTTTGCTTTCGGGCGCGGGGTGAAGCCCGCTCCACTTACTGCCCGGCGATCGTCATCTGCTCGATCAGCACCGAGCCGGTTTCCTTGGTGCCGCGCACGATCGAATCCGCGCCGATCGCGACGATGTGGCGGAACATGTCCTGCAGCGTGCTCGCGACCGTGATCTCCTCGACCGGATACTGAATCACGCCGTTCTCGACCCAGAATCCCGCCGCGCCGCGCGAATAGTCGCCCGTCACGTAGTTGACGCCCTGCCCCATCAGTTCGGTCAGCAACAAGCCGGTGCCGAGCTTCTTGAGCATCGCATCGAAATCGTCGCCCGCCCCGGTGCGCGCGCTGCGCAGCGCGAGGTTGTGCGAGCCGCCCGCGTTGCCGGTGGTCTGCATGCCGAGCTTGCGCGCCGAATAGGTCGACAGGAAGTAGCCTTCGACCACGCCGTCCTTCACGACGCTGCGCGAGCGGGTGCGCACGCCTTCCTCGTCGAACGGCGCGCTGCCCATGCCGCGCGGCACGTGCGGGTCCTCGACGATCTGCACGTGCGGCGCGAACACCGGCTTGCCCATGCTGTCGACGAGGAACGAGGTCTTGCGATACAGCGCGCCGCCGCTCACCGCCTGCACGAACGCGCCCAGAAGGCCCGCGGCGAGCGGCGCCTCGAACAGCACCGGCACCTTGCGGGTATCGAGGCGGCGCGCGCCCATCCGCGCGAGCGCGCGCTCGGCCGCATAGCGCCCGACCGACTCGGGCGCGGCGAGATCCGCCGCGTTGCGCTTCGAGGTGTACCAGTCGTCGCGCTGCATGTGCCGGCCGCTGCCGGCGATCGGCGCGCACGCGACGTAGTGGCGCGAGTACGGATAGCCGCCGACGAAGCCGCGCGAGGTCGCGAGCACGAACTGCGAGTGCTGCGCCGAGACGCTCGCGCCCTCCGAATTGCGGATCTGCGGGCTGACCGCGAAGGCCGCGTCTTCCGCGCGGCGCGCGAGTTCGACCGCCTCGTCGGCATCGAGCTGCCACGGGTGGTACAGGTCGAGGTCGCGCGGCGCGGTTTCGAGCAGCTCGGCCTCGGCCAGGCCGGCGGCATCGTCCTCGGCCGTGAAGCGCGCGATGTTGTAGGCGGCCGCGACCGTGTCCTTCAGCGCCTCCGGCGAGAAGTCCGAGGTGCTCGCGTTGCCACGCTTCTTGCCGATGAACACCGTGACGCCCACCATCTTGTCGCGGTTGTGCTCGATCGTCTCGACCGCGCCGCGCCGCACCGACACCGACAGGCCGTCGCCCTCGGAGATCTCGGTGGCGGCGTCGCTGGCGCCGAGCGTCTTCGCGTGACGGAGGATGTCCGACGCGATTTCTTTCAATTGGTCCTGCGTGTGCGGGAAGTAGCCCGCCTGTGCGTCGAGGTTTGCAGCCATCGTCGTGGGTGTCCGGTGGCGGGCGCATCGCCCGCGGGGTGAAAAGAAGCGTATCCCGCGATCATAGCAAGGTCCGGGATCCCGCACCCGGGTCAGCGTGCGCCGGGCGCGCCGCGATACAATGCGGCCCATGACACGCAAAACCCGTATCCAACCGATCGAGCATGCCGACGAAGACGCCGGCCACGGCTACGATCGCCCCAGCAAATCCCAGTTGAAACGCGACATGCACGCGCTGCAGGTGCTCGGCGAGGCGCTCGTCGAGCTGCCGAAGGACGCGCTCAAGCGCATGCCGATGCCGGAAAGCCTCGGCGAAGCGGTGCGCGAAGCGCGGCGCATCACCGATCACGAAGGCCGGCGCCGGCAGATCCAGTACGTCGGGCGCGTGATGCGCACGCTGACCGACGCCGAGACGGCCGCGCTGCGCACCGCGCTCGACACCCAGCGCGGCGTCAACAAGGCCGAGACCGCCAAGCTGCACTGGATCGAGCGCACCCGCGAACAGCTGCTCGCGAACGACGACGCGCTGACCGAGTTCATCCGCCGGCATCCGGCCGCCGACGTGCAGGAAGGCCGCACGCTGATCCGCAACGCGCGCAAGGAAACCGAGCAGGGCCGGCCGCCGCGCTATTTCCGCGAGCTGTTCCAGTGGATCAAGGCCGCCAGCGGCGCGCCGGGCGATGCCGCCGGCGACGCCGAGGAGCCCGACGATGACGACGACACAGCGTAACCACCCCGACGAACTCGTGGTCGGCCTCGTGTCGATCAGCGATCGCGCGAGCAGCGGCGTCTACGAGGACCAGGGCATCCCGGCCCTCGAGGGCTGGCTCGGCCAGGCGCTGCGCTCGCCGTGGCGGGCCGAAACGCGGCTGATCCAGGACGACGCGCCGACCATCTCGGCCACGCTCGTCGAGCTGGTCGACGTGGCCGGCTGCGACCTGGTGCTGACCACGGGCGGCACGGGCCCGGCCCGCCGCGACGTGACGCCCGAGGCGACGCTCGCGGTGGCGACCAGGGAGATGCCGGGGTTCGGCGAGCAGATGCGGCAGATCAGCCTGAATTTCGTGCCGACCGCGATCCTGTCGCGGCAGGTCGCGGTGATCCGCGAGACCGCCGGGCACGCGGCGCTGATCATCAACCTGCCGGGCCAGCCGAAGTCGATCAGGGAAACCCTCGAAGGGCTGCGCGGCGGCGACGGCGCCGTGAAGGTGCCGGGCATCTTCGCCGCGGTGCCTTACTGCATCGACCTGATCGGCGGTCCGTACGCGGAGACTGCGCCGGAGGTGGTCGACGCGTTCCGCCCGAAGAGCGCGCGGCGCGCGCCCGGCTGAGGGCCTCGCCGCCCGCCCTTCCGCCCTCAGGCCGCCGGCGCGGCGGCCGGGATCAGGAAGTGTTCGCGGTAGTACTTGAGCTCGTCGATCGACTCGTGGATGTCGGCAAGCGCCGTGTGCATCGCGCGCTTCTGGAAACCCTTGTAGATGGCCGGCTGCCAGCGGCGGCACAGCTCCTTGAGCGTGCTGACGTCGAGATTGCGGTAGTGGAAGAAGCGTTCGAGCTCCGGCATCCAGCGCGCCATGAAGCGGCGGTCCTGGCAGATCGAATTGCCGCACATCGGCGACTTGCCGGGCGGCACGTACTGGGCCAGGAACGCCTCGATCTGCGCGGCCGCGTCGGCCTCCGTGACGGTCGACGCGCGCACCCGGTCGATCAGGCCCGAGCGGCCGTGGGTGTTCTTGTTCCAGTCGTCCATCTTGGCGAGGGTTTCATCGCTCTGGCGGATCGCGAGCACCGGCCCCTCGATGGCGACGTCGAGCGTCGAATTAGTGACGACCACCGCGATCTCGATGATGCGGTCCTCGTCCGGATTGAGCCCCGTCATTTCCATGTCGAGCCACACCAGATTCATATCGGTGCGGACAAGCGCGGGCGCGCCGGCGGGAGCGGAAGTGTCGGTCATGAGTCATCCTGGAAAATGGCGGGCGGCGAGCGGCCGCCCACGCGGCCGGAGATCGTCGAGCGAGCCCGGTCCGCAAGAACATATAATTCTCGCATAGATACCACTGGCTCCCTCGATGTCCTCCTATACGTTCACCCTGCTGTTTGCCGCCGCGGTCCTCGCGATGGTCGGCACCAAGCTATGGCTCGCGTCGCGGCAGACCCGCTTCGTCGCCGCCCATCGCGGCCGCGTGCCCGAACAGTTCCGCGCGACCATCCCGCTCGCCGCGCACCAGCGCGCCGCCGACTACACGATCGAGCGCACCCGCCTCACCCTGCTGGAGATCGTCGTCAGCGCGGCGGTGCTGGTCGGGCTCACGCTGCTGGGCGGCGTCGGCGCGCTCGACACGCTGCTGGCCGGCTGGCTCGGCCACGGCTATGCGCAGCAGGTCGCGCTGGTCGCGGCCGTGCTGGCCGTCACGAGCGTGATCGACCTGCCGTTCGAGTACTACCGGCAGTTCGGCATCGAGGCGCGCTTCGGCTTCAATCGGATGACAAAACGGCTGTTCTTCACCGATCTCGTGAAAAACACGCTGCTCGGCGCCGCACTGGGCCTGCCGCTGCTGTTCGTCGTGCTGTGGCTGATGAACCAGACGGGCGCGCTGTGGTGGCTGTGGACCTGGATCGTCTGGGGCGTGTTCCAGATGCTCGTCCTGGTGCTGTACCCGACCTTCATCGCGCCGCTGTTCAACAAGTTCGAGCCGCTCGGCGACGACGCGCTGCGCGCGCGCATCGAGGGCCTGATGACGCGCTGCGGCTTCGCCGCCAAGGGGCTGTTCGTGATGGACGGCAGCCGCCGCTCCGCGCACGGCAACGCCTATTTCACCGGCTTCGGCGCGGCCAAGCGCATCGTGTTCTTCGACACCCTGCTCGCGCGCCTGTCCGGCAGCGAGATCGAGGCCGTGCTCGCGCACGAGCTCGGCCATTTCAAACGCCGCCACGTGATCAAGCGGATGCTCGTGTCGTTCGTGCTGAGCCTCGCGATGCTCGCCCTGCTCGGCTGGCTCGCGCAGCGCAGCTGGTTCTACACGGGCCTCGGCGTGATGCCGTCGCTGACCAGCAGCAACGCGGGCCTCGCGCTCGTGCTGTTCGTGCTCGCGATGCCGGTCTTCCTGTTCTTCGTCACGCCGCTCGGCAGCCTCAGCTCGCGCAAGCACGAGTTCGAGGCCGACGCGTTCGCGGCCAGCCAGACCGACGCCCGGGATCTCGTCAACGCGCTCGTCAAGCTCTATGAGGACAACGCATCGACGCTGACGCCCGACCCGGTCTATACCGCGTTCTACTATTCGCACCCGCCCGCCTCGCAGCGCATCGACCGTCTGCTGCAACACTCATGAGCCGCCCGCCCCGTAACCAGCCGGCCCGGCCCGCCCGCGGCGGCGAGCGCGCCGAAGGGCGCGTGATCGCCGCGCACGGCCGCCACTACCTCGTGGCACCCGCGAGCGGCGAAGCCATGCTGCAGTGCTTTCCGCGCGGCAAGCGCAGCGAGGTCGCGGTCGGCGACCAGGTGTTCTACGAGCGCAGCTCGGCCGACCAGGGCGTGATCGTCGAGATCGGCAAGCGACGCAACCTGCTGTACCGCTCGGACCAGTTCAAGTCGAAGCTGTTCGCCGCTAACCTCGACCAGTTGCTGATCGTGCTCGCGACCGAGCCCTATTTCAGCGAGGATCTGCTCGGCCGCGCGCTGATCGCGGCCGAGGCCAACGCGCTCAAGCCGCTGATCGTGCTGAACAAGATCGACGTCGAAGCCGCGCTGGATGTGGCGCGCGCACGCCTCGCGCCATATCGCGCGCTCGGCTACGCGGTGCTGGAGATGTCGGTCAAGGGCCGCCCGGAGGACGCCCGCGCGCAGCTTGCGCCGCATCTCGCCGGCCACGCGACGATCCTGCTCGGCCAGTCGGGCATGGGCAAGTCGACCCTCGTCAACCTGCTCGTCCCGGACGCTGAGGCCGCCACCCGCGAGATCTCCGCGGCGCTCAACAGCGGCCGTCACACGACCACCTTCACGCGCCTCTACCCGCTGCCGGACGGCGGCGCGCTGATCGATTCGCCGGGCTTCCAGGAATTCGGGCTCTATCATCTGACGGAAGGCATGCTGGAGCGCGCGTTCCCTGAATTCCGACCGTTGCTCGCCGACTGCCGTTTCTACAACTGCCACCATCTGCACGAGCCCGGCTGCGCGATCCTCGAAGCGGTCGCCGACGGCCGCATCGCCCCGACGCGTCACGCGCTGTACGCGCAGCTCGTGCACGAGGCGAGCCAGGTGGTGCGCTAGGCCCGCCGGGACCGCGATGCGACTGAAAGCCCCCGATCTCGCGACCGCCCAGCACTGGGCCAACGTGCTGAGCGCGGCCGGCATCGGCTGCGAATTGCACAACCGCTATGCCACGGGCGCGCTCGGCGGAATCCCGGCCGACCAGTGCGGCCCCGAGATCTGGCTCGACGACGAACGCGACGAAGCGCTCGCGCGGCGCCTGATCGACGCCGCCGCACGGGGCCCGCGCGCGGACGCCGCGCCGTGGCGCTGCGGACGGTGCGGCGAGACGCTCGAGGCGCAGTTCACCGAATGCTGGCGCTGCGGCGCGGCGCGCGACCCGCGCGACGGTTGAGCGCGCCGCGCGGGAACGCCCCGCGGGCAGGGGCAGATACGAAAAAGCCGGCTTCGAGCCGGCTTTTTCAATGGGCGGAACGCGAAAGGCGCGTCGACGTCACGACACCCACACCGCGATGGTCAGCATCAGCAGCAGGATCATCCACAGGATCACGGCGCGCCAGACCAGCCCGACAGCCGACTGCAGCGTGCGCGGCGTGCAGTCGTCGCCGACCGTCAGCGGGCCGCTGTCGCCGACCGCGAGCGCGTCGATGCCCGACGGCTCGGCGAGCGGCCCCGCGAGGCGCGCACCCAGCGCGCCGCTGCCGGCGGCCAGCAGCACGCCGTCGTTCGGGTCGGGCCATTGGCGCGTATGGTTGCGCCACGCATAGATCGCGTCCTCGAAATTGCCGACGATCGCGAAACCAAGCGCCGTGAGGCGCGCCGGCACCCAGTCGATCACGAAGAACGCGCGCTGCGCGAAATTGGAGAAGGCCGCGGTGCGGTCATCGGCCGGCACCGACCAGCTGCGCGCCAGGTATTCCGCGATCCGGTACAGCACCGCGCCGGCCGGGCCGACCGGCAGCACGAACCAGAAGAACACGCCGAATACGTGGCGATGCGACGCGATCACCGCATGGATCAGCGTGTGGCGGACGATCTCGCCCACCGGCATGTCGACCGTGTCCATGCCGGTCCATTCGTGGAGAATCTCGCGCGCGCGCGGCACGTCGTCGTTGTTGAGCGCGAGATGGATGTCGGTGAAATAGTGGCTGAACTGGCGGAAACCCAGCGTGAAGTACACGACCACGACGTTCCACAGGAACGCGAGCACGAAACTCAGCTTGAACAACAGGAAATACACGAGCGCGACGCCCAGCACCCAGGGCAGCACGACGACCAGCCAGGCCAGCACGCCATGTTTTTTCTTGCCGGCGTCGAAGCCGTGCGCGGCGGTTTCCGCATGGAACTGAAACAGCGCGAAGACCGGATTGCTCGGCGACAGCGCGCGGACCTGTTCGATGATGAGTGCGAGGAGAACCGAGAAGAAAGTCATGCGAAAGTCGGGCGATCCGCGTTATGAGATTTTTCGCATAACGATAGCACAGCCCACGCCCGGCATGGCCTGCCGCGCCCGCAGGACAAGCTCGCCCGGGCGACCGGCATGCTCAGGCAGCCGTTAAAAAGCGGTAAAGATTGCGCAACATACCCGCTGTTGCGCCCCAGATGAAGTAATGTCCGTCGACGCGCCCATCCGGATACGGCATCGCGAAAAAACGACGCTCGCCGCCCTCCCAACGAAACACGCGCACCTCGTGGTGGGCAGGATTCATCAGGAACGCGAGCGGCACCTCGAAAATCTCGGCGACTTCGAAGGTGTCCGCCTGGACCGTGAACGGCGGATGCACGAGCGCGACGATGGGCGCCACGCAAAATCCGGTCCCCGTCAGGTAATCGGGCAGCGCGCCCAGCACCTCGACCCGCTCCTGGTCCAGCGCGATCTCCTCCCACGCCTCGCGCAGCGCGGTGGCGCGCGCATCCGCGTCGTCGGGCTCGCGGCGCCCGCCGGGGAAGCTGATCTGCCCCGCGTGATCATTGAGATGAGCGGTGCGCCGGGTCAGCAGCACGGTCAGGCCGTGCTCGCGCACGACGAACGGCACCAGCACGGCCGCGCTGCGCGGATCGCCGTCCAGGCGCACTTCGTCGGGCTCCCGGTTCCATTCGAGCGATTGCGAGAAGCGTTCGCGCAGGCCGGCGGGCGTCAGGAGGCGGGGGGCCACGGCGGGCAGATCGCTGCCGGTGGCTTCGACGGGCAGAACTTCGGGATCGATGATCGGGCGGCGGGTCAAAGGGCGCTCTTCGTATGGGCGGGGATCTGCGTATTGTCGCGCCGGAATGAAAAAAGCACCCGGAAGGGTGCTTTTTCCTTACAACATTTACGCTTGCGGAGCGGCAGCGGTGCGATCCTTCGACACCAGCTTTTCCTTGATCCGGGCCGACTTGCCCGAACGCTCGCGCAGGTAGTACAGCTTCGCGCGACGCACGTCACCGCGACGCTTCACGACGATGCTCGCCAGCAGCGGCGAGTAGGTCTGGAACGTACGCTCGACGCCTTCGCCCGACGAAATCTTGCGGACGATGAAGGCCGAGTTGAGGCCACGGTTGCGCTTCGCGATCACGACGCCTTCGTAGGCCTGGACGCGCTTGCGGGTACCTTCAACCACATTCACGTTCACGATCACCGTATCGCCGGGGGCGAATTCGGGGATGGTCTTGCCTGCGAGCGCGCGCTCGATTTCTTCCTGCTCAAGTTTTGCGATCAGATTCATCACTGACTCCTAAAACCATCATGTCGGCGTTCGCGCCTGCGGTTAACCCGGCTCGGCCCCGATAGAGGATGGATTCACATCTGGCGCCGGGCACGCATGCCGCGACACCGCCTGGTCCCGAATCCGCGAGACGACCTCAGGAGGTCTGCTTCGCTTCCTTCGGGAAACTTGCGAGCCACGCCTCATCGGCCCGGCTCAACAACTTGTTGCGACGCGCCTGGACGATCAGGTCCGGACGCTTCTTCAGCGTATTGCTCAACGCCTGCTGGCGACGCCAGCGCTCGATTTCCGCGTGATGGCCGCCGAGCAGCACGTCCGGCACCCGCTCGCCCTCGTACTCCTCGGGGCGCGTGTAGTGCGGACAATCGAGCAGGCCGTCCACGAAACTGTCCTGCACCGCCGACTGTGCATCATTGAGCACGCCGGGCAGCAGCCGGACCACCGCGTCCATCAGCGCCATCGCCGGCAATTCGCCGCCCGACAGCACGAAATCGCCGAGGCTGATTTCCTCGTCGACACAGCGATCGAGCAGACGCTGGTCGATCGCCTCGTAGCGGCCGCACAGCAGCACGACGCCGGGCTCATTCGCCATCCGCGTCACGCGCTCGTGGGTGAGCGGTGCGCCTTGCGGTGACATCATGACCACCCGCGACACCGCCACGCCCTGCTCCGCCTGCGCGGCCTTCGCCGCACCGATCGCCGCCTCGAGCGGCTTGGCCAGCATCACCATGCCGGGACCGCCGCCATACGGACGATCATCGACGGTGCGATAGTTGTCCGTCGTGAAATCGCGCGGATTCCACGTGCGCAAACCGAAACGCCCCTGCTTCACCGCGCGGCTCGTGATGCCCCACTCGGTCAGCGCACGAAACATCTCGGGAAAGAGCGTGACGACATCGAACTGCATCGCGCGCTCCTGAGCCTGATTCATTTCAGTAATCGGCTTCCCAGTCGACCACGATCCGCCGCGCCGCCTGATCCACCGTCTTGACATACACGCCGACGAACGGGATCAGCCGCTCGCCGGTCACCGGCCGACCATCCTTGCCGGTCGACGGGTAGGTGATCCGCATGATCGAATGCACGCTGTTGTCGATCATGTCGGCGACCTCGCCAAGCGCAACACCCGCTTCGTTGACGACGTCGAGACCGATCAGATCCACCCAGTAGAATTCATCGGCGGCCAGCGCCGGAAAATCGCCGCGGCCCACGAACACGCGCGTACCGCGCATCGCCAGCGCCGCATCGCGGTCATCCAGGCCGGCGAGATGCGCGACGACCGAGTCGCCATGCGTCTTCGCCTGGGACACGCGCATGCCGGCACGCGCACCGCCCTTCTGCTCCAGCCACCAGTGACGGGCCTTGAGGAGCGCATCGCCGCCTCGCCCCGCCCCGGCATGGGCCGCAATCCTGACCCAGCCCTTGAGGCCGTACGCATCGACGACCGCGCCGACCTCGACCGCATCGTCGGGCCAGGCCTGCGCCGTCTCGACGCTCGTGTGTTCCCCGCCCGCGACGCCCTGTTCGGACGCGCGCTCGACGGGCTTGCGGACGAACACGCCAAACGGCGTTCGCCCGCGCGCGCCCTTGGCGCTACCGGAATCGTGATCCGACATCAGCAAACCTCTCGGACGGCACGTCCGGCAAACCGCGCCATGTTAGGCAGCCGGCTGCGCCTTTTGCGCTTGCTTGACGAGACGCTCGACGGTCGGCGACAGCTGCGCGCCCACGCCTTGCCAGTACGCCAGACGATCTTGCACGATACGCAGTGCTTCGCCCTTCTCGGCAACCGGGTTGTAGAAGCCGACGCGCTCGATGAAGCGGCCGTCACGACGGTTACGCGAATCGGTTGCGACGATGTTGTAGAACGGGCGCTTCTTCGAGCCGCCGCGAGCCAGACGGATGATGACCATATGAAATCCTTCGGGTAAACCGGGTTCGAAACTACTGAAACACGGGATTATAGCGGGAAACAAGAGGCACAACAAACACTTACCGCACAAAATGCGCCGACGGCCGCCCGGCGGCCGAACAACAGACTTACAATTTTCCCATGATGCGATCCTGGTTGCTCCTTCCCCGTTATTCGTCATGCGCCTGAAATCCACGCGCCGTCAGGCAGCCCGCCCCCTGTTGCGCGCCTCGCGGCTGCGCCCCGCTCTGCTTTGCCTGATGTTCGCCGCGTCGCTCGCGCGCGCCGCCTTGCCCATCGAGCGCCTGACCCTGCCGCCCGGCTTCCACGTCGAGGTGCTGGCCGACGACGTGCCGACCGCACGCGAGATGGCCTGGTCGCCGCGCGGCATCCTGTACGTGGGCAGCACCGACGGTCGCGTGCACGCGCTGACGCTGCGGGACGGCCGGGTCGCCGCGCACCAGGTGATCGCCTCGGGGCTCTCGATGCCGGTCGGCGTCGCCTATCGGAACGGCGATCTCTATGTATCGGCGATCTCGCGCATCCTGCGCTTCGACGGGATCGACAACCGGCTCGCCGCGCCGCCCGAACCGGCCGTCGTGACCGACGCGCTGCCGACCGAACGCCATCACGGCTGGAAGTTCATCGCGTTCGGCCCCGACGGCAAGCTGTACGTGCCGACCGGCGCGCCCTGCAATATCTGTCTCGCGGACCGCGACCGCTACGCGATGATCGGGCGCATGAACCCCGACGGCAGTGGGTACGAGCCTTACGTGCGCGGCGTGCGCAATTCGGTCGGCTTCGCGTGGCACCCGGTCACGCACGCGCTCTGGTTCACCGACAACGGCCGCGACCTGCTCGGCGACGATCGCCCCGACGACACGCTGAACCGCGCGCCGCGCGCGGGACTCGATTTCGGCTATCCGTTCTGCCATGCGGGCGATGTGCCGGACCCGGAATTCGGCCAGGGCCACGACTGCGCGCGCTACGCGCCGCCCGCGCTGAAGCTCGGCGCCCACGTGGCGGCCCTCGGCATGCGCTTCTATACCGGCGCGATGTTCCCGGCCAGCTATCGCAACAGCATCTTCATCGCCGAGCATGGCTCATGGAACCGCAGCCGCAAGGTCGGCTATCGCGTGGTGCGGGTGACCGCGGGCGCGGATGGCCAGCGCGCGCGCCAGGAAGTGTTCATCGCCGGATGGCTCGGCGCCGACGACAGCGCCTGGGGCCGGCCG
The DNA here is from genome assembly GCF_028657905.1 of Burkholderia sp. FERM BP-3421. Taxonomy (NCBI): domain Bacteria; kingdom Pseudomonadati; phylum Pseudomonadota; class Betaproteobacteria; order Burkholderiales; family Burkholderiaceae; genus Burkholderia; species Burkholderia sp. FERM BP-3421. The sequence continues at coordinate 260,714 of NZ_CP117782.1, read as the reverse complement.
GCCGACGTGCTGCCGCTGCCCGACGGCTCCCTGCTCGTCAGCGACGACCACGCCGGCGCGATCTACCGGGTCACCTATGCGGCACCTTGACGCAGCACGGGCGTGACCGCGCGCAGCCTCGCATCGTAGAATGCCAGCCCGTTCGCCGCGCCGCGCGGCCCTCCCCCAGTCGACACATCGCCCGCCCATGTCCAGCCGCCCGCCCCGTTTCCGCTCCAAGACCCTCACGGCCGCGCTCGCCTTCCTGCTCGGCTCGCTCGGCGCGCATCGCTTCTATCTGTACGGCTGGCGCGATCTCGCCGGCTGGGCGCACCTGCTCGGCACGCTGATCGGCATCCCGGGCATCCTGCTGCTGATCGATTCGCAGCGCAGCGCGACGCTCGGCTGGTGGCTGGCGGCACCGGGCGCGATCTCGCTGTTCGCGGCGTTCCTCGCGGCGCTCGTCTACGGCCTGCGCCCCGACGAGAAATGGGATGCGCAATTCAATGCGGAAACCGGCCGCCACAGCCGCTCCGGCTGGACCGTGATCTTCATCGTGATCTTTTCGCTGCTGATCGGCGCGTTTCTGCTGATGACGGCCCTCGCCCTGTCGTTCCAAACCTACTTCGAGGCCCAGGTCGAAGCGGCAAAGCAGCTTTCGCAGTAAGCGGCGCGCCCGCCGGCATCCGCCCTTCACGGGCAAGCGCGCTACTCGGAAAACAGGCTCAATTGCGCAGCGTCGCGCGCCGCCTTGAACGGCGCCGCCGCACGCGGCTTGTCCGGCATCCTGAACAACGACATGTCGAGCGCGCCGCCCCGGCGCACGTTCAAGCCGAGCCGCTTGACCGCCTGCTGGAAGCGCTGCCTCAACAGGTCGGCCCAGATCCCTTCCCCCTTCATCCGCTGGCCGAACGCCGACTCGTAATCCTTGCCGCCGCGCATGTCGCGCACGCGGCTCATCACTCGGTCCGCGCGATCCGGGAAATGCGCGGCCAGCCACTCCTTGAACAGGGGGGCGACCTCCCAGGGCAGGCGCAGCACGATATAGCTCGCATGCGTCGCGCCCGCTTCCGCGCACGCCTCCAGTACGCGCTCGAGATCGGGCTCGGTGACGAACGGGATCACGGGCGCGATGCTGACGCCGACCGGCACGCCCGCGTCGCGCAAGGCGCGGATCGTGCGCAGCCGCCGCGCGGGCGTCGCGGCCCGCGGCTCGAGCGCACGCGCGAGTTCGGCATCGAGCGTCGTGATGGTGACCGCGGCCATCACCTGCCCGCGCGCGGCCATCGGCGCGAGCAGATCGAGATCGCGCTCGATCAGCGAGGATTTCGTGATCGCCGCGAACGGCTGCCCGTGGTCGTGCATCACCTGGATGACCTGCCGCGTGATGCGCAGGTCGCGCTCGACCGGCTGGTAGGCGTCGGTGCTGACGCCGAGCGCGATGGGCTCGGGGATGTAGTGCTTCTTCGCGAATTCGCGCTTGAGCAATTCGGCTGCGTTCACCTTCGCATAGAGGCGGCTTTCGAAATCGAGCCCCGGCGACAGACCCAGATAGCTATGCGTCGGCCGCGCGAAGCAATAGATGCAGCCATGCTCGCACCCCCGGTACGGGTTGAGCGACACGCTGAATGGAATGTCCGGCGACGCATTGCGCGTGAGGATGCTCTTCGCGCGCTCCTCGAACACCTGCGTGCGCAGCGCGGGCGGCAGTTCGTCGTCGGATGGCGTCCAGCCGTCGTCGACCTGCTCGCGCTGCAGCACCTCGTAACGCCCCTGCAGATTGCCGACCGCCCCGCGCCCCTTGCGGGGCGCGGGCGGCGCAATCGGGTACTCGACATCGGATCGATCGCTCATCACGCACCTGGATGCGGCCGGAGCCGCCAACACGCCTTCGTTAATACTGGATATTTATACAGTATTAACGCAACGATGCCAAGTCCGCCCGCCTACTCGTCGACCGAGATCGTCAGCGTCTCCTTGATCTCCTCCATCACGACATAACTCTTCGACTGCACGGCCCCGGGCAGCTGCAGCAGGATATCGCCGAGCAGCTTCCGATAGTCGGCCATCTCGCCGATGCGCGCCTTGATCAGGTAGTCGAAATCCCCCGACACCAGATGGCACTCGAGCACCTCGTCGATCTTCATGACCTCCCGCCGGAATTGCTCGAACATGCTGCCGTTCTTGTGGTCCAGCGTGATCTCGACGAACACCAGCAGCGCGGCGCCCAGCTGCCCCGGATCGACCCGCGCGTGGTAGCCGGTGATCACGCCGTCGCGCTCCATCCGGCGCACCCGTTCGATGCATGGCGTGACCGTCAGGCCGACCTGCTCGGCGAGGTCCTTCATCGCCATGCGACCGTCGTCCTGCAACAGCTTCAGGATGCGGCGGTCGAGCTTGTCGAGCGCGCGCACCGGTTGGCGTTGAGTTCTCATTGGGTTTCGACTGAAAATCAAAAAAATACGATAACAAAAACTGGCGATTCGACAATACCATAGCGCAAAAAACTAGGGCAGCGAAGGTTCAGCGCATCGCGCCGGCGCCGCCCGACCTTCCATCTTGGAGCAGCTATGCGTGTGGTGATCTTGGGCAGCGGTGTGGTCGGCGTGGCAAGCGCCTATTATCTGGCGCGCGCCGGCCATGAAGTCACTGTGATCGATCGCGAGGTCGGCCCGGCGCTCGAAACCAGCTTCGCGAACGCCGGCCAGATCTCGCCGGGCTACGCCGCGCCGTGGGCCGCGCCGGGCGTGCCGCTGAAGGCCGTCAAGTGGATGTTCCAGAAGCACGCGCCGCTCGCGATCCGCCTCGACGGCACCCGCTTCCAGCTGCAATGGATGTGGCAGATGCTGCGCAACTGCACCGAGGCGCGCTACGCCGAGAACAAGGGCCGCATGGTGCGGCTCGCGGAATACAGCCGCGAATGCCTGCAGGCGCTGCGCACCGACACCGGTATCGAATATGAAGGCCGCACGGGCGGCACGCTGCAGGTGTTCCGCACCCAGCAGCAGCTCGACGGCGCCGCGAAGGACATCGCGGTGCTCCAAGACGCGAATGTCCCGTACGAACTGCTGTCGCCCGCCGAACTGGGCCGCGCCGAACCCGCGCTCGCCGCGGTGTCGCGCAAGCTCACGGGCGGCCTGCGGCTGCCGGGCGACGAAACCGGCGACTGCCAGCTGTTCACGACGCGCCTCGCCGCGCTCGCGGAGTCGCTCGGCGTGAAGTTCCGCTACAACACGCCGATCGACGCGCTCGCCGTGGCGGGCGGCAAGATCGCCGGCGTGCAGTGCGGCGCCGAGATGGTGCGCGGCGACGCCTACGTGGTGGCGCTCGGCTCCTACTCGACCGCGCTGCTCGCGAATCTCGTGAAGATCCCGGTCTATCCGCTGAAGGGCTATTCGATCACCGCGCCGATCGTCGATACGGCCGCCGCGCCGATCTCGACCGTACTCGACGAGACCTACAAGATCGCGATCACCCGCTTCGACCAGCGCATCCGTGTGGGCGGCATGGCGGAGATCGTCGGCTTCGACAGGCGGCTGCTCGAAGCGCGTCGCGAGACGCTCGAAATGTGCGTCAACGACCTCTTCCCGGGCGGCGGCGACACCTCGAAGGCGACCTTCTGGACCGGCCTGCGTCCGATGACGCCGGACGGCACGCCGGTGGTCGGCCGCACGCCGGTGTCGAACCTGTTCCTGAACACGGGCCACGGCACGCTCGGCTGGACCATGTCCTGCGGTTCGGGCCAGCTGCTCGCCGACCTGATGTCGGGCAAGAAGCCCGCGATCCAGGCGGACGACCTGTCGGTGCATCGCTACCTGCGCGAGACCGTCGGCCAGCACCGCCCCGCATACGCGTAAGCGCCGGCCGCGCTCCAGTGCAAACGGCGCCCGAGGGCGCCGTTTTTCATGCCGCTTCGCGTCCGCGTACGACTCAGAACTGGTCCTCGCTCAGCGCGAGCACGCCGCCCGCGCTGTCGGCGGACAGCACCGCCGCCTCCAGGCCGCCCGCCTGCGTGAGCAGGTGCTCCGCGTAGAACTGCGCGATCGCGATTTTCGCGTCGTGGAATGCCGGGTCCGATTCACGCTCGCGATGCGCCGCCAGCAGCGCACGCCCCATCTGCCAGCCGCCCAGCACGATCCCCGCCAGCTTCAGGTACGGCACGCTGCCCGCGAACACCGCATTCGGATCACGCTTCGCCGTCACCACCACGTACTCCACCACCGCCGCCAGCGACTGCGCGCCGCGCGCCAGCTGCGTGCGCATCGACGCGAACGCCGCGCCTTCCTGCGCGCCCAACGCCTCTACCGTCTTGCGCACCTCCGCCAGCAGCGCCTGCGCCACCGCCCCGCCGTCGCGCTGCGTCTTCCGGCCCACCAGATCGTTCGCCTGGATCGCCGTCGTCCCTTCGTAGATCGCCAGGATCCGCGCGTCGCGGTAGTACTGCGCCGCACCCGTCTCCTCGATGAAGCCCATCCCGCCGTGCACCTGCACGCCCAGGCTCGCCACCTCGTTCACCATCTCCGTGCTCCAGCCCTTCACGACCGGCACCAGATATTCGTAGATCCCCTGGTGGCGCGCACGCTCCGTCTCGTCCGGATGACGATGCGCGTGGTCGCTGTGCGCCGCCGCCACATACGCCAACGCCCGCGCGCCTTCCGTCAGCGCCCGCATCGTCGCCAGCATGCGCCGCACGTCCGGGTGATGGATGATCGTGACCGACTGTCTCGCCGAACCGTCCACCGGCCGGCTCTGCACCCGCTCCTTCGCAAAGGCCGCCGCCTTCTGGTACGCCCGCTCCGCCACCCCGACGCCCTGCATCCCCACCCCGAACCGCGCCGCGTTCATCATGATGAACATGTACTCCAGCCCGCGATTCTCGTCGCCCACCAGATACCCCACCGCGCCGCCGTGATCGCCATATTGCAGCACCGCCGTCGGGCTCGCCTTGATCCCGAGCTTGTGCTCGATCGACACGCACTGCACGTCGTTGCGCGCCCCCAGGCTGCCGTCCTCGTTCACCAGGAACTTCGGCACGATGAACAGCGAAATCCCCTTCACCCCTTCCGGCGCGCCCGGCGTGCGCGCCAGCACCAGGTGCACGATGTTCTCCGCCATATCGTGCTCGCCCCACGTGATGAAGATCTTCGTGCCGAACACCTGGTACGACCCGTCCGCCCGCGGCTCCGCCCGCGACCGCACCAGCGCCAGATCCGAGCCCGCCTGCGGCTCCGTCAGGTTCATCGTCCCCGTCCACTCGCCCGAAATCAGCTTCGGCACGTAGCGCTGCTTCTGCGCGTCCGTGCCCGCCGTCAGCAGCGCCTCGATCGCGCCGTCCGTCAACAGCGGGCACAGCGCGAACGACAGGTTCGCCGCGTTCAGCATCTCGATGCACGGCGTCGCCACCAGCTTCGGCAACCCCTGGCCGTCGTATTCGGTCGGGTGTTGCAATCCTTGCCATCCGCCTTCCACGAACTGCCGGAACGCCTCGCCGAAACCCGGCGTCGCCGTCACCGCGCCGTCCTTCCAGCTGCTCGGATTGCGGTCGCCCTCCACGTTCAGCGGCGCCAGCACCTCCCCGCAGAACTTCGCCGATTCCTCCAGCACCGCCCGCGCCGTCTCGAAACCGGCGTCCTCGAAGCCCGGCAGCCGCGCAACCGCGTCGAGGCCGGCCAATTCCTTCATCACGAACAGCATGTCCTTGACGGGGGCGTGATAGCTCATGGTGCTCTTCTCCTGTCGCCTGTGCTTGTCAATGAAAAAGGGGCGCTTGCCGCGCCCCTTCGGTTCGATGCCTGAACGGCGTGAGTGCGCGGCGCGCCGCGCCCGGGCTCAGCCCAGCTCGCCGACCAACTCCGGCACCAGCGTGAACAGATCGCCCACGAGGCCGTAGTCGGCCACGCTGAAGATCGGCGCTTCCGGATCCTTGTTGATCGCCACGATCACCTTCGAATCCTTCATGCCGGCCAGATGCTGGATCGCACCCGAGATGCCGACCGCGATGTACAGCTGCGGCGCGACGATCTTGCCCGTCTGGCCCACCTGATAATCGTTCGGCACATAGCCCGCGTCGACCGCCGCGCGCGAGGCGCCCAGCGCGGCCGACAGCTTGTCCGCCAGCGGCTCCAGCACCTTCGTGTAATTCTCGCCGCTGCCGAGGCCCCGGCCGCCCGACACGATGATGTTCGCGCTCGTCAGCTCCGGCCGGTCCAGCTTGGTCACTTCACGGCTCACGAACTGCGCGAGGCCCGCATCGGCCGCCGCCTCGATCTTCTCCACCGACGCGCTGCCGCCTTCCGCCGCCACCGGGTCGAAGCCCGTCGCGCGCACCGTGATCACCTTGATCGGGTCGCTCGACTGCACCGTCGCGATCGCATTGCCCGCGTAGATCGGCCGCTCGAACGTGTCCGCCGAATCCACCGCGGTGATGTCCGAGATCTGCGCGACATCGAGCTTCGCCGCGATCCGCGGCGCGATGTTCTTGCCGTAGGCCGTCGCCGGCGCGAGGATATGCGAGTAGTCCTTCGCGACATTCAGCACCGTCGCCTCGACGTTCTCCGCGAGGCCCGCTTCGAGCTGCGGCGCGTCGGCCAGCAGCACCTTGCTCACGCCCGCGATCTTCGCTGCCGCGTCCGCCGCGCCCTGCGCGTTGTGGCCCGCCACCAGCACGTGAATGTCGCCGCCGATCTTCGCCGCCGCCGCCACCGTGTTCAACGTGGCCGCCTTGATCGACGCGTTGTCGTGTTCCGCAATTACCAGAATCGTCATTTGTGTCCGCTCCCCTTACAGCACCTTGGCTTCGGTCTTCAGCTTCTCGACCAGCGTCTTCACGTCCGCCACCTTCACGCCGGCCGCGCGCTTCGGCGGCTCCACCACTTTCAGCGTCTTCAGGCGCGGCGCGACGTCCACGCCCAGGTCCGCCGGCTTCACCGTTTCCAGCGGCTTCTTCTTCGCCTTCATGATGTTCGGCAGCGTCACGTAGCGCGGCTCGTTCAGGCGCAGGTCCGTCGTCACCACGGCCGGCAGCGTCAGCGACAGCGTTTCCGCGCCGCCGTCCACTTCGCGCGCGACCGTCGCCTTACCGTCGGCCACCGTCACCTTCGAGGCGAAGGTCGCCTGCGGCAGGTTCGCCAGCGCCGCCAGCATCTGGCCCGTCTGGTTCGAATCGTCGTCGATCGCCTGCTTGCCGAGGATCACCAGTTGCGGCTGTTCCTTGTCGACCAGCGCCTTCAGGATCTTCGCCACGCCGAGCGGCTGCACTTCATCAGCCGACTCCACGAGGATCGCGCGGTCCGCGCCGATCGCCAGCGCCGTGCGCAGCGTCTCCTGCGCCTGCGACACGCCCACCGACACGGCGATCACTTCCGTCGCCACGCCCGCTTCCTTCAGGCGCACGGCTTCTTCAACCGCGATCTCGTCGAACGGGTTCATCGACATCTTCACGTTCGCAATGTCGACGCCCGTGCCGTCCGACTTCACCCGGACCTTCACGTTGTAATCGACCACTCTCTTCACTGGCACCAGGATTTTCATGCACACGCTCCAAAGTTACGAATACGACCAGCGGCCATTCTATAGCGAGGCCCGCCTGAGCGGCGCCACGTGTCCGCCCGTCTGCAGTTTTCGAGGATAGCGCTCCTCAGCGGCGCGCCGGCAATAGCGAACGATCGTTCTATTTTAAAAGAGAAAAAACCCGGACGCAAAGCCCGGGCTCTCGACCCTCGCCTCTAATCGCCCGCGCGCGCGGCCCTTACCAGGCCGCGATCACCGCGCCGCCGAAGCGGCTCTCGATGTAGTGCTTCACCTCCGGCGAATGGTAGGCCGCCACCAGTTTCCCGACCCAGGGCTTGCCGCGATCCGCCGCGCGGATCGCGATGATGTTCGCGTACGGGCCGTTCGGGCCCTCGATCGCGATCGCATCCTGTTTCGGCTTCAGGCCGGCTTCCATCGCATAGTTGGTATTGATCGCGGCGGCGTCGACGTCGCCGAGCGAACGCGGAATCTGCGCCGCATCCAGCTCGATGATCTTGAGTTTGCGCGGATTGTCGACGATGTCGAAGCGGGTCGCCTTCAGACCAACGTCCGCGCGCAGCTTCAGCACGCCCTGCTTCTGCAGCAGCAACAGGGCGCGGCCGCCGTTGGTCGGATCGTTCGGGATCGCGATGCGCGCGCCCGGCGGCAGCTCGGCCAGCGATTTCACGCGCTTCGAATAAAGACCCATCGGAAACGTCACGGTCTCCGCCACCTTGACGAGCGGATAGCCGCGATCCTTCACCTGCGCATCGAGATACGGCGCGTGCTGGTAGCTGTTCGCATCGAGGTCGCCCGCGGCAAGCGCGGCGTTCGGCTGCACGTAGTCGGAGAACTCGACGACCTTGATGTCGAGCCCCTGCTTCGCCGCCACCTGCTTGACCACTTCCATCACCTGCGCATGCGGGCCGCCCGTCACGCCGACCCGGATGGTCTGCGCGTCGACCGCGCCCGCGAAACACGCGACGACGCCGAGCGCGGCCGCCAATTTCAAGACAAAGCGTCGTTGCATGTCCGGTTCCTGGCTCCTGACAAAGGGATCAACGGTGACTGAGGCGTCGCACCAGCCAGTCGCCGAACGACTGCACGATCTGCACGAACACGATCAGGATCGCGACGACCGTCCACATCACTTCGGGCAGATAGCGCTGATAGCCGTAACGGATGCCGAGATCGCCGAGACCGCCGCCGCCGATCGCGCCCGCCATCGCCGAATAGCCGACGAGCGACACGAACGTGATGGTCAGTCCCGCGACGATGCCGGGCAGCGATTCCGGCAGCAGCACCTTGAAGACGATCTGGCCGGTGGTCGCGCCCATCGACTGCGCGGCCTCGATCAGGCCGCGATCGACCTCGCGCAGCGCGGTCTCGACGAGACGCGCGACGAACGGCGCCGCCGCGAGCGTCAGCGGCACGACCGCCGCGGCCGTGCCGATCGACGACCCGGTGACGAGCCGCGTGAACGGAATCACCGCGACCAGCAGGATGATGAACGGCGTCGAGCGCACCGCATTGACGAGGCCGCCCAGCACGCGATTGACCGCGAGGTTCTGCAGCACGCCCTGGCGATCGGTCAGGTACAGCAGCACGCCGAGCGGCAGGCCGACGAGCGCGCCCACCGCCCCGGAGATGCCGACCATGATCAGCGTCTCCCAGAACGACTGCACGAACATATCGAACATTTCACTCAACATACGAAAGCTCCTCGACCACCACGCCCTGCTCGCGCAGATACGCGAGCGCCTGCCCCACCTTGCCCGGCTCGCCGCCCGCGAGCACCGCGAGCGACCCGAACGCCTGCCCCTGGATCTCGTCGATCTGGCCGTGCAGGATGTTGAAGTCCAGCTCGTAGCGGCGGATCGTCTCCGACAGGATCGGCTGGTCGACGCCCGAGCCGATGAACGCCAGGCGCAGCAGATGACCGGCGCCCGTCTTCATGCGCTCGGCGACGCGCGCCTTGAGCGCCGGTGGCAGTTCCTGCGCGATCACGTCGCCGATCAGCGCGCGCGTCACTTCGTGATGCGGCTGCAGGAACACGTCGAGCACGCGGCCCGTCTCGACCACGCGGCCGGCATCGAGCACCGCGACGCGGTCGCAGACCTGCTTGATCACTTCCATCTGGTGCGTGATGAGGACGATCGTCAGCCCCAGCTCGCGATTGATCCGCTGGAGCAGTTCGAGGATCGCGCGCGTGGTTTCCGGATCGAGCGCGGAAGTCGCCTCGTCCGACAGCAGCACTTTCGGCTTGCTCGCGAGCGCGCGCGCGATGCCGACGCGCTGCTTCTGGCCGCCGCTGATCTGGGCCGGATAGCGGTCCTTCTGCGCGGACAGCCCCACGAGTTCGAGCAGCGGCAGCACCGTCGCCTCGATCTCCGCGCGCTTCACGCCGGCCAGCTCGAGCGGCAGCGCGACGTTGTCGAACACGGTGCGCGACGACAGCAGGTTGAAGTGCTGGAAGATCATGCCGATGTCGCGGCGCGCGGCGCGCAGCGCGCTCGCGGACAGCTGCGTCAGGTCGCGGCCGTCGACCACCACGTTGCCCTCCGACGGCCGGGTCAGCAGATTGAGGGTGCGCACGAGCGTACTCTTGCCCGCGCCGCTGCGGCCAATGATGCCGAACACCTCGCCTTGCGGGATCGTCAGGTTGACGTTGTGCAGCGCTTCGATCCAGCCTTGCGGGCCGGCGAACCGCTGTGAAAGATTGCGAATTTCGATCATGAGCGAAACAAAACGACGGTAGCGGACAAAGCCGAGCTTCCCTGCTTCGCCTGCCGGCCGCCGTATCTTGGAATAGCGGCGGATTTTACCGCAATCCCCTCATGAATCTTAATAATCGATTCCGAGCGTTTCATAACCAGGCGAAATTAGAGGACACCGCATAGTCGCCGCACGCTGCCGCGACTATGATCGTGCGACACGACCACGCCCCATTCGAACCGGAGACGCCCGCCATGAACGACACGCTGTCCGCCCGGGACGCCGCGCCCGCCGCCACGCCGCAGGGACCGATCCACGACCGGCTGCGCACCGCGGACGGCCTGGAGCTGACGTCGTCGCGCTGGCCGGTCGCGGCGCCCGCCCGGCCGCGTGCGACGATCGCGCTCGTGCACGGCCTCGCCGAGCACGCCGGCCGCTATCAGGCGCTCGCGGAGCGATTGAACGCGGCCGGGATCGAGCTGGTGTCGACGGACCTGCGCGGCCACGGCCGCTCGCCGGGCCGGCGCGCGTGGATCGACCATTTCGACCAATACCTGCTCGATGCCGACGCGCTCGTCGCGCGCGCCGCGCGCGACAACACGCCGTTGTTCCTGATGGGGCACAGCATGGGCGGCGCGATCGCCGCGCTGTATGCGATCGAGCGGGCCGCCGGCGGCCCGCCGCTCGCCGGCCTGATCCTGTCGAGCCCCGCGCTCGCGCCGGGGCGCGACGTGCCGCGCTGGATGCTCGCGCTGAGCCGCATCGTGAGCCGTCTATGGCCGGGCTTTCCCGCGCTGAAGATCGATGCCGCGCTGCTGTCGCGCGATCCGGCCGTGGTCGGCGCGAACCGCGCGGATCCGCTCGTGCATCACGACGCGGTGCCGGCGCGCACGGGCGCGGAGATTCTCTCGGCCATGGAGCGCATCGAACGCGGACGCGGCGCGCTGCGCCTGCCGGTGCTCGTCTATCACGGCACCGCGGACAAGCTCACCGAACCCGACGGCAGCCGTGTGTTCGGCACCCAGGTGGGCTCGCCCGACCGCACGCTGACGCTCTACGAGGGCGGCTATCACGAGACCATGGCCGACCTCGAACGCGAACGCGTGATCGGCGCGCTGCTCGACTGGATCGCGGCGCGCACGTGATGCGCGCCGGCGCGCGTCACAGCCCGGCCAGCACGCGCAGGTGCGCCACCACGCTGCGGCCGAGCGCGGAGAGGTTGTAGCCGCCTTCGAGGCAGCTCACGATGCGCCCTTGCGCGTGACGCCGCGCGACGGCGCAGATCTGTTCGGTCAGCCATTCGTAGTCGGCCTCGACGAGCCCCATGTTGCCGATCTCGTCCTCGCGGTGCGCGTCGAAGCCCGCCGACACGAACAGCATCTGCGGCCGGAACGCGTCGAGACGCGGCAGCCACATCATGTCGACCGCCTCGCGCACCGCCATCCCGCCCGTGCGCGCGGGCATCGGCAGGTTCACCATGTTCGGCGCCTGATGCTCGACGCCCGAGAACGGATACAGCGGATGCTGGAAGAAGCTGCACATCAGCACCCGCTCGTCGTTCGCAAACGCGGCCTCGGTGCCGTTGCCGTGGTGCACGTCGAAATCGATGATCGCGACGCGTTCGAGCCCGTGCGCCTCGAGCGCGTGCCGCGCGGCGATCGCCACGTTGTTGAAGAAGCAGAAGCCCATCGCGCGCGCGGGCTCCGCATGATGGCCGGGCGGACGCACGCTGCAGAACGCGTTGTCGTAGCGGCCGCCGAGCACCGCATCGGTCGCCTCGACCGCGGCGCCCGCGGCGCGCAGCGCCGCGCGCCACGTATGCGGATTCATCAGCGTGTCCGGATCGAGTTCCGCGTAGCCCGATGCGGGCGCGCTGCGCTTGATGTAGTCGATGTGCGCCTGCGTGTGGACCCGCGCAAGCGCGGCCTCGCTCGCGAACGGCGCCGTCTCGTGCACGATCAGGTCGTCGATCCGGCCCGCGATCAGCTGATCCCGGATCGCCGACAGCCGCGCCGGACATTCCGGATGCCAGTCGCCCATCTCATGCAGCAGGCAGTCGGGGTGGGTGTAAAAGGCGGTTGCCATATGCATCGGCGCGCGGCACGGGTCGCGCGCGCGCCGTCGTCTCCCTCAATGTGTTCACACAATCGTCTTGCGCGAAGTTCGCCGCTAACTTACCACATGACGGCCGCTTCCCGGGCCGACGGCCGGGGGGCGTCGGTTATACTGCGCCGTACACAATGCCTCGACCGCCCCGGTTCGCCATGACTTTCAAACCGCCTGCCGCATCCGTCTCATCCGCTGTCCTTCGCCGTCTTCCGTTCGCCGTCCTGTCGCTTGCCGCCGCGCTCGGCGTGTCCGCCGCCTGCGCGCAGACGCAGCCGGCCGCGCCGCTGACCGTCGCGCAGGCGCAGCCGCAACAGGCTCAACCCGCGCAGGCCGCGCCGCAAGGGCAAACCTTCGAGGAAGAGATCGTTCCGCAGCGCTACGCGAACAACCCGACGATCGACGCCTTCATCAGCGACGTCAGCGCGCGCGACAACTTCGATCCCGCCGCGCTGCGCGCGCTGTTCGCGCGCACCAGCTACTCGGCGACCGCCGTGAAGCTCGTCACGCCGGCCCCGTCGCCGTCGGTGAAGAACTGGCGCGTCTACCAGTCGCGCTTTCTCGACACCGTGCGGATCAACGCGGGCGTGAAATTCTGGCGTGCGAATCAGGCCACGCTGCAGCGCGCATCCGCCGAGTTCGGCGTGCCGCCCGAGGTGATCGTCGGAATCATCGGCGTCGAGACGATCTACGGCCGCTACATGGGTAACTTCCGCACGCTCGATGCGCTCACCACGCTGGCCTTCGATTATCCGAACACGCCGAATCGCGACGCGCGCCAGGCCACCTTCCGCAAGAACCTCGAAGACTTCCTGCTGTGGACGCGCGACAGTCAGATCGAACCGACGAGCGTGCTCGGCTCGTATACGGGCGCCGTCGGCATCCCGCAATTCCTGCCGAGCAGCATCCGCGACTACGCCGTCGACTACGACGGCAACGGCCATATCGATCTGCGCGCGAGCGTGGCCGATGCGATCGGCAGCGTCGCGAACTACCTGAAGCAGCATGGCTGGGAAACCGATCGCCCGGTGATCTGGAACATCTCGCCCGACACCGGCAGCCAGGGCGTGGCGCAAGCCGCCGCCGACGGCCAGCCCGAGCCGCACTGGGCGCTGTCACAGCTGCTGCGCGCGGGGCTCGTGCTCGACGAGCCGTCGCTGAACGTCGCGGCCGAGGCGGGAACGCCGGTCACGGTCGTCGACCTGCCGACGCCGGGCCGCGCGACCGAATACAAGCTCGGCCTGAAGAACTTCTACGTGCTGACCCGCTACAACCGCAGCTTCTTCTACGCGCTCGCGGTGTACCAGCTCGGCGAGCGCGTCAAGGAGCAGATGGCGGCCGGCGGCGCGCTGACGCCCGCCCCCGCGCCGGTTGCGCAGCCCGACCCGCAGTAACGCGCACGCCGCCTTCACCAGCAAAAAGCGCCGCTGTCAGCGGCGCTTTTTTCATGTCGGCGCGCGAACGCCGTCAGGCGGGAAACACCCCTGTCGACAGATAGCGATCGCCCCGGTCGCACACAATGAACACGATCGTTGCATTCTCGACCTGGCGCGCGACGCGCAGCGCCACTTCGCACGCGCCGCCCGACGAGATCCCGCAGAACAGCCCCTCGACCGACGCGAGCTTGCGCGCCATCGCTTCGGACGCCGCCTGGCTCACGTTCTCGACGCGATCGATCCGGCTGCGATCGAAGATCTTCGGCAGATAGGCTTCGGGCCACTTGCGAATGCCGGGGATGCGCGAACCCTCCTCGGGCTGCGCGCCGACGATCTCGATCTGCGGGTTCTGTTCCTTCAGATACTGCGAGGTGCCCATGATCGTGCCCGTCGTGCCCATCGCGGACACGAAGTGCGTGACGCGGCCCTCGGTGTCGCGCCAGATCTCGGGACCCGTGCCGGCGTAGTGCGCGAGCGGATTGTCCGGATTCGCGAACTGGTCGAGAATCACGCCCTTGCCTTCGCGCTGCATCTGCTCGGCGAGATCGCGGGCCAGCTCCATCCCGCCCTTCACCGGCGTCAGCAGGATCTCCGCGCCATAGGCCGCCATGCTCTGACGGCGCTCGACCGACAGGTCCTCCGGCATGATCAGCAGCATCTTGTAGCCGCGGATCGCGGCCGCCATCGCGAGCGCGATGCCGGTGTTGCCGCTCGTCGCCTCGATCAGCGTGTCGCCCGGCTTGATCCGGCCGCGCGCCTCGGCCTGGCGGATCATCGACAGCGCGGGCCGATCCTTCACCGAACCGGCCGGATTGTTGCCTTCCAGCTTCGCGAGGACCACGTTGTTGCGCGCGCGGATCTCGTCGTCCGGGATCCGGACCAGTTGTACGAGCGGCGTGTTGCCGATCGTGTCTTCGATAGTTTTGTAAGCCATGAACGTGACGATAGAACGAAGCCGGTTAATTGAGCGATTCTAAACCAGCACCGACGCGCGCGCGCTTCACCCCATCGACGCGAGGGGCACGCACGCCGACGAACACGCAAAAAACCCGCGGCGGACCGCGGGCAAACCGTCGCCGCACGGCACGACGGCTGAAGGAGCCTGGTGGGCGATATTTTGCAGCCCGGACTATTTTCGCGCGGGTGCGCCGGCCGCTTTCGACGGCGGCGCGGCGGCGGCAGGCTTCGCCGCGCCGATCGTGAGGCCCTCGGCCTGCAGGCGTTCGACCGTCGAGCCGCCCATGCCCTTTACGCGCCGGGCCAGATCCGCCCCGTCCTTGAACGGGCCATGCGCGGTCCGTTCGTCGATGATCGCGCGCGCCTTTGCCGGACCCACGCCCCGGATGCCGCGCAGCGCGTCATCGCTCGCGGTGTTCACATCGACGGCCGCCCACGCATGCGCGGCCACGGCCAACCCGACGGCCGCGCCAAGGATCTTCTTGAACATCTGGATCTCCCTGAAAAAAACGGCCGGCGGCTGCCGACCGTGAGACCCAGTGTAGGCAGGGAAGCGCCGCGCTTACACCTGGCCGGACAGCCAACGCACGTAACGGTCGACGCCTTCCTGCACCGTCAGGAACGCGGCGTCGTAGCCGGCCGCGCGCAGCTTCGTCTGGTCGGCCTGCGTGTAGCACTGATACTTGCCGCGCAGCGCGTCGGGGAACGGGATGTATTCGATGAGCCCCTGCTCGACCTGCTCGGCGAGCGTGAGCGGCGTCTTGCCGTCGAGCACGCGCAGCGTGTTGACGACGCTCGTCGCGACATCGTTGAACGGCTGCGCGCGGCCCGTGCCGAGGTTGAAGATGCCCGACTTCTCCGGATGATCGAAGAAGAACAGTTTCACCTTCACGACGTCCTCGATCGACACGAAATCGCGGGTCTGCTCGCCCGGCGCGTAGCCGTTGTACTCGCCGAACAGCTTGACCTTGCCTTCCGCGCGGAACTGGTTGAAGTTGTGGAACGCGACCGACGCCATCCGGCCCTTGTGCGTCTCGCGCGGCCCGTACACGTTGAAGTAGCGGAAGCCCGCGATCTGGCTCTTGGCGGTCGGCAGCACGCGGCGGATCACCTGGTCGAACAGGAACTTCGAATAGCCGTACACGTTGAGCGGCGCCTCGACCTCGCGCTCCTCGACGAAGCGCGTCGAGCCGCCGTAGGTCGCGCCCGACGACGCATACAGGAACTGCGTTCCGTTCGCGAGGCAGGTGTCGAGCACCGCGCGGCTGTAACGGAAGTTGTTGTCCATCATGTAGCGGCCGTCGGTTTCCATCGTGTCCGAACAGGCGCCCTCATGGAACACGGCGCGCACCTTGCCGAAATCGCCGCGCGCGAAACGCTCGATGAATTCGGTCTTGTCGAGGTAATCGTCGATCTCGCAATCGACGAGATTCTTGAACTTGTCGGCGCGAGTCAGGTTGTCGACGGCGATGATGCGCGTTTCGCCGCGCTCGTTCAGCGCCTTCACGAGATTCGCGCCGATGAAACCGGCCGCGCCGGTGACGATCAGGGTCATGGTCATCCTGCTCTAAAAGAAAAATCCGTCGGCGAACGCCCGGGGCGCCGCGACGTCGTCAAAACAATTCGTCGTATTCGACGGTCGCGGTGCCGAGCTTGCCGACCACGATCCCCGCCGCGCGATTCGCCAGCACCACCGCGTCCGCAAGCGACAGGCCCGCGCCCAGCATCGTGGCGACCGTGGCGATCACGGTGTCGCCCGCGCCCGACACATCGAACACTTCGCGCGCCTGCGCCGGCGCGTTCAGCTCGCCCGCGTCGGTAAACAGCGTCATCCCCTCTTCCGAGCGCGTCAGCAGCAGCGCGTCGAGCGCGAGCGACGCGCGCAGCTGCGCCACGCGCGCGCGCAGGTCGTCTTCCGACACCCATTGCCCGACCACCTCGCGCAGCTCCGCGCGATTCGGCGTGATCAGCGACGCGCCGCGATAGCGCGCCCAGTCCGCGCCCTTCGGATCGACCAGCACCGGCTTGCCCGCCGCGCGCGCGCGGTCGATCATCGTCGTCACATGCGTGAGGCCGCCCTTGGCGTAATCCGACATCAGGACCACGTCGTACGACGGCAGCAGCGCATCGAAACGCGCGAGGCTCGCGAGCAGCACTTCGTGCGTCGGCGACGCCTCGAAGTCCACGCGCAGCAACTGCTGCTGCTGCGCGAGCACGCGCAGCTTGATCGTGGTCGGCAACGCGCGGTCGCGATCGAAATACGCCGTCACGCCGCTCTCGCCGAGCAGCTCGACGATCCGGTCGCCCGGCTCGTCGCTGCCGATCACGCACAGCAGGCCGGCCCGGCCGCCCAGCGTCACCGCATTGCGCGCGACGTTGGCCGCCCCGCCGAGCCGCTCCTCGTGGCGCTGCACGTGCACGACCGGCACCGGCGCTTCGGGCGAGATGCGGTTCACGTTGCCGAACCAGTAGCGATCCAGCATCACGTCGCCGACGATCAGCACGCGCGAGTGCGCGAGTTGATCGCGGGATACGGCGGGCGCGGGTGCGCCGCTTGTCTCAGCGGACGAGTTGAGGTTCGACATGGGGGCGCCCGATCGCGTGATAGTCGATGCCGAGTTCAGCCATCGCATCCGGTTCGTAGAGATTGCGGCCGTCGAAGATCACCGGCGTCTTCAGCACCGACTTGAGATGCGCGAAATCGGGACTGCGGAACTCCTTCCATTCGGTGACGATCACAAGCGCGTCCGCGCCGACCAGCGCATCGTCGGCCGAATCGACCAATTGCAGCCGGGCCAGCGCCTCGGCATCAGCGCCGAAATCGAGCGCGAAGACGCGCTGCGCCTCCTCGAGCGCGACCGGATCGTACGCGCGCACCGTCGCGCCGCGTTCGAGCAGCGCGGCGATCAGGCGCCGGCTCGGCGCCTCGCGCATGTCGTCGGTGTTCGGCTTGAACGCCAGCCCCCAGACCGCGAAGCTGCGCCCGCTCAGGTCGGCGCCGTGGACCGCTTCGATCTTGTCGAGCAGCACGTGCTTCTGCGCGTGGTTGACCGCCTCGACCGCCTCCAGGATGCGCAGCGGATGGCCGTTCTCGCTCGCGGTGCGGATCAGCGCCTGCACGTCCTTCGGGAAGCACGAGCCGCCGTAGCCCACCCCGGCGTACAGGAAGTGATAGCCGATCCGCGGATCGGAACCGATGCCGCGCCGCACCGCCTCGATGTCCGCGCCGACGCGATCCGCGAGGTTCGACATCTCGTTCATGAACGAGATGCGGGTCGCGAGCATCGCGTTCGCCGCGTATTTCGCAAACTCCGCCGAGCGCACGTCCATGTAGATGGTGCGCTCGTGGTTGCGGTTGAACGGCGCGTACAGCTTCTTCATCTTCTCCGCGGCCAGCGTGCCGGATTCGTCGGCGTCGACGCCGATGATGATGCGATCCGGCCGCATGAAGTCCTCGACCGCCGCGCCTTCCTTGAGGAACTCGGGATTCGACACGACCGAGAAGCGATGCGCGACGCTGCCCGCGAGGCCGCGCGCGTCCAGCGCCTCGTCGACCACGCCACGCACGCGCTGCGCGGTGCCGACCGGCACCGTCGACTTGTCGACGATCACCTTGTAGCCGGTCATGTAGCGGCCGATGTTGCGCGCCGCCTCGAGCACGTATTGCAGATCGGCCGAGCCGTCCTCGTCGGGCGGCGTGCCGACCGCGATGAACTGGATCTCGCCGTGCGCGACGCTCGCCTCCACGTCGGTGGAGAACGTGATGCGCCCGGCCGCGCGGGTGCGCGCGATGATTTCCTGCAAGCCCGGCTCGTGGATCGGAATCCCGCCGGTGTTCAGGATCTCGATCTTGCGGGGATCGACGTCGAGGCAAAACACGTCGTGCCCGATTTCCGCGAGGCACGCGCCGGTGACGAGACCGACGTAGCCGGTGCCGATGATGGTGATTTTCATAAGTGTTCCGGTGAATCTTTCCGGTGGTTGACGGTTCACGCCGCCGGGAGCGCCATGCGCCCCCATCGAGCTGCGATCAATTGGGGACAGCAGGCTCGACGCGCCGCGGCGCGTAGGTTTCCCAACCACTGCATCCCGGGCATTGCCAGTAGAAGAGGCGCGCCCGGAAACCGCAATTCTGACATGTATAACGTGGCAAATTCTTGGTGCGCTGCTTGATCAGCGCGCGCATCATTTCCAGTTCGCTGCGCCGCGCCTCGTCGGCGCTCGCGATCTGCGCGTCGAGCAGGTGCAGCATGCCCGACAAGTTCGGCGACTTCTCCATCTGCGTGCGCGCGAGCGCATGCGCCGCTTCGGTGCCGCTCAGCTGCAGGATGTACTGGTACGCGACGTCGAGCAGGTCGTTCGACGGATAGCGCTCCGCGTAGTCCTTGAGCAGTTCGGCGCCCTGCGCGCCTTCGCCGAGCCCGTCGTAGGCCTTCATCAGCTTCTCCGCGACGAGCGGCAGGTAAGCCGCATTCTGCGCCTCGACGCGACGCCAGTGCGCGATCGCCGCGCGCGCATCGCCCGACGCGGCGGCCGCGTCGCCGGACAGGATCGTCGCACGCACGTTCTGCGGATTCGCGACGAGCGCGAGACGCAGCTGCTCTTCAGCCGCACCGGCCTCCTTGCGCTGCAACGCGTCCTGCGCGAGTTCGCAATGGAAATGCGCGATCTCGACGCCGAGCAGCGTGTCGCTCATCGCCTCGATCCGCCGCGCGGTCTCGATCGACTTGTTCCACTCCTTCTCGATCTGATAGATGGCCAGCAGCGCGCGCTGCGCGTCCAACGCGTAATTGCCGTCCGCGAGCATGTGCAAGGTTTCCTCCGCGCGATCGAGCAGGCCGGCCTTCAGGAAATCCTGGCCCAGCTCGAACAGCGCGTGGTCGCGCTCGTTGGCCGGCAGATCGTTGCGGCTCAGCAGGTTCTGGTGCACGCGGATCGCCCGGTCGGTCTCGCCGCGGCGGCGGAACAGATTGCCGAGCGCGAAGTGCAGCTCGACCGTTTCCGGATCGAGCC
Organism: Burkholderia sp. FERM BP-3421; assembly: GCF_028657905.1. Taxonomy (NCBI): domain Bacteria; kingdom Pseudomonadati; phylum Pseudomonadota; class Betaproteobacteria; order Burkholderiales; family Burkholderiaceae; genus Burkholderia; species Burkholderia sp. FERM BP-3421. Next base: position 240,999 of record NZ_CP117782.1, on the reverse strand, counting down.
GCGCCACTTCGATGAACGCGTCGATCGCCTTGTCCGGCTGCTCGTTCAGCAGGAAATTCAGGCCACGGAAATACGAACGCGGCAGGTTCGTGCCTTCGGAGAGCAGCTTGTTGAGGTCGTAGCGCGAGGCGGCCCAGCCCAGCGCGAAGGCAACGGGGATGGCCAGCAGCCACCAGAAATCGAGATCCATGCGATGTATCGAGGCGAAGACAAGAAAGCCGCGCGGCAAGCGCGCGACTCGGGGTCGTTAAATGACGGGCGGCATCGGCGGCTGATCGACGGCGACCGGGGTTTCCCGCGCGCTGCGCAGGTCACGCTTCAGGCGGCCGTTCTCGAGGCGCATCCGCAACACCGAAGGCGCGGCGGACAGCAGGCCGGCGAGCAGGCCGACGCCGAAGAATGCGAGGCCGATCAGGATCAGCGGCGCTTGCCAGTTGTAGCCGGCGAGGAAATTCAGCGTGGCGGTTTGCGTATTGGCGAGTGCCAGCACCAGCAACAGCACGAACACCAGCACCCGGATCAACCAGACGATAAATTTCATGAAACCCTCTCTTTGACTGAGATTTGCCGGCGACGCGTGCGACTCCCCTTCGCCGCGCCGAAGTGACCCGTATTGTAAAGGAAGCGTTTGAGGGCGCGCGAACGGGTTCGGGCCGCGCGTGCGCGACACCCGCGCGCAAGCGCCCACGCCCCAATGAAAAAGCGCCCATGAAGGGCGCTTTCTTTCAGCCATGCCGGCAGGGCTCCGGCGACGCTTACAGATCGTCGTCGGTGTCTTCGTCTTGCTTCAACGGCTCGCCGACGCGGCCATCGACGCGCTCACGCAATTCCTTGCCGGGCTTGAAGTGCGGCACGTGCTTTTCGGGCACCTGCACCTTCTCACCCGACTTCGGGTTGCGACCCACGCGGGCCGGGCGGCGATTCAAGCCGAAGCTGCCGAAGCCGCGAATTTCGATGCGATGCCCTTTCGATAGAGCATCGGACATCGCATCGAGCATCGTTTTCACCGCGAAATCCGCATCCTTGAGGACAAGTTGCGGAAATCGCGTTGCCAGCTGGGCGACCAACTCGGATTTGGTCATACTTCAGCAGACCTCGTAAGGCTTACTGGTTCTGGCCGTCGAGCTTGGCCTTCAGCAGCGCGCCGAGGTTCGTCGTGCCGGTTGCCGCTGCGCTGGAGTCGGACTGCAGGCCGCGAATCGCTTCTTGCTGCTCGGCCGAATCCTTCGCCTTGATCGACAGGTTGATGCCGCGCGACTTGCGATCGATGTTGATCACCATCGCGTTGACCTTGTCGCCTTCCTTCAGCACGTTGCGAGCGTCTTCAACGCGATCTTGCGCGATTTCCGATGCGCGCAGATAGCCTTCGACTTCACCCGACAGCGTCACCACGGCGCCCTTCGCATCGACCGACTTCACCACGCCGTCAACGATCGAACCCTTGTCGTTCATGGCAACGTAGTTGCTGAACGGGTCGCCTTCGAGCTGCTTGATGCCCAGCGAAATGCGTTCCTTCTCGACGTCGATGCCGAGCACGATCGCTTCCACTTCGTCGCCCTTCTTGTACTTGCGGACGGCTTCTTCGCCGGCTTCGCTCCACGACAGGTCCGACAGGTGGACCAGGCCGTCGATGCCGCCCGGCAGGCCGATGAACACGCCGAAGTCGGTGATCGACTTGATCGCGCCCGTCAGCTTGTCGCCCTTCTTGAAGTTGCGGCTGAAGTCATCCCACGGATTCGGCTTGCATTGCTTCATGCCGAGGCTGATACGACGACGGTCTTCGTCGATCTCGAGGACCATGACTTCGACTTCGTCGCCCAGCTGAACAACCTTCGACGGGGCGACGTTCTTGTTCGTCCAGTCCATTTCCGACACGTGGACCAGGCCTTCGATGCCCGACTCCACTTCGACGAATGCGCCGTAGTCGGTGATGTTGGTGACCTTGCCGAACAGGCGCGTGCCCGACGGGTAACGACGCGAGATGCCTTCCCACGGATCGTCGCCCAGTTGCTTGATGCCGAGCGAGACGCGATTCTTCTCTTGGTCGAACTTGAGGATCTTCGCGGTGACTTCCTGGCCAACCGACAGAACTTCGCTCGGGTGGCGCACACGACGCCATGCGATGTCGGTGATGTGCAGCAGGCCGTCGATGCCGCCGAGGTCGACGAACGCGCCGTAGTCGGTGATGTTCTTGACCACGCCGTTGACGATCGCGCCTTCCTTCAGCGTCTCGAGCAGCTTCGCGCGCTCTTCGCCTTGGGTCGCTTCGATCACTGCGCGACGCGACAGCACGACGTTGTTGCGCTTGCGGTCGAGCTTGATCACGCGGAATTCGAGGGTCTTGCCTTCGTACGGCGTCGTGTCCTTGACGGGACGCGTGTCGACGAGCGAGCCCGGCAGGAACGCGCGGATGCCGTTGACCATCACGGTCATGCCGCCCTTCACCTTGCCGGTGATGGTGCCGGTGACCAGTTCGTTGTTGTCGAGCGCCTTCTCGAGCGACAGCCACGAAGCGAGACGCTTCGCCTTGTCGCGCGACAGGATCGTGTCGCCGTAGCCGTTTTCCAGCGCGTCGATCGCGACGGAAACGAAATCGCCCGCCTGAACCTCAACCTCGCCCTGATCGTTCAGGAATTCCTCGATCGGAATGTATGCCTCGGACTTGAGGCCTGCGTTCACGACCACGAAGTTGTGGTCGACGCGCACGACTTCGGCGGAAATCACTTCGCCGGCGCGCATGTCTTGGCGGGTCAGCGACTCTTCGAACAGAGCCGCGAAAGATTCGGTATTCGGGGTGGAGGTTTGCAGGTCGGACATAAAAATCGGAATGTGCATGGGTTTCGTACCGTCTCGCCGGGCGGAATGACCGGCTGTCAGAACAGGTGCAAATGCCATACGGGGTTAAGGGTTCAACACACGCCGCGCGCAAATGCGCACGCGGCACCACGACATGCCCGCCCTTCAGGCGGACTGGCCCAGCGCCCGGTGCCACGCCAGGACCTGTTCGACCGATTGCTCGATCGTCAGGCCCGAGGTGTCGAGGGGCTTGGCGTCTGCGGCGGGCTTGAGCGGCGCGGCGGCGCGATTGCTGTCGCGTGCGTCGCGCTCACGCAAATCCCGGAGCAAGTCATCTATATTAGCAGAAAAACCTTTTTGCATCAATTGCTTATGCCGTCTGGCAGCGCGCGCCTCGACGCTCGCGGTCAGGAACACCTTGAGCCCGGCGTCCGGGAAGATCACCGTGCCCATGTCGCGGCCGTCCGCGACCAGCCCCGGCAGCTTGCGGAACGCCCGCTGGCGCGCCACCAGCGCGGCGCGCACCGGCGCATGCACGGCGATCGCCGAGGCCCGGTTGCCGATCGCCTCCGCGCGGATCTCGTCCGACACGTCGACACCGTCGAGCTGCGCGCAGCCCTCGCGGAACGTGATGTGCAGGTCGTCGACGAGCTTCGCGAGCGCGTCCGGCTGATCCGGCTCGATCGCGTAGCGCAGGCTCGCAAGGGCCGCCAGCCGGTACAGCGCGCCGCTGTCGAGCAGGTGGAAGCCCAAGTGCGCGGCGACGAGCGCGGCGACCGTGCCCTTGCCGGACGCGGTCGGGCCATCGATCGTGATAACTGGGGTCGGGTGAAAAGGACGGTTCGGTTTCATCAGTTCAATGCAGGCGTCAAGCCTTGGCGAGCGCCAGGAAGCGCTCGAAATAATCGGGGAACGTCTTGCCGACGCATTTCGGATCGTTGATGCGCACCGGCACGCCGCCGAGGCTGACGAGCGAGAAGCACATCGCCATGCGGTGATCGTCGTAGGTGTCGATCGCCGCGTTCGGCGTCAGCGCGGCAGGCGGCTTGACGATCAGATAGTCCTCGCCCTCCTCCACGGTCGCGCCGACCTTGCGCAGCTCGGTCGCCATCGCGGCGATGCGGTCGGTTTCCTTGACGCGCCAGCTCGCGATGTTGCGCAACGTGCTCGCGCCGCCCGCGAACAGCGCCGCGACGGCGATCGTCATCGCGGCGTCGGGGATCAGGTTGAAATCCATGTCGATCGGCGCGAGCTTGCCGTGATCATGGCCGATCCCGCGCACCTCGATCCAATCGTCGCCCATCGACACGTTCGCGCCCATCCGCATCAGCGCGTTCGCGAAACCGACATCGCCCTGGATGCTCGCGCGGCCGACGCCCTCGACCCGCAGCGGACCGCCGCCGAGCGCGCCGGCCGCGAGAAAATAGGACGCCGACGACGCGTCGCCTTCCACCATGATCCGGCCGGGCGAGCGGTAGCGCACGCCGGCCGGCACCGTGAAGCGCGCCCAGCCGTCGCGCTCGACGGTCACGCCGAAGCGCGCCATCAGCTTGATCGTGATCTCGATGTACGGCTTCGAGATCAATTCGCCGTCGACCTCGACGACCGTCACGCCCTCCTTCGTCTTGACGAGCGGCAGCGTCATCAGCAGCGCGGTCAGGAACTGGCTCGACACGTCGCCGCGCACGCGGATCGGCGCATCGATCGAGATCGACGCCGGCCGGATCCGCAGCGGCGGATAACCATCGTTCTCCTCGTAGTCGATCTGCGCGCCGATCTGGCGCAAGCCGTCGACGAGGTCGCCGATCGGCCGCTCGTGCATGCGCGGCACCCCGTGCACGCGATAGTCGCCGCCATTGACCGCGAGCGCGGCCGTCAGCGGCCGCACCGCGGTGCCCGCGTTGCCGAGGAACAGATCTGCCGTGCGCGCGGTGAACGCGCCGCGCGTGCCGGACACCACACAGGTGTCGCCGTCGCGCGCAAGCCGCACGCCGAGCTTGCCGAGCGCATCGAGCATCACCCGCGTGTCGTCGGAATCGAGCAGGTTCGTGATGGTGGTCTCGCCTTCCGCCAGCGCCGCCAGCAACAGCACGCGATTGGAAATGCTCTTCGAGCCGGGTAGCCGCACCGTGCCGGACGCCTGGGAGAATGGGCCGAGATCGAGATGATCCATGAGTGATCCTGTTGATCCTGTTAAGACTGAACGGAACCGGGCGCGGCTTGGCCGCCGCGCTCCTGCCATGCGGTGCGGGCGTCGCGCGAGCGCGCGAACACCGCCTCGAGCGCCGCGCCGTCGCCGGCGTCGATCGCCGCGCGCAGGCGCGCCAGCACGCGCGCGTAGGCGTCGAGCTCGTCAAGCAGCGCGACGCGGTTCGCGACGCACACGTCGCGCCACATCTCGGGGCTCGACGCCGCGATCCGCGTGAAATCGCGGAAACCGCCCGCGGCATATGAAAACTTCAGTTCGGCGTCGGACTCGCCGAGAATCTGCTCGACCAGCGCGAACGACAGCACGTGCGGCAGATGGCTCACCGCCGCGAACACGCGATCGTGCTGCGCGGCGTCCATCGTCCGCACCTCGGCGCCCGCGGCCTGCCACATCGCGGCGATCCGCTCGCGCGCGGCGGGCGGATTCTCGGGCAACGCGCACAGCACGACGTTGCGCCCGACGTAGAGATCAGGCAAGGCCGCCTCGACGCCGCTCGATTCGCGCCCGGCGATCGGATGGCCCGGCACGAACTGGCCGATGCGCGCGCCGAGCGCCGTGCGAGCCACGGCCTCGACGTCCGACTTCGTGCTGCCCGCGTCGGTGACGAGGGTCGACGGCTCGAGGAACGGCGCGATGCGCGCGAGAATCGGCCCGGTCTGCGCGACCGGCGCCGCGAGCAGCACCAGGTCCGCGCCGCGCAACGCGTCGCGCAACTGCGCGTCGTCGTCCAGCGCCGCGCCGCGGTCGATCACGCCCAGTTCACAGGCGCGCGCGATCGACGCGGGCGAACGGCCGACGCCCACCACCTCGCCCGCCGCGCCCGCGCGTTCGCGCAGCGCGCGCGCGAGCGAGCCGCCGATCAGGCCGACGCCGAAAATCACCAGCTTATTGAAAGAGAAACCAGACACGGCAGACGCCAGGTAATGCGCGCGCGGGCAAGCCCGGCGCGCGCGGATCAGGGGCGGGATGCCGCCCGGGGCCGCGCGGCGCCGCCAGGGCGGCCCACGCGCGGCTCGACGGACCGGATCGCGCCGTCATGGGGCGACGCTCACGGCAGCGGCCCTCAACGGGCACGCGGATACGAGCCGAGGACTTTCAGGAACGCGGCTTTCCGGCCGAGCTCCGTGAGCGCCGCCGTGACCGACGCGTCATCGCGATGCCCTTCTATATCGATGTAGAAGTAATACTCCCACGTGCCGACGCGCGCCGGCCGCGACTCGAAGCGCGTCATCGACACGCCGTGCCGCGCGAGCGGTTCGAGCAGCTTGAACACGGCGCCCGGCTCGTTCTTCACCGAGACGATCAGCGAGGTCTGGTCATGGCCGCTCGGCCCGGTCGGCTCGCGGCCGAGCACGACGAAGCGCGTGCGGTTGTGCGGATCGTCCTGGATCAGCGCGTAGACGATCTGCAGCCGGTAATGAATGGCCGCGCGATCGCCGGCGATCGCCGCGACGCTCGGATCGTCGGCCGCGATGCGCGCCGCCTCGGCGTTGCTCGCCACCGCCTGCCGCTCCAGATGCGGCGCATTCGCCGACAGCCATTGCTGGCACTGCGCGAGCGCCTGCGCATGCGCGCACACGCGCCGCACGCCGTCGAGGCTGCCCGTTTGCGTCAACAGGTTGTGGTGGATCGGCAGCGACAGCTCGCCCCCGATCAGCAATTGCGTGTGCAGCAGCAGGTCGAGCGTGCGCGACACCGCGCCCTCGGCCGAGTTCTCCACGGGCGCGACGCCGAACGACGCGCCGCCCGCCTCGACCGACCGGAACACTTCGTCGATCGACGGACACGGCAAGCCTTCGATCGACTGGCCGAAGTATTCGAGCATCGCCTGCTCGCTGTACGTGCCGACCGGCCCGAGGAAGGCCACGTGGATCGTCTGTTCGAGATCGCGGCTCGCGGCCATGATCTCGCGCCAGATCGCGCTGATGTGGTCGCTCGCGAGCGGCCCCGCGCTCATGTCCTGCAGGCGCGTGATCACCTGGTGCTCGCGCTCGGGCCGGAACACGGGCGCGTTGAAATGCTTCTTCACCTCGCCGACTTCGAGCGCGACCGCGGCGCGCTGGTTCAGCAGCGCGATGAGCTGCGCATCGATCTCGTCGATGCGCTCGCGCAAGGGTTTCAAGCGGGAATTGAGATCGTCGTCCATGCGTTAAGAGCCGTGCTGATGAAGCGGCCCGCCCGGCGTTCAGGCGTGGCGCGCTTCGAATTCCTTCATATATTCGACGAGCGCCTGCACGCCCTCGAACGGCACCGCGTTGTAGATCGACGCCCGCATGCCGCCGACGGACTTGTGGCCCTTCAGCTGCTGCAGCCCGCGCGCCTTCGCGCCGGCAAGGAAGTCTTCGTTGCGGGATTCATCGGCGAGGAAGAACGGCACGTTCATGCGCGAACGCGACGTCGGCTCGACCTTGTTCAGATAGAAGCTGCTCGCGTCGATCGTGTCGTACAGCAGCTTCGATTTCTCGAGATTGCGCGCCTCGATGGCCGGCAGGCCGCCCTGCGCCTTCAGCCACTTGAACACGAGGCCCGCGATGTAGATCGCATAGGTGGGCGGCGTGTTGTAGAGCGAGTTGTTCTCGGCGACCGTCTTCCATTCGAACGCCGACGGGCAGATCGGCAACGCGCGGTCGAGCAGGTCCTCGCGCACGATCACGAGCGTCACGCCGGCCATGCCGATGTTCTTCTGCGCGCCACCGAACAACGCGCCGTAACGCGTGACGTCGAGCGGCCGCGACAGAATGTGCGACGACACGTCCGCGACGAGCGGCACGTCGCCGAGATCGGGCACCTCGAAGGTCTCGACGCCGTCGATGGTCTCGTTCGTGCACAGGTGCACGTAGGCGGGATCGTCGGACAGGCGCCAGGTCGAGAACGCCGGCGCGCGCGTGAAGCCCGCCTCGGTCTCGCCGCTCGCGGCGACGTGCGCCGTGCAATATTTCTCCGCTTCCTTGAGCGACTTGCGCGACCACGAACCGGTGATCACGAAATCGGCCGTGCGCCGCGCGCCGAGCAGGTTCATCGGCACGATCGCGTTCTCGGCGAGCCCGCCGCCCTGCAGGAACAGGATCCGGTAGTGCTCGGGCACCGCGAGCAGCTCGCGCAGGTCCGCGAGCGCCGCCTCGTGGATCGACATGAACTCGCGGCCGCGATGGCTCATTTCCATCACGCTCATGCCGCTGCCGTTCCAGTCGAGCATTTCGTCGGCGGCCTGACGCAGCACCGCTTCGGGCAACGCCGCGGGGCCGGCGGAGAAGTTATAGACGCGCATCGTGAGAACCTCTGAGGGACGCGGCCGGCACACGCCGGCAAAAGCCGCGCCAGAAAAAGGAATGGCCGCTTGCGCACTTGCGCAAACGGCCATTATCGCACTGTCGTATCGAACCCGCCAAACCCGGGGCGCCTGCGCCCCGGGCCGGCGCAACGTGCTTACTTGCCCGGCTTGACGGCTGCGACTTCCTTGTCGGCCTGGTCGCGCGTCGCCTTGATCGCTTGCGGCATGTACTTCTGCATCAGGCCGTTCACGACGTCGCGGCCGACCTGATCCTGCACCTGGATGAACTTACGGCCCGTCGGGCTCTTGTAGAACGTCGTCAGGTCCTTGATTTCCGAGGTGCTGTAGTACTTCGCGTACGCGTCGTACTGAGCCTGCATCGCATCGCCCGAGAACTGCGAGGTTTCAAACACCTTGCCTGCGTTGTCGACCAGCTTCGGCACGGTGTTCTTCTGCAGCGTCGGCACGGCAGCCTGCTTCTGCTTGTCGTTCAGCGTCTTGTTCTCCGACAGCGCGTCCGAGAGGATCGCCGGCACGAGTTGCTTCGACTGCATTTCAGCGCTGTTGGCGATAGCCGACACGAGCTTCGGCGCGTCGATCGCGTCGAGCAGGTCCTTGATCGCCGCCTTCTTGTCGGCGTCGATCGGAGCAGCAGCAGCCGGAGCCGCAGCCGGCGCCTGGTTCGACAGCGACTGCGCCATTGCGAAAGTCGGCACCAGAGCTGCCAGCAGGGCCAGTTGCTTGAATTGTTTTTGCATCATCACTCCCTCATGGAAATATGAACTGTTACCAGCCGAGGCGTTGCGCTTCGCGTGGACGCCGCCGGCCGTTACAACCAGAATCAGGCGTCGTCGCCCTCCGACGCTTCGTCGGCGTCGCCCTCGGCGTAAGCTTCGGCGATCTGCTGCAGACCCGAGAGCTTGGTGCCTTCATCGAGGCTGATGAGTGTAACACCTTGCGTCGCGCGGCCCATCTCGCGAATCTCCGAAACGCGCGTGCGGATCAGCACGCCGGCCGTGGTGATCAGCATGATCTGATCCTCTGGATCGACGAGCGTCGCGGCGACGACCTTGCCGTTGCGCTCCGAGGTCTGGATCGCGATCATCCCCTTCGTGCCGCGGCCGTGGCGCGTGTATTCGGTGATCGGCGTGCGCTTGCCGAAACCGTTCTCGGTCGCGGTCAGCACCGACTGCTCCTCGCTGCCGGCCACCAGCATCGCGATCACCTGCTGCCCGTCCTCGAGCTGCATGCCGCGCACGCCGCGCGCCTCGCGGCCCATCGGCCGGACGTCGTTCTCGTCGAAGCGCACCGCCTTGCCCGAATCGGAGAACAGCATCACGTCATGCGCGCCGTCGGTGATCGCGGCGCCGATCAGGTAGTCGCCGTCGTCCAGGCCGACCGCGATGATGCCCTTCTTGAGCGGACGGCTGAAGGCTTCGAGCGGCGTCTTCTTGACGGTGCCGAGCGCCGTCGTCATGAACACGTACTTGTCCTCGGAGAATTCACGCACCGGCAGCACGACGTTGATCTTCTCGCCGTCCTGCAGCGGGAACATATTGACGATCGGGCGGCCGCGCGAATTACGGGAACCTTGCGGCACCTCGTAGACCTTGACCCAGTACACGCGGCCGCGGTTCGAGAAGCACAGGATGTAGTCGTGGGTGTTCGCGATGAAGAGCGTCTCGATCCAGTCGTCTTCCTTCATCTGGGTCGCCTGCTTGCCGCGACCGCCGCGCTTTTGCGCACGGTACTCGGACAGCGGCTGCGACTTCACGTAGCCCGCGTGCGACATGGTCACGACCATGTCCTGCGGCGTGATCAGGTCTTCGGTGTTCAGTTCGGTCGCGTTCAGCTCGATCCTCGAGCGGCGCGCGTCGCCGAACTCGGCCTTCACCTGCGTCAGCTCCTCGCCGATCATCGTGGTGATCCGCTCCGGCCGCGCGAGGATATCGAGCAGGTCGGCGATCTGCGCCATCACCTCGCGATACTCGCCGATGATCTTGTCCTGCTCGAGGCCCGTGAGACGCTGCAGGCGCATCTGGAGGATTTCCTGCGCCTGCGTGTCCGACAGCTTGTACAGGCCGTCGCCCTGCATCCCGAACGCGGGGCTCAGGTTTTCCGGACGATAGGCGTCGCGACCGCCCGCCAGGGCGTTCTCGGTCTCCGCGCGCGTCAGCATCTCGCGCACGAGCGACGAATCCCACGCGCGCATCATCAGTTCCTGCTTCGCGATCGGCGGCGTCGGCGCGGCCTTGATGATCGCGATGAACTCGTCGATGTTGGCGAGCGCCACCGCGAGGCCTTCGAGCACGTGGCCGCGCTCGCGCGCCTTGCGCAATTCGAAGATGGTGCGCCGCGTCAGCACTTCGCGCCGGTGCGACAGGAAGCACTGCAGGATTTCCTTGAGGTTCAGCAGCTTCGGCTGGTTGTCGACCAGCGCGACCATGTTCATGCCGAACGTGTCCTGGAGCTGGGTGGCCTTGTACAGGTTGTTCAGCACCACCTCGGGCACTTCGCCGCGCTTCAGCTCGATCACGACGCGCATGCCGCTCTTGTCGGATTCGTCGCGGATGTCCGAGATGCCCTCGAGCTTCTTCTCGTTCACCAATTCGGCGATCCGCTCGAGCAGCGAGCGTTTGTTCACCTGGTACGGCAGCTCGTCGACGATGATCGCCATCCGCTGGCCGCGGTCGATCTCCTCGAAATGGGTGGTCGCGCGCATCACGACCCGGCCGCGGCCGGTGCGATAGCCATCGCGCACGCCTGCGACGCCGTAGATGATGCCGGCCGTCGGGAAATCGGGCGCGGGGATGATCTCGATCAGCTCGTCGATGGTCGCCTTCGGGTTGTGCAGCAGGTGCTGGCACGCGTCGACGACTTCGTTCAGGTTGTGCGGCGGGATGTTGGTCGCCATCCCGACCGCGATCCCCGACGAGCCGTTGATCAGCAGGTTCGGGATCCGCGCCGGCAGGATCAGCGGCTGCATCTCGCTGCCGTCGTAGTTCGGCCCGAAGTCGACGGTTTCCTTGTCGATGTCCGCGAGCAGCTCGTGACCGATCTTGGCCATGCGGATTTCGGTATAACGCATCGCGGCGGCGTTGTCGCCGTCGACCGAACCGAAGTTGCCCTGGCCGTCGACCAGCATGTAGCGCAGCGAGAAATCCTGCGCCATCCGGACGATCGTGTCGTACACCGCGGTGTCACCGTGCGGATGGTATTTACCGATCACGTCGCCGACGATACGCGCCGACTTCTTGTAGGCGCGATTCCAGTCGTTGTTGAGTTCGTGCATTGCGAACAACACACGCCGGTGCACAGGCTTCAAGCCATCACGGACGTCCGGGAGGGCGCGTCCGACGATCACGCTCATGGCGTAATCGAGATACGACTTGCGCATTTCCTCCTCGAGGGAGGTGGGCAGGGTCTCTTTGGCGAATTGATCCATGTATCCGTGTATCTTTTCGGAGCGAAGACGGGACCGCCTTTCGCGTGAGCGCCGCTAAAAACGCGACGCAACGTGCGATTCTAGCATGCGCCAAATCCGCCCCAACGCCCGCCCCTCTATATACATATAGCGGAAGCGCGCCGCGCCCCGTCCCCCCATCCCCGCGGATCCGATCGAATCTGTTTCGTTTTCATTCACAATCCGGCCGGCACGGGTTCCCACGCGCTATTTTTTGTTCAGTCCTTGACAATTTCTGAAACTTGCGGCAAGGCCGTGTTGCACATGCACCACATTCAGGAGAGCGATCTTAGGGTGGGGAGGATTTTTTTTCGTGGGAAGGGAACGATATGGCAAAATGCCAACGCACTGAAAGTTAGACGCTGCTCGAAGTCTACACAGAGCGGCGCCGCGTTTTTTGTGCCGCACCAATGTTATACTTCGAGCAATGTATGACTTGTCATCGTCAACAGGCTCGCAGTAAACCTGCGGTAATCTCAATTTCGAGAGGAGAAATATGAATAAACTTTCAAAGCTCGCGTTCATTGCAGCTACCGCAGTTATGGCTGCATCCGCTTCGGCACAGTCGGTGCCGGCGTCGCGACAAGCCGTGAACGACAACTGGGTGAATGGCACGGGCGAATACGTGTGGATGAACGGCACGAACGAGCTTTGCTGGCGCGATGCGTTCTGGACGCCGGCCACCGCCAACGCGAAGTGCGATGGCGCACTGGTCGCCCAGGCACCGGCGCCGACGCCGGTCGCTCCGGTTGCTCCGGCCATCACGAGCCAGAAGATCACGTATCAAGCTGACGCGCTGTTCGACTTCGACAAGGCGACCCTCAAGCCGCTGGGCAAGCAGAAGCTGGACGAGCTGGCAGCGAAGATCCAGGGCATGAACCTGGAAGTCGTCGTGGCCACGGGCTACACCGACCGCATCGGTTCGGACAAGTACAACGACCGTCTGTCGCTGCGCCGTGCGCAAGCAGTCAAGTCGTACCTGGTCAGCAAGGGCATCGAGTCCAACCGTGTCTACACGGAAGGCAAGGGCAAGCGCAACCCGGTCACGACCGGCTGCAACCAGAAGAACCGCAAGCAACTCATCGCCTGCCTCGCACCGGATCGTCGCGTGGAAGTCGAAGTGGTCGGCACGCAACAAGTTCAGAAGTAAGACAGGTTGCGGTGATCCCAGGATCACCCGGCAGCAAGGCCCCGCTCCGGCGGGGCTTTTTTTATTCCCGCGCATCCCGCGCCGGACGTTTCCGTGCAAGGCGCCCCGCCCCCTTATATACTCGGGGCTTGATTGACGGGCGGCCTCCGCCCTTCCCGTATCCCGCTTGCCGACATGACCAACGCCGATCCGCACGAGCTCCAGAAATTCAGTGACCTTGCCCACAAGTGGTGGGACCCGAACGCAGAGTTCAAGCCGCTGCACGACCTCAACCCGGTGCGGCTCGGCTGGATCGACGCGCACGCGCACCTCGCCGGCAAGCGCGTGCTCGACATCGGCTGCGGCGGCGGCATCCTGTCCGAATCGATGGCGGGGCTCGGTGCGCAGGTCAAGGGCATCGACCTGTCGACCGAGGCGCTCGGCGTCGCCGATCTGCACAGCCTCGAAAGCGGCGTGACGGTCGACTACGAGGCGATCGCCGCCGAGGCGCTCGCGGCCCGCGAGCCCGGCGCTTACGACGTCGTCACCTGCATGGAGATGCTCGAGCACGTCCCGTCCCCCGCCAACGTGGTCGCCGCGTGCGCCAGCCTCGTGAAGCCGGGCGGCTGGGTGTTCTTCTCGACGCTGAACCGCAACCTGAAGTCGTACCTCTTCGCCGTGATCGGCGCCGAGTACATCGCCCAGCTGCTGCCGAAGGGTACTCACGACTACGCGCGCTTCATCCGCCCGTCCGAGTTGGCGTCCTTCGTGCGCGCGACCGACCTGCATACGGTCGAGATCAAGGGCATCACCTATCATCCGATCGGCAAGCGCTTCGCGCTGTCGAACGACACCGACATCAACTACCTGGTCGCCTGCCGCCGACACGCCTGAGTCCGCAGCCTCCCGCCATGAACACTTCCCTCGCCCCTTCGTCCGACGTCGCGCCGCGACTCGACGCCTGCGCCGCCGTGCTGTTCGATCTCGACGGCACGCTCGCCGACACCGCGCCGGACCTCGCCGCCGCCGTCACCAAGATGCAGCGCGCCCGCGCGCTGCCGGAAACGCCGCTCGCGGCGCTGCGCCCGCTCGCATCGGCCGGCGCGCGGGGCCTGCTCGCGGGCGCGTTCGGCATCGCGCCGGACAGCCCCGGCTATGACGCAATGCGGGATGAATTCCTCGCGAACTACGCGACCGACCTGTGCGTGCACACGACGCTGTTCGCCGGCATCGGCGCGCTGCTCGACGACCTCGACGCGCGCGGCGTGCGCTGGGGCATCGTGACCAACAAGGTGGCGCGGCTGACCGACCCGCTCGTCGACCGGCTGGGGCTCGCCGCGCGCGCAGGTTGCGTGGTCAGCGGCGACACGACGCCGCATGCCAAGCCGCATCCTGCGCCGCTCCTGCATGCCGCGCAGGAGCTGCAGATCGAGCCGGCTCGCATCGTGTACGTCGGCGACGACCTGCGCGACATCCAGGCCGGCAGCGCGGCGGGCATGACGACGATCGCGGCCGCATACGGCTATTGCGGCGACGGTGTCGCGCCCGAGGATTGGCAGGCGCAGCACCTGGCCGCCACGCCCGACGAATTGCAGCGGCTCCTGCGCGATGTTGGGCTATAATGATCGATCCGATCCGCGGGGGCGACCTGGTTTCGACAGGGGTTGTGAAGCGGTCAGGGCATGTCGAGGACCCGTCACCTCGTTAATCAATGGGAAAAACGTAACTGCAAACGACGAAACGTTCGCACTGGCAGCCTAAGGGCCGCCGTCCTCTGCCTAGTTCACTGACGGGCTAGCGTCGCAAGACCGGTAGCAATACCGCCAGAGGTCATATACGTCAGTTAAGCTTCGGTGGCGTCACGACGCCGAGGTCGAAAACCTAGTGAATCGCCGTATCGGAGCGTGTTCGTCCGCGACGTTACGGTTAAATCAAACGACAGAACTAAACATGTAGAACTGATCGTAGAGCGCTTCTGGACGCGGGTTCGATTCCCGCCGCCTCCACCACATTCTCCCGCTCGCGGCCCCTGCCGCGACGGCACGAACCCGCGACAGCCTCCCGGCCGCGCGGGTTTTTTTACTGGTGGCGCGCCCGCCCGAATACACGATGGAGCCGGCCCGCAACCGGTTCCGGACCCGCCAGGTCCGGTGTATCCTAGCCCGCTCCTGCCGCCCTCTCCGATGCGCCCATGACGTCCTTCCCGTTTGATGCCGTGCTGTTCGATTGCGACGGCGTGCTGGTCGATTCCGAACCCATCACGAACCGCGTGCTGGCCGAAATGCTCGGCGAACTGGGGTGGGCGATCAGCGTGACCGAAACCATGCGGATCTTCGTCGGCAAGGCCGTGCGCGACGAAGCGGCGCGCATCGAGCAACACACCGGCGTCGCGATCACGGCCGACTGGCTCGCGCAATTCCGCGCGCGCCGCGATGCCGCGCTCGAGGCCGAACTGGTCGCCATCGACGGCGCGCCGGCCGCGCTGCACGCCGTACACCAGGCCGTCGCCGGCCGCGTCGCGGTCGCCTCCGGCGCGGATCTGCGCAAGGTCAGGATGCAGTTGGCCAAGGTGGGCATCAGCGACTACTTCGGCGAACACGTCTTCAGCGGCCACGATCTGCCGCGCAGCAAGCCGCATCCGGATGTCTATCTGACGGCTGCGCGCGCGCTCGCCGTCGACCCGGCGCGCTGCGCGGTCGTCGAGGATACCGTGACGGGCGCGACGGCCGGCGTGGCCGCGGGTGCGACGGTATTCGGCTATTGCCCCGCGCCGGCCGGTGCGGATGCCGAGGCCGCGCTGCGCGGCGCGGGCGTCGCGGCGGTGTTTGCCGACATGGACGCGCTGCCCGCTTTGCTCGCCGGCTGGTCCCGCGACTGATGGCGTCCGGCCGCGTCCGGTCGGCCGCGGTGATTTGGCCGCGGTGATTTGGCCGCGGTGATTTGGCCGCGGTGATTTGGCCGTGGTGATTTGGCCGTGGTGACTTGGCCGTGGTGACTTGGCCGTGGTGACTTGGCCGTGGTGACTTGGCCGTGGTGACTTGGCCGTGGTGACTTGGCCGTGGTGACTTGGCCGTGGTGACTTGTCCCCGCCGACTTGTCCCCGCTTAGCCGCGCGATGCCGCGCCTGCGCGCGACACGCGCGCAGGCGCGAAACCAAGCCGCGCGCCGATATGTCGTGCGGCCCGCCACCAGCGCGCGCGCCGAGACAGCGGCGCATCGTCGGGCAGCGTCATGACGCCTGATCCGGACCGCGACGCCGCGCAACTGAATTCGAAACCGCCGCGCCAGCGATAACGCAGCCACAATTCCCCGGCCGACCGCAGCAGGCCATCGTGGATCTTGCGCGCCCAGTCGAACAGATCGTCGCACTCCCCCGCGCCGCACTCGACGGCGAGCGCGCGCAGACAAGCGAGCAAGGCGCCGGCGCTCAGTACCGCGCCGTTGAATTCCGCGAACGCCGTGATCCGTCCGGCGGTCTTCAACGCATACAGCGCCGCGACGATCAAGCGCTCGTCCTCGTTCCAGGCCGGGTATCCGCGCTCGCGCAGCGACGCCAGCAGCAGCGCGCCGCGCGTCCCGCCCACGACCTGTTCGTAGCGGGCGGCAAGCGTATACAGCCGGTCATCGATGTAGAAACACACGGGTTCGATCTGCGCGACGCACGCGCGCGCCTCCTGCAGCACCCGCGCCAGTTCGCCGCTCGCGTGCGCCCGGTCGAGCGTTGTGCGCACCCGCGCCGCGCACTGCCGGTCGCGCAGCTGCCAGTCGGCAAAACGCGCGTCGACCTCGGCCAGCACCTCCGCGCCCGCCGCCACATGCCCCAGCTCGAGCCAGGTATCGTCCGGCGTATAGGCGATCTTCGGCGCGTCCGATGGACGGACATGCAAGCGCCCGAGCGCATTCACGTAGAGCGTGAGCGACGCGCCCTCGCGCACCGCCTGCACGCTCAGCTCACGGTGCCGGTTGAGCGCGGCAAGCGCCGCTCGGTCATACGCGCCGAGCGCGCGGCACGCCTCGGCGGCAGGCCGCAGGCCGCCCGACGCCACCGCGTGCCACGCGGTTTCATCGGCGGAGGGGCCCGGTCGGGCACCCGGTTCGGTGTCGCCAGCGCCCCACCATTGCGACGCGTGCTGCAAAGCTTGATCCATCGTTCGACTCTCATTCAGCGCGAAATGCGCGCCCCGCGCGCCAGGACGGCGACCATCGGCCGGCAAAGCCGGCTCGGCGAGACACAGGGAGATTTCACGCGGACCCGCGCGCGCCGACAACTACCAGCCTTGGTAGTCCGACCGCGCGCCAAGGCGCGCGGGGCCGGGGTGCGTCACTTGGACGCGCGGGCGAGAGCCGACATGCCGGGACAACCGGCAGCGGCGAACGGTGGATTTACTGGCCGTCCATCGGACACTTGAGGTTGCAGCCGTTCGGGTCGCCCATGTCGCCCTTCCTGCGCAGGGCCGACTTCTTGCTGCCCTGGTACTTCTGCGACGGCGACGACGCGGCGAACTGCATCTGCGGATGTTCGTTCAGACGGAATTGCTCGTTCAGGATGCCGCCCGGCACGCCGGGAGAATTCTGCGCGAACGCGAGCGAGGCGGTGGCGGCAAGCACGCCCGCGCTGAGGGCAGCGACGGTAAGGGACAGGAATGGCTTCATAAAGGAAAAACGCCGCGACGGCGTAGCGGATGAAACGTAGATGAACGGAAAGCGTAGCGCAAACGCGGCCGCCGTGCAGCGAAACAGCCCTCCCCCCCATTACCGGGCATGACGTTTCGCCGCCGTTCCCGCGAGCCCGTCGGACACGCTCACGAGCGAGCCCGAGGCGGCCGGATCATAGCCGTCGAGTCGCGCGACGCCGGCGCGGTAGTCCGCCTCGCGCAGCAGCGCGAGTACGCCCGCGAGCGGCGCGTCGGTCAAGCGCGCGCGCTCGCAGGCGAAGTAATAGTCCTCGTCGGCCACGGGGATGAAATCGAGCCCGAAGTGGCGCGCGGCGGGCTCGACGCCGAACCCGACGTCGGCCATCCCGCTCGCGACGAAGGCGGCGATCGCGGAATGCGTCAGCTCGGTCGAGGCCGCTCCGCCGAGCCGCGCGGGATCGACGCCGGCCGCCTGCGCCGCCAGCTCGAACAGCATCCGCGTGCCCGAGCCCGGCTGGCGATTGACGAAACGGATGTCGCCGCGCGCGAGGTCCGCGAGCCCCGCGATTCCGCGTGGATTGCCGTGCGGCACGAACAGCCCTTGCCGCCGCCGCGTGAGGTGGATCAACGCGTGCCGCGCTTCATCGAGCCAGGGCCGGTAGATCCGCGCGCACGCCGCGCGATGCGGCCCGCGCGGCAGATGAAAGCCCGCCAGGTCGCACTCGCCGGCCGCCAGCGCCTTCACGGCCTCCACGCTTTCCCGGTACTTGAGATCGAGCGGCGCGCCGCCGCGCTCCCAGGCCTCGGCGAGCGCCGCGACGGCGTAGCCGTGCGATGCGTGAATCCGCAAGCCCGCCGCGCGCCGCGTCAGCCACCGATCGAGATTGCCCGCGATCTCCGCAGCGCAGGCGCGCAGGCTGCCGTCGAGCCGCTCGCCCGCGAGCTGCTGCGCATCGGCCACCGCGCGCCCCAGCGCCGACAGCGAAGTCCCCTTGCCCCGCACGGTTTCGATCAGCGCCCCGCCGACGCACGCCTCGAACGCGCGCACCTGACCCCACGCGTGCCGGTAGGACATCCCCCGGCTATGCGCGGCGCGCGCGATGCTGCCCGTCGCCGCGATCGATTCCAACAGCGGCGCGAGGTCGGTCAGGCTCGCGACCCGACCCGCGCTGTCGCGCACGTACAAGTGCGCGTCGCATTCGATCTCAATCATTTATGCACGCTCATTTCCTATTGCGACGCCGCCGCGATCAGCTTATCGTCAACGGCAATCAATCAAAACAGAGTTGATTTGCGCACCATATGCACAGCGTGCGCATATATGACTTTGG
The DNA here is from genome assembly GCF_028657905.1 of Burkholderia sp. FERM BP-3421. Lineage (NCBI taxonomy): Bacteria > Pseudomonadati > Pseudomonadota > Betaproteobacteria > Burkholderiales > Burkholderiaceae > Burkholderia > Burkholderia sp. FERM BP-3421. The sequence continues at coordinate 222,166 of NZ_CP117782.1, read as the reverse complement.
AGGAGCATACCGGATGTCCCCATCCCCCGTCGCCCCCGAGGCGCTCGTGCACAAACACGTCCGGCCCGGCGCATCACTGGTCGCGATCCTGCACGCGATCCAGGACGACGCCGGCTTCGTGCCGCCCGCCTGCATCGCCCCGCTCGCGCGCGCCTTGAACCTGTCGCGCGCCGAGGTTCACGGTGTCCTGACCTACTACCATCACTTCCGCAGCGCGCCGCCCGCGCGCGTGACGATCCAGATCTGCCGGGCCGAGGCGTGCCGCAGCATGGGCGGCGAAGCACTCGTCGCGCACGCGCAAGCGCGCACCGGCTGCCGCATCGACGCCCGTCATGACGAGGCCGCGCCCGCCGGCGAGGTCGCGCTCGAATCCGTGTACTGCCTCGGGCTGTGCGCGCAGTCGCCGTCCCTGACCGTCAACGGCGCGCTGCATGCGCGCGTGTCGCCGTCACGCTTCGACACGCTCTATGCAACCGCCGCGGCGGCCGGGGCGACGGAGGCCACCTCATGACGACGCGCCTCTACGTCCCGCGCGATTCCGCCGCGCTCGCACTCGGCGCCGACGCGCTCGCTGCCGCGATCGTGGCCGAGGCCGGGCGGCGCGGCCACGCGATCGAGCTGGTGCGCAACGGCTCGCGCGGGCTGCTGTGGCTCGAACCGCTCGTCGAAGTGGTCACGCCCGCGGGCCGCGCCGGCTACGCCAACCTCGGCGCCGACGACGTGGCCGGCCTGTTCGATGCTGGCTGGCTCGACGGCGGCGCGCATCCGAGCGCCGTCGGCATCGTCGACGAACTGCCTTACCTGAAGCGTCAGCAACGCCTGACCTTCGCGCGCATCGGCCTGACCGATCCGCTGTCGATCGACGACTACCTCGCGCACGGCGGCCTCGCCGGCCTGCGGCAGGCGCTCGCGCTCGACGGCGACGCCGCCTGCGAGCTGCTGATCGAATCCGGCCTGCGCGGCCGGGGCGGCGCCGCGTTTCCGGCCGGCATCAAGTGGCGCACGGTGCGCCAGGCCGCCGGCGCGCAGAAATACATCGTCTGCAACGCCGACGAGGGCGATTCCGGCACCTTCTCCGATCGCCTCATCATGGAAAGCGACCCGTACTGCCTGATCGAGGGAATGCTGATCGCCGGCATCGCCACAGGCGCGACGGTCGGCTACATCTACGTGCGCAGCGAATATCCGCATGCGATCGCCGCGCTCGACGCCGCGCTGGAACACGCGCGCGCCGCCGGCTGGCTCGGCCCGCGGGTGCTCGGCTCCGCGCACGCGTTCGAGCTGCACGTCGCGAAGGGCGCGGGCGCCTATGTCTGCGGCGAGGAAACCGCGCTCCTCGAATCACTCGAGGGCCGGCGCGGCGTGGTCCGCGCGAAGCCGCCGCTGCCCGCGCTCGCCGGCCTGTTCGGCCAGCCCACCGTGATCAACAACGTGATCACGCTCGCCACCGCGCCGATCATCTTCGCGCGCGGCGCCGCGTTCTATCGCGACTACGGGATGGGCCGCTCGCGCGGCACACTGCCGTTCCAGCTGGCCGGCAACGTGCGGCGCGGCGGGCTCGTCGAGCTGGCGTTCGGCGTCACGCTGCGCGAGCTGCTGTTCGAGTTCGGCGGTGGCACCGCGAGCGGCCGCCCGGCGCGCGCAGCCCAGGTGGGCGGCCCGCTCGGCACCTACCTGCCGGACAGCCAGTGGGACCTGCCGCTCGACTACGAGGCCTACGCGGCCGTCGGCGCGGTGGTCGGCCACGGCGGCATCGTGCTGCACGACGACACCTCGAATCTCGCCGAACTCGCCGAGTACGCGATGCAGTTCTGCGCGCTCGAATCGTGCGGCAAGTGCACGCCGTGCCGGATCGGCTCGACGCGCGGCGTCGAGACGATCGCGAAGATCCGCGCGGGCGACACGTCGGTGCGCCAGGTGCAGCTGCTGCGCGATCTGTGCGACACGATGACGGCGGGCTCGCTGTGCGCGATGGGCGGCATGACGCCCTACCCGGTGCTGTCCGCGCTCGATCATTTCCCCGAGGATTTCGGTCTCGCCGGGACCGGCCCCGCCGTTGGTGGCCCCGCCGCGTCGACAACCCAGGCCGCCGCCTGAATCAAGGAGCCCCGCATGACCCTCCACGCTTCCGACACGCTCCCGGGCGGCTGCGGCTCCGGCCAGTGCGCGTGCGCCGGCGCGCGCCGCGCGGCGCCGTTCGACGACACCGACTACGGCACGCCGCGCCGGCGCGCCGACACCGACGTCACGCTCGACATCGACGGCCATCCGGTCACGGTGCCAGCCGGCACATCGGTGATGCGCGCGGCGATCGAGGCCGGCATCCCGGTGCCGAAGCTGTGCGCGACCGATTCGCTCGAACCGTTCGGCTCATGCCGGCTGTGTCTCGTCGAGATCGAGGGGCGGCGCGGCTATCCCGCCTCGTGCACGACGCCCGCCGAAGCCGGCATGAAGGTGCGCACCCAGAGCGAGCGGCTGCAGGCGCTGCGCCGCAACGTGATGGAGCTGTACATCTCCGACCACCCGCTCGACTGCCTGACCTGCGCGGCCAACGGCGACTGCGAACTGCAGGACATGGCCGGCGTGGTCGGCCTGCGCGAGGTCCGCTACGGCTTCGACGGCGCGAATCACCTGGACGCGCCCAAGGACGAATCAAATCCGTACTTCAGCTACGACCCGTCCAAATGCATCGTCTGCAATCGCTGCGTGCGCGCCTGCGAGGAAACCCAGGGCACCTTCGCGCTGACGATCGCCGCGCGCGGCTTCGCGTCGCGCGTCGCCGCGAGCGACAGCGCGTCGTTCATGGCGTCGGAATGCGTGTCGTGCGGCGCCTGCGTCGCCGCCTGCCCGACCGCGACGCTGCAGGAAAAGAGCGTCACGCAGCTCGGCCTGCCCGAGCGTGCGGTGGTCACCACGTGCGCGTATTGCGGCGTCGGCTGCGCATTCAAGGCCGAATTGAAGGGCAACCAGGTCGTGCGCATGACGCCGCACAAGAACGGCCATGCGAATGAAGGACACGCGTGCGTCAAGGGCCGCTTCGCCTGGGGCTACGCGACCCACAAGGACCGCATCACGAAGCCGATGATCCGCGCGAAGATCACCGATCCGTGGCGCGAGGTCAGCTGGGACGAAGCCATCGAACACGCCGCCTCGGAATTCCGCCGGCTGCAGGCACAGCACGGCCGGGATTCGATCGGCGCGATCACCTCCTCGCGCTGCACCAACGAGGAAACCTATCTCGTGCAGAAGCTCGTGCGCGCGGCCTTCGGCAACAACAACGTCGACACCTGCGCGCGCGTATGCCATTCGCCGACCGGCTATGGGCTCAAGACCACGCTCGGCGAGTCGGCCGGCACGCAGACCTTCGCCTCGGTCGGTGCGGCCGACGTGATCGTCGTGATCGGCGCGAATCCGACCGACGGCCATCCGGTATTCGCATCGCGGCTCAAGCGGCGGATCCGGGAAGGTGCGCAACTGATCGTCGTCGATCCGCGCCGCATCGATCTCGTCGACGGCCCGCATGTGAAAGCGGTCCACCATCTGCAACTGCGGCCGGGCACCAACGTCGCGCTCGTCAACGCGCTCGCCCACGTGATCGTCACCGAAGGCCTGCTCGACGATGCGTTCATCGCGGCCCGCTGCGAGCCGCGCGCGTTCGAGCAGTGGCGCGCGTTCGTCGCGCAACCCGAGCACGCGCCGGAGACGAGCGCCGCGATCACCGGCGTGCCGGCCGACACGGTGCGCGCCGCCGCGCGCCTGTATGCGACGGGCGGCAACGCGGCGATCTACTACGGCCTCGGCGTGACCGAGCATGCGCAGGGTTCGACCATGGTGATGGGCATCGCGAACCTCGCGATGGCCACCGGCAATCTCGGCCGCGAAGGCGTCGGCGTGAATCCGCTGCGCGGCCAGAACAACGTCCAGGGCTCGTGCGACATGGGCTCGTTCCCGCACGAGCTGCCCGGCTATCGGCACGTCGGCGACGCCGCGGTGCGCGCGCAGTTCGAGGCCGCCTGGTCAGCGACGCTGCAGCCGGAGCCGGGCCTGCGCATCCCGAACATGTTCGACGCCGCGCTCGACGGCAGCTTCAAGGGGCTCTACTGCCAGGGCGAGGACATCGTGCAGTCCGACCCGAACACGCAGCACGTGGCGGCCGCGCTGTCGTCGATGGCGTGCATCGTGGTGCAGGACATCTTCCTGAACGAGACCGCGAAGTATGCGCACGTATTCCTGCCGGGCTCGACCTTCCTGGAAAAGGACGGCACCTTCACCAACGCGGAACGCCGGATCTCGCGCGTGCGCCGCGTGATGCCGCCGCTCGCCGGCTATGCGGACTGGGAGGTCACGCTGCGGCTCGCGCGCGCGCTCGGCTATCCGATGGACTATGCCCATCCGTCCGAGATCATGGACGAGATCGCGCGCCTCACGCCGACCTTCGCGGGCGTCTCGTACGCGCGGCTCGACACGCTCGGCAGCATTCAATGGCCCTGCAACGACGCGGCGCCGGAAGGCACGCCGACCATGCACGTCGACGCCTTCGTGCGCGGCCAGGGCCGCTTCGTGATCACGCAGTTCATCGCGTCGCCGGAAAAGGTGACGGCGCGCTACCCGCTGATCCTGACCACCGGACGGATCCTGTCGCAATACAACGTCGGCGCGCAGACGCGCCGCACCGACAACGTCCATTGGCACGACGAGGACCGGCTCGAGATCCATCCGCACGACGCGGAGGCGCGCGGCATCCGCCCCGACGACTGGGTCGGCATCGAGTCGCGCGCCGGCCAGACCGTGCTGCGCGCGCACGTGACGGAGCGCATGCAGCCGGGCGTCGTCTACACGACGTTCCACTTCCCGGAGTCGGGCGCGAACGTGATCACGACCGACAGTTCCGACTGGGCCACCAACTGCCCGGAATACAAGGTCACCGCGGTGCAGGTATTGCCGGTCGCGCAGCCGTCCGCCTGGCAGCGCCAATACAGCCGCTTCAACGCGCAGCAGCTCGACCTGCTGGAGCGACGCGAAGCCCAGCCCGCCGCGGGCGGAAAGTGAGGATGCGATGAACCGCGCGCAACTGGCCACGATGGCGAACCAGATCGGGGCGTTCTTCGCGTCGATGCCCGATCACGACGAGGCGCTCGCCGGCATCGCCGACCACCTGCGGCGGTTCTGGGAACCGCGCATGCGCCGGGCGCTGCTGACGCTGCTCGACGATCCGCACGACGACGTGTCGGGCGCCGATGCGCCGGGCGCCGATGCGCCGGGCGCCGACGCGCCGGGCGCCGATGCGCTCGCGCCGCTCGTGCGCGCCGCGCTCATCGCGCACCGCGCGCAACTGACGCCCGCCGCCGCGACCGATGCGTGACGCCGTCCCCCGGCTTGACGCCGCCGCGCGCCCGGGCCGTCAGGCGGACGGCACGGGCGCGGCAAACCACGCCTCGCAGTGCCGCAACAGCCCCGCGCCATCCGACGCGGCGCGGCCGCGCGCCGCGACATAACCATCCGGCCGCAACAGGTAGAACGCCGGCCGCGTGCGCCCGTAGGCATCGCTCAGCGACGGCGCGCCGTCGCCCTCGGCATCGGCCACGCGCCAGACCCGCGCCGCGCCGGGCATCGCGCGCACGAGGCCCGCGGCCAGCTCCGCGCCGTCCGGATCGACCGCGGGCGGCGCGTCGTCGTCCGCGCCGGAGGCCTCGATCAGCAACAGCGTGAAGTGCGCGGGATCGTGCAGGTCGTACAGCGTCGCGACCCCGGGCGCATCCCCGAGCGGCCCGTCGAGCACGCGCACGAGCGCGTCCGGCGCCCGCTCGCCGGCGCGCGGGCCGCCGTCGAGCATGCGTTCGAGCGTGAGCGGACTCTTGCGATACTGGATCGCCAGCTCGCTGACGGTGCGCCGCGCCGCGTCGCGCATCGGGCCGAACGAGGCAAGGAGCGGCACCACGCGATCGCGCAGCAGCCGCAGCGGCCCGTGGTCCGCCTCGATGACCTGCGTGACGAAGCTGGTCTGCCGCAACACGTCGCGCTCGATCGGATGCCGTTCGATGTGATAGCTGTCGAGCAACCGTTCCGGCGCGCCGCCCGCGAGCACGCGGGCCAGCTTCCAGCCCAGGTTGAGCGCCTCCTGGATGCCCGTGTTCATGCCCTGCCCGCCGGCCGGACTGTGCACGTGCGCGGCGTCGCCCGCGAAGAACACCCGGCCGTAGCGCAGGTGGTCGACCATCCGGCTGTGCAGGTGGAAATACGACGACCACGCGAGATCGTCGAGCGCCATCGCAAGCGGCACGCGCGCGCGCACCACCTCGCGGCACAGTTCGAGCGACGGGCCGCCCGACTCGTTGAGGACGCCGTTGTGCGGCGGACGATCGGCGATCAAGCGGTAGCGGCCGCCGCCCATCGGAAAGAGCCCCGCGATCCCCTCGCCCGTCGTGAACAGGTGGATCTCGTCGTCGGGCCAGTCGACGTCGGCCGCCAGGTCGGCCAGCAGGAAAGTCTGCTCGAACGCGCGCCCGGCGAACCCGACGCCCAGCAGATGGCGCAGCGTGCTGTGCGCGCCGTCCGCGGCGATCACGCAGGACGGCCGCAGCATCTCGTCGCGGCCGTCGCCGTGCCGCAGCAGCACCTCGGGCGCGGCGTCGGACGTCGCGCAGCGCGTCAGCGCGACGCCGCGCTCGACCTCGACCCCGAGCGTGGCCAGATGCTCGGTGAGCAGCCGCTCGGTCACGGTCTGGTCGAGAAACAGCAGGTAGGGATAACGGGTCTGCAGCGGATCGAAGTCGAGCCGGGCGATGCGGTGCGCATTCGAGTAGAGGCTTGCGCGGCGGGCGCGATGCCCGAGCGCGAGAAACGGCTCGACGATCCGATGCTGTTCGAACAGTTCGAGCGTGCGCGCCTGGATGCCGATCGCGCGCGAATACGACGCCGGTTGCGCCGCCTTGTCGATGATGCGCACCGGCACCCGCGCGCGGGAAAGGCTCATCGCGGCCGCCAGACCGGTGGGACCGGCGCCGACCACGAGCACCGGGGCGATATCGAGCGGAACGACATCCATACGGGACCTCCGCGAGCGGCAACGCGCCCAGTCTACGCCGCTGCCCGGGCGCCATCCATAGGCCGGACAGCCGATTCGGCGACCCACGTCACGCTTGTGGGAAAATAGCGGTTTCTGGCTTCATCCGCGTCATGGAATCCGTTTTCGACCGCGCCTTCGCAGCGCATCGCGCGGGCCGGCTAGGCGAAGCCGAGCAAGGCTACCGCGCCGCGCTCGCCGCCAATCCCGCCGACGCCGACGCGCTGCACCTGTTCGGCGTCCTGCGCCACCAGCAGGGGCAGCATGCCGAGGCGGCCGACCTGGTCGGCCGCGCGGTCGGCCTGCGCCCGCACGACGCCGCGCTGCAGTTGAACCTCGGCAACGCGCTGAAGGCGCTGGGCCGGCTCGACGCCGCGATCGACCACTTCCGCACCGCGCTGACGCTCGCGCCCGATTTTCCGCTCGCGCACTACAACCTCGGCAACGCCTACGCGGCGCAAGCGCGCCACGAGGACGCGGCCGACGCGTTCGCGCGCGCGCTGCGGCTCACGCCCGACGACGCCTCGATCCACAACAATCTCGGCAACGCGCTCAACGCGCTCGGCCGGCACGGCGAGGCGCTCGCGGCCTTTCATCGCGCGCTCGAACTGCGGCCCGGCCATGCGGGCGCGCACAACAACCTCGGCATGGCGCTGGGTGCGCTCGGCCGCGTCGACGAGGCGGTCGGGCATTTCCGCGCGGCGCTCGCTGCCGAGCCGCGCTTCGTCGCCGCGCACTTCAACCTCGGCAATACGCTCGACGCGGCCGGCCGTCACACGGACGCGATGCCCGCGTTCGAGGCGGCGCTCGCGCTGGTGCCGCAATTCCCGCTCGCCCTGTTCGGGCTCGGCAACGCGCTCGCGGCGCTCGGCCGGCACGACGAGGCGCGCCCCCATTACGAGCGCGCGGTCGGCCTCGATCCGTCGTTCCAGCTCGCGTGGCTCAATCTCGGCACCGCGCATCACGCGCTCGGTGCGCACGAGATGGCGTTGCGCGCGTTCGATCAGGCGCTGCGGCTCGCCCCCGACGACGCGCGCGCGCAGATGCACCGCGCGGTCACGCTGCTCACGCTGCGCGACCTGCCGCGCGGCTTGCCCGCCTATGAAGCCCGCCATCGCCTGCCGGGCGCCCGCCCCGCCGAACTGCCGCGCTGGCAGGGCGAGCCGATCGCGACGCGCACGCTGCTCGTGCGCGCGGAACAGGGCTTCGGCGACACGCTGCAGTTCGCGCGCTTCATTCCGCTCGCCCGCGCGCGCTGCGCGCGCCTGATCCTGCAGGTTCAGCCCGAATTGCTGCCGCTGTTCGCGCCGTGCGCGGCCGCGTGGCAGATCAGCGTCGTGGCGCTCGACGCGCCGCGCGCGCCCGAGGCCGGCCTGCTCTGCGAGCTGCTGAGCCTGCCGTTCGCGCTGGGGCTCGAATACGACGAACTGCCGTCGCGCACGCCGTATCTCACGGCCCCGGACACCGCCCGCCGCCGCTTTCGCGGCTCGATCGGCGGCCAGGCCAAGCGCCGCTACGGCATCGCCTGGGCCGGGCGCCAGCAGGCGCAGGAGAACCGCTCGCTGCCGCTCGCCGTGCTCGATCCGCTGTTTGCGCTGCCCGACGTCGACTGGATCGTGCTGCACCCCGCCCTGTCCGACGCCGAACGCGCGGCGCTCGACGCCCACCCGCACGCGGCGCGCATCCATCGGGTCGACGGCCTCGACGATTTCGCCGCGACCGCCGCGCTGGTCGATCGGCTCGACGGCGTCGTGTCGATCGACACCGCCGTCGCGCATCTCGCGGGCGCGCTCGGCAAGCCGCTGTGGCTGATGCTGCCGTTCGCGGCCGACTGGCGCTGGTTCACGGGCGCGGACAGCCCGTGGTATCCGCGCGCGCAGTTGCATCGCCAGCCCGCGCCCGCGCAATGGGCGCCCGTGGTCGAAGCCGTCGCGCACGCCGTGCGGCGCGCGTAAGCCGGCTGATCGCACAAAAAAGGAGCGCCGAGGCGCTCTTTTTTCGACGCCCGCCGGTCGGCGGGCATGCCTCCGAGTTACGCGGCCTTGTACTGATTGCGCGCCTCGGGCGTGCGATACAGCACGAGCGTCGCAACCAGCCCGCAGACTGCGGCCACGGCAAGCCACAGGCCGGGCGCGGCCTTGTTGCCGGTCTCGTGGATCAGCAGCGTGGAGATCGCCGGCGTGAAGCCGCCGATCGTCGTGGCGAGGCTGTAGGCCAGCGAGAAACCGGCGGTGCGCACGTCGGGCGGCATCACCTCGGTCAGCGCGACCACCATGCCGCCGTTGTACGACGCATAAAGGAACGACAACCACAGCTCGACCGACAGCAGCCGCATGAACGACGGATCCGCGACGAGCCATTGCACGGCGGGATAGGCGGTCAGCAGCGTGAGGACGGTGAACGTGATCAGGACCGGACGGCGGCCGATCCGGTCGGACACCGCGCCCGACAGCGGCAGCCAGATCAGGTTCGAGATGCCGACGCAGACCGTGACGAGCAGCGCGTCGATCGACGACAGGTGCAGCACTTCCTTGCCGAAGGTCGGCGTATACGCGGTGATCATGTAGAACGACACGGTCGTCATGATCACCATGCCCATCCCCGCGAGCACGACGCCCCAGTTGTCGACCATCGACTTCATGATCTCGCCCATGCTCGGGCGGTGCTTCTTCGCGAGAAACTCGTCGGTCTCCTTCAGCGAACGGCGGATCAGGAACAGGAACGGCACGATCAGGCAGCCGATCAGGAACGGGACGCGCCAGCCCCACGACGTCATCTGCTCGACGGGCAGCGCCTTGTTCAGCAGCACGCCGACGAGCGCGGCGAACACCACCGCCACCTGCTGGCTGCCCGACTGCCACGACGTGTAGAAACCCTTGTTGCCCTTGGTCGCGATCTCGGACAGGTAGACCGAGACGCCGCCCAGCTCGACCCCGGCCGAGAAGCCCTGCAGCAGGCGGCCGAGCAGCACGAGGGCCGGCGCGAGCGCGCCGATCGTCGCATAGCCCGGCACGGTCGCCACCGTGAGCGTGCCGAGCGCCATCAGGCCGAGCGTCAGGATGAGGCCCTTGCGGCGGCCATGATGGTCGATATAGGCGCCCAGCACGATCGCGCCGACGGGCCGCATCAGGAAGCCCGCGCCGAACACCGACAACGCCAGCATCAGCGACGCGAACGCGTCGCCGCTCGGAAAATAGGTCTTGGCTATCGCGGACGCGTAATAGCCATAGACCATGAAGTCGTACATCTCCAGAAAATTGCCGCTGACGACCCGGAATACGGTCCGGAACTTCGATTCATCCTGCTGGGAGGCGTGGGACGCTGTTGACATGTCTCTCTCGATAAGGCACCGCTGCTGCGTGGGGCGCGCAGGGTCGTGACATCGTGGTATCGCCGGGCCGCTGGCGCGGACACGGGACGACGCAGGCCGATGATGCACCGCATCGCGCCCGCCATATTACTGCGAATCGACGGGCAACCGCGTCAAAGTGTCGCGCGAAAACGCACGCCTGGAAATCGGGGGAAATGATGAGATCGGCCATCCGCGCGGCTCGCAACGATCGGGAGTCCCGAGCGGGCGCGGCAGGCGGCCGGGTCGGGCCGTCGCGCCCCATTGAACGGCGGCGGGCCGCGCTTGCTGCGATGCGGCAGGGCCGAGGCGGCATCGGCCCGCGCCAACTTCGACGTTCAGATTCATTCAGATTCATTCAGATTCAGACCGGTCCCATCGACGCGCCGCGACGCTTCACCGATGATTCCTCGATTGCCCGCCCCGGCCGCTTCCGGCGATGCGCGCCTTGCTCACGCCGCGCGGCCCGACCGACTCATGACCGCCTCATCACTCGTTCCCGTCGAAGGCCAATTGGCGCGCCCGTCGCTCATGCCGTTCAGCGGCCTGCCGTTCGGGCGCGAATGGACGAGCCTCGCCGGCTGCCCCGCGCAGTTGCGCACCGTCTTCATCGACCCCGACGCCCCGCACCGCGCCTGCCAGTGGCGGCCGCTGCGCCGCACGGCGCCGGCCGGCTCCACCACCGCCGCGCCCGCCGCGTCGTCCGTGCTGATCCCGACGTCCGGCGGGCCGCCCCGCGTGCTGCACGCCCTGTGCTGCGCGCTGGGCGCATTCGGCCTGATAGGCTGGCTGCTCTGGTCTCACCTCCCCGAGCGCGCCGCGCCGCCTGCACCATCCGCGCCGGCCGCGACACCGGCGCCGCCCGAGGCTCGCGCCGGCCGCCCACGCCCGGCGGCGCCACCCCGGCATACGTCGACCGCCCCCTTGCCGCCAGCGGGCGCGCCGACGCACGCCCCCGTCTCGCCCGTGATGCCGCTCCCCGAGGCGTCCCACGCTCGCGTCAAACCAGCCCGGCCGGTAGCAATCCATACGCGACCGCCGCTCGAGCACGCGATGCGGCACGCCGCCGCCGCGCCGCATCGCACCGATCCCCCCGTCACGGCCGCTCGCTCACCCGATCGGCATACACGCCCGGCCGCGCTCGACGATCCGACGACGTTCGCCGAATGGCAAACGCTGTACGCCACCCTGCGCGCCGACCTCCCCGCCGCGCTGCCGGCGGCCGCCCATCGCCCACCGCCGGACGACTGGGCGAACGCGCTGCAGCATCGACGCCTGACCGCCGACCCCGCCCGGTTCACGCGCTGACACCGCCCATGAAAAAGCCCGGCGCACTGCTGCGCCGGGCTGCTGACTGACCAATCGTTCCGCGCGACGCTAGCGCATCGGCGCGGCCAAACCCGTCTCGGTCTGCTGCTGCAACTTCTGCACCTGTTGTTGAAGCTCGCGCAACTGCGCCTGCGCGGCCCGCTTCTGCACGTCGAGCGCCTGCGCCTCGTCGCGCGCCGCGCGCTGCTGCACGGCCACCTCCACCTGCCGCGTATGCGCGACGTCGACGTCGGCCTGCAAGCGCTTCGCGCGCTCCTCGGACAGCGCGATCACACGCTCGAGAAACGCCTTCTGCGCGGCCAGCTCGGTGCGCTGGATCTCGACATCGGCCAGCTCGACCGTCCGCGCGACGAAGTTCGCATAGATCATCTCGGCGCGCGGCTTCTCCTGCGACGGAATCACACGCCAGAACTGCCGGTCCTGGAACAGCGCCGCGTAATAGGTCATCTCGTCGGGATAGAACAGCAGGCTCGCGCCGTAGCTGCCGTTGTAGGTCGTGCGCAGCTCGACGAGCTTGCCGTCGTGCAGCAGCTTCATCATCTCCGCGACCGAGCCGAGCGGCTGCTCGCCCGCCGCGGGCGCGGCCGGCTCAGCCGTCAGCGCGGTCACGGCCGGCCGGGTGCCGGCCACGGGCGCCGTGGCGTCAGCGGCGAACGACGCGCCGGCCTGCGCGCCGGCGCACACCGCCACGCACAGCGCCAGGCGGCGAACGCGATACAGACAGAACGACATCGGATCAGCACTCCGCATGAATTGGGCAACGGCGGATTATCGCGCGATTCCCGGCGATGCCGGGCAGCCGATGCGCGCCCCGCGACATTTTCGGATCCGTCCCACCTGGACCGAGGCCCCGGCGAAACGGACCCCGTTCGTCACAGCCGGGTCTCGCGCGCCGCGCGCAGGAAGGTGTCGAGCAGCGGCGTGCAGTCGAGCAGCTCGGGGCCGCCCGCGCGGTGGAATTCCGGATGCCACTGCACGCCGACCACGAACGGCGCGCGCCGGTAGCGGACGGCCTCGATGATGCCGTCCTCGGCCGAGACCGCCTCGATGTTCAGGTCGCGACCCAGATCGCGGATCGCCTGGTGGTGGATCGAATTGACGATCGCCTCGCGGCGGCCCGGAAACATGTTCTGGAGCGTCGAGCCGTCGGGGAAGCGGACCGTGTGGCGATGCTGGTCGTAGCGTTCGCTGACGTGCGCGCCGGCGGTCGGCACGTCGGTCGCGATGTCCTGGTACAGCGTCCCGCCGAATGCGACGTTGATCAGCTGGCAGCCCCGGCATACGCCGAGCACCGGCTTGCCCGACTCGACGAACTCGTGCAGCAGCTCCAGCTCGTACATGTCGCGCACCCGGTCGCCCGGCCACTCCGGCCGCGCGTCGGACGCCGCGTAGGTCTGCGGCGACACGTCGGCGCCGCCTTGCAGCAGCAGCCCGTCGAGGTGCTTGGCGTAATCGCGCAGGCGGATGTTGCTCGGGTGCAGCATGCCCTGATGGCCGACGGTCGGGATCATGAACACCAGCACGTCGCGCGACATCACCCAGTGCGCGATCGATTCCTCGAGGTATTGCAGCGTCTTGCCGCGCAGCCCCGGCGCGCCGACTTCCGGATGGAAGATCCGCGCCGACACGCCGATCCGCAGCGTGCGCTGCGTGATCCGCTGGCCGGCCCGGTCGAACAGCCGGCGCGCGCGCGCCGCGATGATGCGGCCGAACACCGACCACGGTGTATCGCTCTGCTTCAGATACGCGGGCGGCGCGACCGGCGCACCGGCGGGCGGCGGGCGCGCGGTCTCGAAATCGGGCGCCGCGCCGAAGCCGGGCGGCGGGGCGCCGGGCTTCGCGCCCCGCCCGGCGGCGGAACGCTCGGGCGTCGCCACGCCGGGCGCAGCCGCGCCGGCCCCGGCGGAACCGGGCGCGCCCGGCTCGGCGCCCTGGCCGACCGGCGCCGCGCCGGGATCGCCGACATCCTGCGCAGCCGCCACCTGCGCAGCGAACGCGCTGACGTGGACGGTGGGCTGAGGCTTGTCCTGCGGAGTGGAAGTCGAGGCCGCCGATTCAACCTGGCCGCTCGCGGGCGGCGTGGAGGAGGACGGGGACGAAGAGCCGGACGACCCGGCGCCTGCTGGCGTGTTTTCGCTCATGACGATGGTCTGGTGCGTCGGTCACGCGGTATTAAACGAGGATTCATTATCCTTCAGTAGCGGATTAGCGGCAAATCGCCAGTATTTCGTCAACATTGTTGCAAGCTGACGACAAATCGCCACCCGCGCCCTCTGCTCGCTCCATGACGGGGAATTTTGACATGCTGGATTCATGTGATATATCACATTAATATCCAGATTCGTTCCCTATCCCGAGGCCTGCAGGATTGCCCATGCCGTCGCTCACCTTCACCGTTTCCGCCACCCCGCCCGCCCAGCCGATCGACATCGCGATCGACGACCTCACGATCGCCGGCTGGGCCGGCCGCGACCCGGCCGCCATCGAACATCACATCGCCGAACTGGCCGCGCTCGGCGTGCGCCGGCCCAGCGCCACGCCGTGCTTCTACCGGCTCGGCGCGGGCCTGCTCACGCAGTCGGACCGGATCGAGGTGGTCGGCGCGCACTCCGGCGGCGAGGCCGAATGCGTGCTGCTCAACACCCCCGACGGCCTGCTCGTCACGGTCGGCTCCGATCACACCGACCGTGCGGTCGAGGCCTACGGCGTCACGGTCTCGAAGCAGGTGTGCCCGAAACCCGTCGCGCGCGTGGCCTGGCGCTTCGCCGAGGTCGCGCCGCACTGGGACCGCCTCGAACTGCGCGCCTGGCTCACGCAGCACGGCGCGCGCCGCCGCTATCAGGCGGGCAGCGTCGCGGCCCTGCTCGCGCCCGCCGACCTGCTGGCCCGCGCGCCGCGCGAGACCGCGCTGCCCGAGCGCGGCGCGCTGTACTGCGGCACGCTCGCCGTCGACGGCCCGCTCGCGACGATGGCCGACGGCGACGCATTCGAGATCGAACTGCACGACCCCGTGCTCGAGCGCACGCTGCGCCACGCCTATCGCGTGCGCGTGCTCGAGATCGCCGACTGACCCCCGCCCCGCGAGACCCCCATGCCGACCTCCCCGACGTCAACGGCCGACCCTGAAGCGCGCGCGCTGCGCAAGGTCACCTGGCGCATCATGCCGTTCCTGTTCCTCGTCTACGTGCTGTCGTACCTCGACCGCGTCAACATCGGCTACGCGAAGCTGCAGTTCACCACCGACCTCGGCCTGTCCGACGCCGCGTACGGCCTGGGCGCGGGCATCTTCTTCATCGGCTACTTCCTGTTCGAGGTGCCGAGCAATCTGCTGCTCAAGCGCTTCGGCGCCCGCGCGACGCTCGCGCGGATCACGATGCTGTGGGGCGCCCTGTCCTGCGCGATGATGTTCGTCACGAACGAAACGAGCTTCTATCTGCTGCGCTTCCTGCTCGGCGTCGCCGAGGCGGGGCTCGTGCCGGGCGTGGTGCTGTACCTGACGTTCTGGTTCCCCGCCGACCGGCGCGCGCGGATGATCGCGGTGTTCATGGCCGCGATCCCGGTCGCCGGCATCGTCGGCGCGCCGCTGTCCGGCTACCTGATGTCCGCGCTGCACGACGCGCACGGGCTGCGCGGCTGGCAATGGATGTTCGTGATCGAGGGCGTCCCGTCGATCCTGACCGGCTGCTGGGCGCTCGCGGTGCTGCGCAACACGCCCGACGATGCCGCCTGGCTCAGCCCCGAGGAAAAAAGCGCGCTCGCCGCACGGCTCGCGCTCGATCGCGCCGAGGCCGTCCGCGCGGGCGGCGAACACCGCCTGCGGGCCGCGCTGCGCTCGGGCCGCTTCTGGCTGCTCACGCTCGTCTATTTCTGCCTCGTCGCCGGCAATGCGGGCTTCTCGTTCTGGCTGCCGCAGATCATCAAGGATCTCGGCGTCGCCGACCTCGTCACGAACGGCTTCGTCACCGCGATTCCGTACCTGGCCGCCGGCATCGGCATGGTCCTCGTCGGCCGCTCGTCCGACCTGAGCGGCGAGCGGCGCTGGCACTACGCGCTGTCGTGCTTCACCGGCGCGGCCGGCCTCGTCGCGAGCGCGGCGCTCACCCATTCGATCCCGCTCGCCGTGGCGGGCCTCGCGGTCGCGTACATCGGCATCCTGTCCGGCTTCGGCATCTTCTGGTCGATGGCGACCGGCTACCTGCAGGGCACCGCCGCGGTCGCGGGCATCGCGGTCATCAATTCCATCGCAAACCTCGCCGGCTACGCGAGCCCGTACGCGCTCGGCCTGATCAAGGACGCGACCCACCGCATCACGCCCGGCCTCGTGCTGATCGCCGTCGCGCTGGTCGCGGGCGGGCTCGTCACGCTCGCCTTGCCGCGCATCGACACCGGCGGGCGTCGGCCGCGGCCGGCGCCGGGGCATGCGCGAGGCGACGGGTCGCCCGCCGCACGCCCTTGAGGCAGCCACCCCCTTGCCGAACGCTGTTGAGGCGGGCCCCTCTGTGGCCGGGTCGCCGTGAGGCGGGTGCCCCTGAGGCGGGCGCCCCTGAGCCGAGCGCCCCTGAGGCGGACGCCCCTGAGCCGAGCGCCCCTGAGGCGGACGCCCCTGAGGCGGCCCCCCTGAGGCGGGCCCCCCTGATCTACAATGCGCAGCAATTTCACCGCCACGCGCACCATGACGCCCCCTGCCTCGCCGCACAGCCCGCCGCGCGCCGCCGCGCGGCCGCCGGAAAGTCTTGCCGACCAGGCCTACGCGCTGATCCAGCGCGACATCATCACGATGCGGCTCAAGCCCGGCGCGGCGCTCAACGAATCCGAGCTGATCGCGCGCACGGGCATCGGCCGCACCCCGGTCCATCAGGCCGTGCACCGGCTCGTGCTCGAAGGCATGCTGAGCGTGATGCCGCGCAAGGGCGTGATGGTCAAGCCGGTGTCGCTCGACGACGTGCTCGCGATCATCGACGTGCGGCTCATCAACGAGGGCCTGTGCGTCGAGCTGGCCGCGCGCCACGCGCAGGCCGACGACCACGCGCGCATGGCCGCGCTCCTCGACGACGCGCGCGCCGCCGTGGCCGCGCACGACGTCGAGGCGATGATGGAACTCGACCGTGCGTTCCATCTCGCGATCTCGGCCGCCGCGCGCAATCCGGTGCTCGCCGAGATCCTGCGCGGGCTGCACGAGCGCTCGCTGCGCTTCTGGTTCATCACGCTGTCCGAGCCGCACCATCTCGCCGACGTCCAGCGCGAGCACACCGAGCTGTACGAACTGCTGCGCGCGCGCGACGAAGCCGGCGCGCGCCGCGCCGTGGAGCGCCACATCGAGGCGTTCCGCGCGTCCCTTGTCCAACACATCCAGTCCTGACGCCGCCATGACCCCCTTCGCTCCGTTTCCGCCGCTCGCCCAACTCGCCGCCGACCTCGCCGCCGGCGCCACCACGAGCCGCGCGCTCGTCGACGCCGCCCTCGAACGGATCGCCGACCCGGCGGGCCAGGGCGCAATCGCCTTCACCGACGTCGACGCGGCCGGCGCGCGCGCGGCCGCCGACGCGCACGACCGGCTGCGCGCGGCCGGTACGGTGCTGTCGCCGCTCGCGGGCATCCCGGTGTCGATCAAGGACCTGTTCGACGTCGCGGGCCAGGTGACCCGCGCCGGTTCGCGCGCGCTCGCCGGCGCCCCACCCGCCGCCGCCGACGCGCCCGTGGTCGGCCGCCTGCGGCGCGCGGGCGCCGTGCTGGTCGGCCGCACCAACATGAGCGAATTCGCGTTCTCGGGGCTCGGCCTCAATCCGCACTACGGCACGCCGCGCTCGCCGTACCGCCGCGACGTCGCGGGCGACGCGCGGATCGCGGGCGGCTCGTCGTCCGGCGCGGCCGCATCGGTCGCGGACGGCATGGCCGCCGTCGCGCTCGGCACCGACACCGGCGGCTCGATCCGGATTCCCGCCGCGCTGTGCGGGCTCACCGGCTTCAAGCCGACCGCGAGCCGGATCCCGCGCCAGGGCGGCGTGCCGCTGTCGACGACGCTTGATTCGTTCGGTCCGATCGGCGTGTCGGTCGCGTGCTGCGCGCTGGTCGACCGGGTGCTGGCCGGCCTCGAGCCGCGCGTGCCGGCGCGCCGGCCGCTCGAAGGCGTGAGGCTCGGCGTGCTCAACCACTACGTGACGGACGGCGTCGACGCCGAGGTGGCCGCCACGCTCGACACCGCGCTCAAGCATCTCGAAGCGGCGGGCGCGATCGTGTCCGAGGTGCGCTTCGCGCCGCTCGACCGGCTGCCCGAGATCAACCGCTTCGGCTTCGCGCCGATCGAGGCCTACGCCTGGCACCGCCCGCTGCTCGCGCAGCACCGCGCGGACTACGACCGGCGCGTGCTCGTGCGGATCCTGAAGGGCGAGCCGGCGAGCGCGGCCGACTACCTGGACCTGATGGCCGCCCGCGCGGCCATGCTGGACGAGGCTGAGCACACGATCTGGCAACGCTTCGACGCGCTCGTCGCGCCGACCGTGCCGGTCGTGCCGCCGCGCATCGCCGACCTCGAACACGACGACGAAGCGTTCACCCGCGTCAACGCGCTGATCCTGCGCAATCCGAGCGCGTTCAACTTCCTCGACGCCTGTGCGCTGTCGCTCCCCTGCCATCCGCGCGACGCGGCGCCCGTCGGGCTGATGCTCGCGGCCGGGCCGCACCGCGACGACGCGCTGCTGTCGATCGGCCAGGCGGTCGAGGCGGTGCTCCATACGATCCGTTGAAGCGGCGACGGGGAATGACACGAGGTTCGCGCTAAAATCCGACGATTCGATTTTCTGACCGACCGAAGGAAACCCGTCTCCGATGAACGATTTCACGCTCTCGCTGCGTCGCGAACGACGCCTGCTGGTGCTGCTCGGCCTCGTCTGCCTTGCGCTGCTGGCCGGCGCGCTCTACCTGCAATACGTGAAGAACGAGGACCCGTGCCCGCTGTGCATCATCCAGCGCTACTTCTTCTTGCTGATCGCGGTGTTCGCGTTCATCGGCGCCGGGCTGAAGGGCTGGCGCGGCATCGCCCTGCTGGAACTGCTGATCGTGCTGACGGCGGCGGCCGGCGTGGGCACCGCGGCCCGCCACCTGTACCTGCAGCTCAACCCGGGCTTCAGCTGCGGCTTCGACACGCTGCAGCCGATCGTCGACAGCCTGCCGCCCGCGCAATGGCTGCCGGGCGTGTTCAAGGTCGCCGGGCTGTGCGAGACCGTGTACCCGCCGATCCTCGGCATCCTGCTGCCGGGCTGGGCGCTGATCGGCTTCGCCGTGATGTTCGTGCTGGTCGCGGCCGGGCTGTGGCGCAACCGGCGCCGCATCGCCGCGTGAGCGCGACGGCGCGCGGCGGTTTTCCGCCGCCGCGTGTAAACACCTAAGCCGTTCCGGCCCGCATTCAACCACGGGCCGCGCGCCCGGCGGCGCCCCGTTCGCCGCCCCGCCCGGCCTTGCTCGGCGCGTCGCCGCGCCCCACCGCAACTTCGGCCTGTCGTGCGAATCCTACGATCGTCATGATCGCCACCGAATAGCCCGCATCAGCACCGCGCCATACTGTCGGTATTTGGCGGTGCTATCTTGATTTCCGGATGGCGATCTACGTGCGCGAGGCCGATGTTTCCCGGCCGGCGTAACGCGCGCCTGATCCGCAATGTCGCCTGGATTGACCATGACAACGCAAACCATCCGCTTCCTGCGCCGCGGCCTTCGCGCCGCGCCCGCCCATGCCGCCCCGCATCGCTCGCGGGCGCGCCGTGGCGCAATCGCGCCCGCCGCCGCGCAGCGCGCGCGCCGCCAGCCCCGCCTCGCCGCCTCGTCCGCGCGCCGCCCCCGCCGCGCGCCGCGCATCGGCCTGCCGCGCCACCGCGCCGCCGCGGCCTGAACCTGGAGACCCGTCGGATGGAAACCTGGCTGACCGACCTGCAACGTCTGCTCGCCCACGGCGACGCGGCCGTCCTCGTGACGGTCGTGCGCGTCGAGGGCTCCGCGCCGCGCGCGGCCGGCACCAAGATGCTCGTCACGCGCGAGGGCGCCCGCCACACGATCGGCGGCGGGCATCTCGAATGGAAGGCGATCGAACTCGCGCGCCAGTTGCTGAAGGAAGGCGCGCACACGCCGCACGCGCGCCGCCTCGCGCGCCTGCCGCTCGGCCCGAGCCTCGGCCAGTGCTGCGGCGGCGCCGTCACGCTCGGCTTCGAGCGGCTCGATATCGGCGACCTCGGCTGGCTCGCCTTGCTCGCGAAACGCGTCGCGGCAGGCGAGGCGACGGTGCGTAGCGTATCATTCGGCCCCTCGCCCGACGCGGTGCTGCTGAGCGAGCCGGCGCCCGGCGTCGCGCGCGCCGACTGCCTGCTGTGGGGCGACGCCGCTGCGCCGCTGCTGACCGAGACGATCGCGCCCCATGAATTCGCGGTGGTGCTGTTCGGGGCGGGCCACGTCGGCGCGGCGCTCGTGCGCGTGCTCGCGACGCTGCCGTGCCGGGTGCGCTGGGTCGACGAGCGCGACGCGCAGTTTCCGCCGCCCGCCGCGCTCGCCGGCCTCGACAACCTGACGATCGACGCCAGCGACGCACCGGACGAAGCGGTCGACGCCGCCCCGCCCGACGCCTATTTCGCCGTGATGACGCACAACCATGCGCGTGACCTCGATCTCGCCGAGCGGATCCTGCGGCGCGCCGATTTCGCGTTTTTCGGCATGATCGGCTCGCAGACGAAGCGCGCGCAGTTCGAGCATCGCCTCGCCGCGCGCGGCATCGATCCGCGCCAGATCGCGCGGATGCAATGCCCGATCGGCGTGCCCGGCATCGTCGACAAGGCGCCCGAGGTGATCGCGATCTCGGCGGCCGCGCAGATCCTGCAGGCCGTCGACGCGCAGGCCGCGCTCGCGCGCGGCGAAAGCGCGAACCCCACTTTCTGAACCGACCAAGAACAGACACATCATCATGACGCCGACTTTCAAGGACAAGATCGCCCGTGCACCGAAATCCGAGCTGCACATCCACATCGAAGGTTCGCTCGAACCCGAGCTGATCTTCGCGCTCGCGCAGCGCAACGGCGTGAAGCTCGCGTACGACTCGATCGACGCGCTGCGCGCGGCCTATGCGTTCACCGACCTGCAATCGTTCCTCGACATCTACTACGCGGGCGCGAGCGTGCTGCTCACCGAGCAGGACTTCCACGACATGACGGCGGCGTACGTCGAGCGCGCGCTCGCCGACAACCTCACGCATACCGAGCTGTTCTTCGATCCGCAGACCCACACCGCGCGCGGCGTGCCGATCGCGACCGTCGTGGCCGGCATCGAGCGCGCGCTCGCGGCGGCCGAGGCGCGCGGCCTGTCGAGCCGGCTGATCCTGTGCTTCCTGCGCCACCTGTCCGAGGAAGACGCGCTCGCCACCTTCGAGGAAGCGCTGCCGCTGTTCGAGCAATACCAGCATCGGCTCGTCGGCGTCGGGCTCGATTCGTCGGAGCGCGGCAATCCGCCGTCGAAGTTCGAGCGCGTGTTCGCGAAGGCGCGCGCGCTCGGCCTGAAGCTCGTCGCGCACGCGGGCGAGGAAGGCCCGCCCGCCTACGTGTACGAGGCGCTCGACCTGCTCAAGGTGGACCGCATCGATCACGGCGTGCGCAGCATCGAGGATCCCGCGCTGGTCGAGCGGCTCGCCGCGTCGCGCATGGCGCTGACCGTGTGCCCGCTGTCGAACCTGAAGCTGTGCGTGTTCGACGACATGGCGAAGCACACGCTGAAGGACCTGCTCGCGCGCAACGTGGCCGTGACCATCAATTCCGACGATCCGGCCTACTTCGGCGGCTACGTCAACGACAACTTCTTCGCGACGGTCGAAGCGCTGCAGCTCGATGATCAGGCGGTCTACACGATCATCCGCAACGGCTTCGACGCCTCGTTCGTGAGCCCCGAGCAGCGGGCCGCGCTGATCGCGCAGCTCGACGCCTACTGGCACGCGGCCTGATCCCGCCCCGGACCGCGCCCGTGCCTCGCCGTTCGCCCCCACCCCCACGTGCCCATCACCGTCCCCATGACAACAGACACTGAGGAGAGCTGCACCAATGGACATCTATGACGGCACCCGCGCGCCGGCCTCCGGCTCGGCGCTCGACCGCTACTTCGGCATCCGCGCGGCGGGCTCGCGCCTGCGCACCGAGATCGTCGCGGGCATCACGACCTTCCTGACCGCGATGTACATCATCGTGGTCAATCCCGGCATCCTGTCGCAGGCCGGCGTGCCGTTCGCGGCGGCGCTCACCGCCACGGTGATCGTGAGCTTCCTCGGCAGCTGCGCGATGGGGCTGTACGCGCGCAACCCGGTGCTGGTCGCGCCCGGCATGGGGATGAACGCCCTCTTCGCGTTCGTGATGGTGCACGGCGGCAAGATGCCGTGGCAGACCGCGCTCGGCTGCGTGTTCTGGGCCGGCGTGATCTTCGCGACGCTGGCCGCGTTCAACGCGCGCAAGCTCGTCGTCGACGCGATTCCGGCCAACCTGCGGCACGCGGTGTCGTGCGGGATCGGCCTGTTCATCAGCCTGATCGGGCTCGTCAACGCGAAGTTCATCATCGGCGACCCGGTGACGATCGTCCACTCGGCCTCGCTCAACCCCGTGATCGTCACCTTCCTCGTGGGGCTCGCGATCACGACCGTGCTGGTGGTGCGCCGCGTGACCGGCGCGCTGATGATCGGCATCGTGGCGACGACGCTGCTCGCGATCCCGATCGGCCGCGTCTGGGGCGACGGCAGCGCCTACTGGCCCGCCGCCATCGCGACGCCGACGCTCGTCAACTGGAACGGCCTGTTCGCCGCGCCGGACTTCTCCGCGATCGGCCAGCTCGACCTGCTCGGCGCGCTCAAGGTGATCTACTGGCCGTTCATCTTCGTGATGCTGTTCACCGCGTTCTTCGACGCGTTGTCGACCTTCATGGCGATCTCCGAAGCCGGCAACCTGCTCGACGAGCACGGCAATCCGCGCAACATCCGCCAGTCGATGATGGTCGACGCGTTCTCGGCGCTCGTCTCCGCGCCGCTCGGCACGAGCCCGGCGAACGCCTACATCGAATCGGCCGCGGGCATCTCGGCGGGCGGCCGCACGGGCCTCGTCGCGGTGGTCGCGGGGCTGTGCTTCCTGCCGTTCCTGTTCCTGTCGCCGCTGCTGTCGCTGGTGCCCGCGATCGCGACCGCGCCCGCGCTGATCCTGGTCGGCGTGTTCATGATGGAGTCGATCACCAAGATCGAGTGGCACCGCTTCGACGAGGCGATCCCCGCGTTCCTCGCGATGATCCTGATCCCGCTCACCTACTCGATCACCGACGGCATCGCCTACGGCTTCCTCGCGTTCGTCGTGCTGAAGCTGTGCACCGGCCATCGCCGCGACATCAAGCCGGCGATGTGGGTGGTCGCGGCGCTGTCCGCGCTGCTGCTCACGCAGCTCTGACCCGCGCGAGGCTCCCATCATGACGCAATCCGCTTTCCGCGCGCGGCTCCTGACCTTCACCGGCGACCCCGCGCAGGACGCCGACGCGGTCCGCTTCGAAGAGGACGGGCTGCTGCTCGTCGAGCACGGCCGGGTGGTCGCCGCGGGCGCCTACGCGGCGCTCGCCGGCCGGCTCGCGCCCGACGCGCAGTTGACCGAGCTGCGCGACCGGCTGATCGTGCCGGGCTTCATCGACACGCACATCCACTACCCGCAGACCGACATGATCGCGTCGCCTGCGCCCGGGCTGCTGCCGTGGCTCGACACCTACACGTTCCCGACCGAGCGGCGCTTCGAGGACCCCGTCCACGCGCGCGACGTCGCCGAATTCTTCGTCGACGAACTGCTCGCGTGCGGCACCACGACCGCGCTCGTGTACTGCACGGTGCATCCGCAGTCGGCCGACGCGCTGTTCGCCGCGAGCGACGCGCGCAACCTGCGGATGATCGCGGGCAAGGTGCTGATGGATCGCAACTGCCCGGCGTTCCTGCGCGACACCGCGCAATCGGGCTACGACGACAGCGCGGCGCTGATCGCGCGCTGGCATGGTCGCGGCCGGCAGATGTACGCGCTCACGCCGCGCTTCGCGCCGACCTCGACCGAGGCGCAGCTGGAAGCCTGCGGCGAGCTGGCGCGCCGGCACCCGGACGTGTTCGTGCAGAGCCACGTCGCCGAGAACGTCGACGAGGTGAAATGGGCGGCCGAGCTGTTTCCCGGCCACCGCAGCTACCTCGACATCTACGACCGCTACGGGCTGCTGCGCCGGCGCGCCGTGTACGGCCACTGCATCCACCTCGACGACGAGGACCGCCGCCGCATGGCCGAGACGGGCACCGTGGCCGCGCACTGCCCGACCTCGAACCTGTTCCTCGGCAGCGGCCTGTTCGACTTCGACCGGGCCGACGCGACCGGCATGCCGGTCACGCTCGCGACCGACGTCGGCGGCGGCACCGCGTTCTCGATGCTGCAGACGATGAACGAGGCGCACAAGATCGCGCGCCTGGGCGGCCATCATCTGACGGCGACCCGGATGTTCTGGCTCGCGACCGCCGGCGCGGCGCGCGCGCTCGACCTCGACGCGCAGGTCGGCACGCTCGCGCCGGGCGCGGAAGCGGACTTCGTGGTGCTCGATCCGGCCGCGACCCCGCTCCTCGCGCGCCGCAGCGCGCGCGCCGAATCGCTCGAGGAGCTGCTGTTCGCGCTCGCGCTGCTCGGCGACGATCGCGCGGTGGCGTTCACCTACGCGGCCGGCCGCTGCGTGCACCGGCGCGACGACGCGCGCGGCCCGGCCGGTCGCGGCCCGGCCGGTCGCGGCCCGGCCGGTCGCCCAGCCGGCGCGCACTGACCCGCGCCTGCCCCGCCCGGCGCTGCCGGGCGGAACCTTTCCAACGCGAAAGGCAGCGTGCTAGAATCCGCTCCTCATTGGGGAGTAGCCGCTCCGCGCGATCACCGCCACCCAGGCGGGCCGCATCGCGACGGGGGCGTCCGTCAACAGACTTGGCCGTCGCGGCCATGGCGGACGCAGCAGACACTGTCAGCCTGGCGAGACCGATGGTCCTCTGCGCGCCGTACATGGGCCCGGCGCGCGGCGGATCGTCGCTCGCACACACAACAGGCCCGAGGATGTCCCCACGTGAGTCAAGCCTTCCTGATCTCCACCGGCGCAGTCGCGCTTGCCGAAATCGGCGATAAAACCCAACTGCTGTCGCTCGTGCTGGCCGCGCGCTATCGCAAGCCGGTCCCGATCATCCTGGGCGTGCTGGCGGCGACCCTGATCAACCATGCATGCGCGGGCGCGCTCGGCGAGTGGCTCGGCGCCTACGTGACGCCGTCCGTGATGCGCTGGGCGCTCGCCGCGTCCTTCATCGGCATGGGTCTGTGGATCCTCGTGCCGGACAAGCTCGACGCCGACGAGGCCAATGCGAACCGCTCGAAGCTCGGCGTGTTCGGCGCGACCTTCGTCGCGTTCTTCCTCGCGGAAATGGGCGACAAGACACAGCTCGCGACGGTCGCGCTCGCGGCGCGCTTCCAGGATTACGTGGGGGTGGTGGCCGGAACGACGTTCGGCATGATGCTCGCGAACGTGCCGGCCATCGTGCTCGGCGACCGCTTCGCGCACCGTCTGCCGACCAAGGTGGTGCACGGCGTCGCCGCCGTGCTGTTCGTCGTGCTGGGCGCGCTCGCGCTGTTCGGCGTCGGCCTATAGGCGCGGCCGCCGCGCGCCGTACGGCGCGCGGCTTTCATCGGGTTTACTTGACCGTCGCGCCGGACGCCGCCGTGGGGGGCGCGGCGGCAGGCATGACCGAGCGTTCGTTGACGCCCGGGGCCGCCGGGCCGCCGCGCTTGTCGATCGGCAGCCGCACGGTATGCACGATGCCGTTGCCGAGCGGGAAATCGGCGAGCGCGGCGCGCGCCAGGTACGGCATGGCCCACAGCAGCGACGAGCCCTCGCCCGCGTTGCGCGCCGTCACGTTGTAGACCTCCTTGCCGGTGGCGCGCTCCGTGATGCGGAGGTCGAGCGTGCGGTCGAAGATCTGGTAGGTCTGGTTCACGTAGGCGGGCGGGTACGGGCCCCACGGACCGAACGGCCCCCACGGGCCGCCGCGCCAGTACGGCCCCGGCGCGAACCACGGATCGTAGTACACGGGCTGCGGCACCGTGACCCGGTCGCCCTTGATCGAGTAGGTCAGCCCGACCAGATAGCGGGCCTGCGGCTCCGGCACCTGCCGGAACGCATACAGCGACAGCTCGTTCGCGACCACCCGTTCATAGGTGGCCTGCTCGAGGCTGTTCTGCTGGTCCGCCGCGCGGGCGAACGCATAGGTGCGGGTGGCGTCGCTGCCGCTCCAGTCGGAGAACGCGGTGACCTGCGTGTTCACGTAGCTCGTGCAGCCCGCCAGCAGTGCGAGGCAGGCGACCGCCAGCCAGGTCGCGCCGCGGGTGATTCGATTGCGCTTCATGTTGATTCGTCCTCTTTATGCGTGGGCCGTGCATGCGGCATCGCGATCATACGATCGCCCGGCAGGCATTACCACGCCGATAATGCAAAGACCATGCGAGCCGGTAAAAAGTTCGTCCCGCGCGCCATCGCCAGGCTTTGTACAATGGCTGTTCGCCGCTTTGCGCCACGAGCGCGAAGGGGCCCTCATCCTCATCATCGCCCACGATCAACATGTCCGATACCGCCGCTACCTCCGCCGTGATCCGCCGCGCCGACTACACGCCGCCCGCGTTCCTGATCGACACCGTCTCGCTCGAATTCGACCTCGTCCCGGCCCGCACCGTGGTCCGGAACACGATGCGGGTGCGCCGCAATCCGGCCGCCGCGCCGGCGCCGCACCTGGAGCTGCGCGGCGAGGCGCTGGCCTTCATCGGCGCATGGCTCGACGGCGCGCCCCATGCGGCCGTGCGCGCGCACGAGCACGGCCTGACGGTCGAGAACCTGCCCGATGCGTTCGAGCTGACGCTCGAGAGCACCTGCGCGCCGGACCAGAACACGACGCTGTCAGGCCTCTACGTGTCGGGCGGCAATTTCTTCACGCAATGCGAGGCGGAGGGCTTCCGCCGCATCACCTACTTCCTCGATCGCCCCGACGTGATGGCCACCTACACCGTCACGCTGCGCGCCGACCGCGCCGCCTACCCGGTGCTGCTGTCGAACGGCAACCTGATCGAAGAAGGCGAGCTGCCCGACGGCCGCCACTACGCGAAATGGGAAGACCCGTTCCGCAAGCCGAGCTACCTGTTCGCGCTGGTCGCGGGCAAGCTGGTCGCGATCGAGGAGACGATCACGAGCGGCTCGGGCAAGGACAAGCTGCTGCAGGTGTGGGTCGAGCCGCACGATCTCGACAAGACCCGCCATGCGATGGATTCCCTGATCCATTCGATCCGCTGGGACGAGCGCCGCTTCGGGCTGGAACTCGATCTCGACCGCTTCATGATCGTCGCCGTCAGCGACTTCAACATGGGCGCGATGGAGAACAAGGGGCTCAACATCTTCAACACCAAGTACGTGCTCGCGAATCCGGAAACGGCCACCGACGTCGATTTCGCGAACATCGAATCGGTCGTCGGCCACGAGTACTTCCACAACTGGACCGGCAACCGCGTCACCTGCCGCGACTGGTTCCAGCTGAGCCTCAAGGAAGGCCTGACGGTATTCCGCGACCAGGAGTTCTCGGCCGACATGGCCGCGGGCGACGCCGACGATCCGGCCGCGCGCGCGGTGAAGCGCATCGAGGACGTGCGCGTGCTGCGCCAGCTCCAGTTCGCCGAGGACGCAGGCCCGATGGCGCACCCGGTGCGCCCCGAGAGCTACGTCGAGATCAACAACTTCTACACGATGACCGTCTACGAGAAAGGCTCGGAAGTCGTGCGGATGTACCAGACGCTGTTCGGCCGCGACGGCTTCCGGCGCGGGATGGATCTCTACTTCGCGCGCCACGACGGCCATGCGGTGACCTGCGACGACTTCCGTCACGCGATGGCCGACGCGAACCAGCGCGACCTCGCGCAGTTCGAGCGCTGGTACAGCCAGGCCGGCACGCCGCGCGTGACGGTCTCGACCGCCTACGACGCCGCCGCGCGCCGCTACACGCTCACCCTCAAGCAAGGCTACGGCGACGCCGCGCCGGCCGCCCGCGACACGCAGAAGGGTCCGCTGCCGATCCCGTTCGCGATCGGCCTGATCGGCCGCGACGGCCGCGACCTGCCGCTGCGGCTCGACGGCGAGGCCGCCGCGAGCGGCACGACGCGGGTCCTCGAATTCACGCAGGCCGAGCAGACCTTCACCTTCGTCGACGTCGCCGAAGCGCCGCTGCCGTCGCTGCTGCGCAACTTCTCGGCGCCGGTGATCGTCGAATACGACTACAGCGCCGAGCAGCTCGCGTTCCTGCTCGCGCACGACAGTGATCCGTTCAACCGCTGGGAAGCCGGCCAGCGGCTCGCGACGCGCGCGCTGCTCACGCTCGCCGAGCGCGCGGCCGCCGGCCAGCCGCTCGCGCTCGACGACGGCTTCGTCCCGGCCTTTCAGCGCGTGCTGACCGATGCGTCGCTGTCGCCCGCGTTCCGCGAGCTGGCGCTCACGCTGCCGTCGGAGGCCTACCTGGCCGATCAGATGCGCGAGGCGGACCCGGCCGCCGTGCATCGCGCCCGCCAGTTCGTGCGGCAGGCGCTCGCGAACGGCCTGCGCGCCACCTGGCTGCAGATCCACGCGGATCATCAAACGCCCGGCGCCTACGCGCCGACGCCCGAGGCGGCCGGCCGCCGCGGGCTCAAGAACCTCGCGCTGTCCTACCTGGCCGAGCTGGAAGACCCGGTCGACGCGACCCGGCTCGCCGGCGCGCAGTACGACGCGGCGAACAACATGACCGACCGCACCGGTGCGCTGGGCGCGCTGCTGCTGGCCGCGCCCGTCTCGACCGCCGCGGCGGCCGAGGCCGAACGCGCGCTCGCCGATTTCTACCAGCGCTTCGAACACGAGGCGCTCGTGATCGACAAGTGGTTCGCGATGCAGGCGGCGCGGCGCGGCACACCCGGCCAACCGACGCTCGACCTCGTTCGCAAGCTGTTCCAGCACCCGGCCTTCAATCTGAAGAACCCGAATCGCGCACGCTCGCTGGTGTTCGGCTTCTGTTCGGCGAATCCGTCGCAGTTCCACGCGGCGGACGGCTCCGGCTATGCGTTCTGGGCCGAGCAGGTGCTCGCGCTCGATGCGATCAATCCGCAGGTCGCCGCCCGCCTCGCGCGCGCGCTCGAACTGTGGCGCCGCTTCACGCCGGCGCTGCGCGAGCAGATGAAGGTCGCGCTCGAGCGCGTGGCCGCCGGCGCGAAATCGCGCGACGTGCGCGAGATCATCGAGAAGGCGCTCGCCTGAGCCGTTTCGGGCCGCGGCCATGAAAAAACCGGCATCGCAGGCGATGCCGGTTTTTTTCTTGGCGGGTGCGCCGCGCGTCAGACCGTCGCGGCCACGCCCTCGCGCACACGCCGCGCGGCCGCGACCATCGCCGTCAACGCGGCATCCACCTGCGCCCACTCGCGCGCCCTGAGGCCGCAGTCGGGATTCACCCACAGACGTTCCGCCGGAATCCGTTCGAGCGCGCGCGTGAGCGCGCCCGCGATCTCGTCGACGCCCGGCACGCGCGGCGCATGGATGTCGTAGACGCCGGGGCCGATCTCGTTGGGATACGCGAACCCGTCGAATGCATCGAGCAGGCCCTGGTTCGCGCGGCTCGTCTCGATCGAGATCACGTCCGCATCGAGCGCGGCGATCGTCGGCAGGATGTCGCCGAACGCGGCGTGGCACATGTGCGTGTGGATCTGGGTCGCGGCGCCCACTCCCGATGACGCGACCCGGAACGCGCGCACCGCCCATTCGAGATACGCCGCGCGCTCGCGCGCCTTGAGCGGCATCCCGTCGCGCAGCGCCGGCTCGTCGATCTGGATCATGCCGATCCCGGCTTTCTCCAGGTCGATCGTCTCCTGCCGCAACGCGAGCGCGATCTGCAACGCGGTCACCGCGCGCGGCTGGTCGTCGCGCACGAACGAACCCTGCAGCATCGTCACCGGGCCCGTCAGCATGCCCTTCACGGGCTTGTCGGTCAGGCTCTGCGCATACTGCGCCCAGCCCACCGTGATCGGCTCCGGCAGATAGACGTCGCCGTAGATCAGCGCCGGCTTCACGCACTGCGCGCCGTCGTGCTGCACCCAGCCCGCGCGCGTGAGCGCGAAGCCCCACAGCTGCTCGCTGAAATACTCGACCATGTCGCTGCGCTCCGCCTCGCCGTGCACCAGCACGTCGAGGCCATAGGCGAGCTGCTTGTCGATCGCGACCTTCACCTGGTCGCGCATCGCTTCCAGATAGCCGAGATGATCGAGCGCGCCCGCTGCGAACGCGGTGCGCGCCGTGCGGATCTCGTCGGTCTGCGGAAACGAGCCGACCGTCGTGGTCGGCAACAGCGGCAATTGAAAGCGCGCGCGCTGCAGCGCCGCGCGCGCCGGATAGGCGGCGCTGCGCTGCGCGTCGGCGTCGGTCAGGCTCGCCACGCGACGCTGGACCAGCGGATTGTGAATCCGCGCCGAGGTCCGGCGCGACGCCAGCGCGGCCGCCGCCGCGTCGAACTCGGCCGCCATCGCCCGCCGCCCGTGCACGAGCGCGTCGCGCAGCACCGCGACTTCGCGGGTCTTCTGCGCCGCGAACGCGAGCCAGGATTTCAGTTCGTCGTCGAGCCGCGCCTCGCCGCGCAGGTCGACCGGGACGTGCTGCAACGCGCAGCTCGTCGCGATCCACAGGCGTTCGCCGAGCCGCTCGCGCACCGGCGCGAGCCGCGCCAGCGAACGCTCGAGGTCGTGCCGCCAGACGTTGCGGCCGTCGACGATCCCGCACGACAGCACCTTGTCCGCCGGATAATCGGCCGCGAATGCGTCGAGCGACGTAGCGACGCCCGACGTAGCGACGCCGGCACAATCGACATGCAGCCCCGCGACGGGCAGCGACTTCAGCAACGCGGCATGCTCGCTCACGTCACCGAAGTACGTGCTCAGCAACAGCCGCGGTGCATGCGGCGCGAGCGTCTGATAGGCCGCGGGCACCGCGTCGCGCCACGCCGCGGGCAGATCGGCTGCGAACAAGGGCTCGTCGATCTGCACCCACTCGACCCCGTCCGCCTTCAGACGCGCGAGCAGCGCCTGATACGCAGGCAGCAGGCGCGGCAACAGCGCCAGACGGTCGGCCAGCCCCTCGCCTTCGCGGCCGAGCCAGAGCAGCGTCAGCGGGCCGATCAGCGCGACCTTCACGGGATGCCCGAGCGCGCGCGCCTCGCGCAGTTCGTCGAACAACCAGTCGACACCCGTGCCGAATTGCGTCTGCGGGCCGTACTCGGGCACCCGGTAACGGCTGTTGGTATCGAACCAGGCAGCCGAATCCATCGCGGGCTGCGCAGCGTCGCCGCGCGCCGCCGCGAAATAATCGGCGAGCGTCAGCGCGCGCGGATCGAAGCCGAAGCGCGCCGGCAGGCCGCCGAGGTACGCGAGCGTCGTCAGCACGGGGTCGTACCACGCGAAATCGCCGACCGTCACCCAGTCCAGCCCGGCGTCGCGCTGCACGCGCCAGTGCGCGGCGCGCAATGCGCGCCCCGTCTCCCGCAACGCCCGTTCCGCGTCCGCGGACTGCCCCGCCTGCCAGTAGCGCTCGAGCGCGTCCGGCAACTCCCGCTGCGCGCCAATGCGCGGAAAGCCCAATACGTGCGCCGTGCTCATCGGATCCTCCTGTTTCGAACCGGCGATCAGTATCGGATTTGCCTTATCATTACTCAAACGAAAGTTTTTTCAGATCAAAATGAATATTTTTCAACATCACGGCCGCGCACGATGATCCGCTCCCCTCTCGAACTTCGCCACCTGCAAACCCTGGCGGCGCTGCGCGACACCGGCAGCCTGTCGCGCGCCGCGCAATGCCTGTGCGTCACGCAATCGGCGCTGTCGCACCAGCTGAAGGCGCTGGAAGCGCATTTCGGGCTGCCGCTGTTCATCCGCAAGTCCGCGCCGCTGACCTTCACGCCCGCCGGCAAGCGGCTGCTCGCGCTCGCCGAGGCCGTGGTGCCGGCGATCGAGGAGGCCGAGCGCGACGTCGCGCGGCTCGCGCAAGGCACGGGCGGCACGCTGCGGATCGCGGTCGAGTGCCACACCTGCTTCGATTGGCTGATGCCCGCGATGGATGCGTTCCGCCAGCGCTGGCCCGAGGTGGAACTCGACATCGTGTCGGGCTTCCACGCCGACCCGATCGGCCTGCTGCACCAGGATCGCGCCGATCTCGCGATCGTCGCCGAGGCCGATGCGAGCGAGGCCGTGGTCTACCACCCGCTGTTCCGCTTCCAGATCGTCGGCCTGATCGCCAACGATCACACGCTCGCGTGCCGCGACGCGCTGGAGGCCGACGATTTCCGCGCCGAGACGCTGATCACCTACCCGGTGCCCGACGACATGCTCGACATCATGCGCCAGGTACTCAAGCCGGCCGGCATCGAGCCCAGGCGGCGCACCTCGGAGTTGACCGTCGCGATCCTGCAGCTGGTCGCGAGCCGGCGCGGGGTCGCGGCGCTGCCGCTGTGGGCGGTCGCGACCTACCTCGACAAGCATTACGTGAGCGCGCGCCCGGTGCATCGCGCCGACGGCACCCCTCTGTCGGGCGAGCTGTACGCGGCGACCCTGCCGGCGTTCGCGAGCCGTCCGTACGCGGCCGACTTCGTCGCGACGATGCGCGAGACCAGTGTGATCGCGCTGCCGGAAATCGAGCTGCTGTGAGCGCGCGAGGCCGCCCAGCACGCGAAAAACCGCGTGGCGGCGGGTGCGGCGGGTAAAATCGGGGCTGTTTACGCATTCTTCGCCTCCTGGAGCCTCGCCATGTCCATTACCCGACGCACCACGCTGTCCAAGTTCCTGATCGAACAGCAGCGTGCGACCAACAACCTTCCCGCCGACCTGCGCCTGTTGATCGAAGTGGTCGCGCGCGCCTGCAAGGCGATCAGCTACAACGTGTCGAAGGGCGCGCTCGGCGAGGCGCTGGGCACCGCCGGCAGCGAGAACGTCCAGGGCGAAGTCCAGAAGAAGCTCGACATCCTGTCGAACGAAATCCTGCTCGACGCCAACGAATGGGGCGGCAACCTCGCCGCGATGGCGTCGGAGGAAATGGAAACCTTCTTCCCGATCCCGGCCAACTACCCGCGCGGCGAATACCTGCTGGTGTTCGATCCGCTCGACGGCTCGTCGAACATCGACGTCAACGTCTCGATCGGCACGATCTTCTCGGTGCTGCGCTGCCCGGACGGCAAGCAGGCGACCGAGGAATCGTTCCTGCAGCCGGGCACGCGCCAGGTCGCGGCGGGCTACGCGGTGTACGGCCCGCAGACGGTGTTCGTGCTCACCACCGGCAACGGCGTCAACTGCTTCACGCTCGATCGCGAAGTGGGCTCTTGGGTGCTCACGCAGAGCAACATGCAGATCCCGGCCGACACCCGCGAATACGCGATCAACGCATCGAACGCGCGCCATTGGTACGAGCCGGTGAAGCGCTATGTCGATGAAGTGAACGCAGGCGCGGAAGGCCCGCGCGGCGAGAACTTCAACATGCGCTGGATCGCCTCGATGGTCGCCGACGTGCATCGGATCCTGAATCGCGGCGGCATCTTCATGTATCCCGCCGACAAGCGCACGCCGGATCGTCCGGGCAAGCTGCGTCTGATGTACGAGGCGAACCCGATGTCGTTCATCGTCGAGCAGGCGGGCGGCGCGGCCAGCACCGGCGCCGAACGGATTCTCGACGTGCAGCCGACCGGCCTGCACCAGCGCGTGTCGGTGATCCTCGGTTCGAAGAACGAAGTCGAGCGCGTCGTCCGCTATCACGAGGAAGCACGCTGACGTGCCCCACCACGATGCGCGGGAAATCGCGCATCGTGGGACGGCGGAATGTCCGGGCGATCGATCGTGTACGCGTCGGTCGCCGGATTTTTCGGGATATGTCCGGCCTTCCGGCCTGCACGCGCCATGCGTGCAGACGAAGAATCGCGCCAGATCAAAGAGTTAGCGAGAGTTGCCCGATGGGCATAAAAAATTTCGCAAAACCTATTGCCAAGCCCTTGGATATCACCCTATAATTTCATTTCTCTGTTGCCGGAGTAGCTCAGTCGGTAGAGCAGCGCATTCGTAATGCGAAGGTCGGTGGTTCGATTCCTCTCTCCGGCACCAACAGAATCCAAAAGGGGTACAACGTTCGCGTTGTACCCCTTTTCCGTTTGGGCGATTGCCCGCTCTCGTTTTCATTCACGCCGGCACGCCTGCCGCAAATCGCCGCGATGGCCCGTCGGTCGCATCGAATCCCGCTCACGTCGACGCCTGCGACAAGGAACCGCCACACGGCCTTCTTCGCATCCGAATTCAGTCGGCACGCCCCGTCCGGCATGCCGAGCGTGTGCGGGTGACGGACGCGAACTCATCGCGTGCGACTCGCCGTCATCGATTTGCGCGACCTTCCGAACGCATGGCCGCGAAACCTCGTGCATTGCGCTCTCTCTCGCTGCAACGCGGACGCGTCGCCGGCCCCGGTTTCCCGTGATCGCGAGAATTGCGTGTTGATCCGCGCCCCGATCTGCCCGCCGGCGCGGCAACGGCGCACCCCGATGACGCCGCCGCACACGACAAGCTGCATCGCGTTCCTTGTATGCGCGAGCCCCTGTCGCGATCGATGACGTCGTCGCTCATGATGCCCATGAAACCTCTTCAGACGTGTATGCAGGCATTCGTCGTCGCCCACGCGCTCACATGCCTGATCATGCAGAACTCACGGCGACCGACATGCCTCTGATATGGACGACGATGCACTGCGGGCGCTTTTGAAGCTTGCCGCTCACGACCGCGATCGCGCTCCCCCGGTCGAGGCGCTTGGGTGCGGATCGGAGAATGCACGCATATCGGCGTCGCTCGACGTCGCCACCCGCCTCGACCAAACAAGGCAGGCCGCGCGCACCCGAACACACGACCCCGACGCGGCCGACACCACCGCAGCGCGCTGCGGCTTCATATTGGATGCCTCTGAACGGAATTGATCGACAGCCCCTCTCCGATGTTCGACCACCAGCCAGCCCACTCATCCGTCGCACGATCCACGCTTCACGGGCTCGCCATCACGCCAACCGCCCTCGACGATCAGATAATTTTTACACATGCAAAGTAAAAATTACATCGATTGAATTCGAATCGATTAGCGACAAAAACATCAATCCACGTTCGACCACAAAATAATTAATAAAAAAGAACGAATCATCGACTGATGTCCAATTCGCCCCTTCGAACACTCGCCAGAAACTGCTTAAATTGCCCGCGACGCACCCGCCCGCCATCACGCAACGGAGCGCACCGCGCCTCCCAAAGAGCTTTCGCGCAAGGCCGCACGCCCTGCACCATCTTGCCCGCCCCTCCAGCACGCGCAGCAGACTGCCCCAGCAACAGCACCACGCCTCCCAAAAAGCAACAAATCGTAATTGCGATTGTTTTTCAAAAAAATTTGCTTAGGAGTATAAATAATTCAGATTTTCAACTTTACATCGCTATAATCCCATTTTTTGAAATTAACGGGATCATGATGTCTCGCCTCTCCCCCACCCCGTCCATCCCACCACTCGTAGATTCCGCCGCCGATGCGCGCCATGCACGCCGCCGATTCCTTGCGGGGTTGCTGGCCGGCGCCGGCTCGCTGACCCTCGCCGGATGCGGCGGCGGGGATGGCGGCGGTCCGGGCAACGCCGACGCGTCTGCCGGCACCGGCGGCGGAGCGACATCCGGCGGCGGCGGTACATCGACGCCCACGGAATCGGCCTCCGGCACGACCACCCCGCCCGTCGCGACGTTGACCGACAGCGGCGGACAAAGCTGGCGAATCGCGAATGGCCGGGTTCTGAACAACGAGGTCGACACGCGCTTTCCGTCCACCGCGACACTGCTGCTCTACTGGAACCACACGGTCTACGCGGAGAACGCGAGCGCGCAATGGTGGGTCTATCAGTCGGGCAACTGGACCGCCGCGACCGATCCGCGCGCGACCCGGCCCGCGCCGGCCGCGCAGAAGCTGTTCTACGGCATGAACGGCCACATGGGGTGGGCCGAGTCGATCTATGCCAGCATGCCCGCCGCGCAGCAATTGCAGGCGCTGAAGGACCTCGGCGTGACCTGCTATCGCGCGGACGTCGCCAGCGCCGACATGGCGCGCACGCTCGCCGTCGCGCTGCACGGACCGTTCGCGAACAGCGGCGTCACGATCCTGCCATGCCTGAATCCCAGCGCCGCGCTGCAACAGACGATGTCCGAGACGGACGCCTACGCGGTCGGCTTCCGGCTCGCCGCCTCGGTCGCAGGCATACTGAAGGGGCTCGTCACGCACATCGAATGCGGCAACGAACTCGATGCCTACGGCCTCGTCACTGGCCTCGGGCCGTCACCCGCCGACTACAACCCCGCCTACTGGCCAGCATTCCGCGGCGCGATCCGCGGCATGATCGACGGCGTGCGCTCGGTCGACCCGACGATCCGCTGCGGCGTCGACGTCGGCGTGCCGCTCGCGTATGGCGCGCTGCAGATGCTGTGGAACGGCATCCAGCCCGACGGTTCCGCGAGCGGGCGCGGCGGCGCGACGCCGGTGCGCTGGGACGTGACGATGTACCACTGGTACGAGTCGTCCGGCGACATCGAACACGCGGGGCCGAGCGGCTCGCTCAACGTGCTGCGCATCCTCGCCGATTCGTTCGGAGTGCCAATTTGGCTGACCGAATGGGGCTTCAATGCCAATCTCGATACGCCGGCCCAACAAGCCGATTACGTGACGCGCGCACTGACCCAGTATTACACGGTCCGCTCGCAGTACAACCTGGAGTCGGTCATGCTCTATCAATTGATCGATCTATCCAACAACCTGTTCGGCCTCGTCGACACGAACGGCGTCACGAAAAAAACAGCCTACGCGGCATTCAAGAATTTCACCGCCGCTCATCCCGTCTGATCTGGCCTCGACCGCCTGCGCGCCGTCCGGCTTACCCGACCGGCGCGCAAAATTGATTCGTCATCCGAGCCATCCGCTTACATTTTCATTTCACACGGAGGTGGATTCCACGTACAAAAAACGGTTGGAAAATCGACCCAAGGATGCATAACATTACTTAACGATCCTGACCCGTCTATTGCTGCGCTTCTTGCAGTACATTGCGTGGGCGACGCTCCGGATCGGTGCGCCCGTTGTGTCGAGTACCGATCGACCACCAGCGTCGGTTCATTTGAAGAACTTCACAAGGAGAAGACCACCATGGCTCATGGCTTGATTATGTGGCTCATCATCGGCGCGATTGCCGGCTGGCTCGCCGGGCTGCTCGTCAAGGGCGGCGGATTCGGTTTGCTGGTCGACATCATCGTCGGCATCGTCGGCGCCATCATCGGCGGCTGGCTGGCCGGCCTGCTCGGCATCAGCATCGGCAGCGGCTTCATCGGTTCGATCATCGTCGCGGTGATCGGCGCCGTGATCCTGTTGTTCGTGATCCGTCTATTCAAGCGGGCCGCCTGACGGTCTTGCGCCCGGCGGCCGCTCCGGCCGCCGGGCCTGTTTCTCCCTCCATCGGCGCACGCCGGTCGGCAAGTCTTTCCCCGCTGTTCCCGTATCGATGCCTCCGGAAGCGCACATGCGCCCTACGCATCGCCGGCCAACGACGTGCGCGAGCGGCAACGGCTTGGGCCGGATAGCGTCGGCACGCGATTCACTCCCTTATCGACGCGCTTCGGTTCGATCCATGCGCAACGGCCGATCACCGCGCCGAGATCACCAATGCCGCCGCACCGCTCCCCGACTACGGCCCAGGCTTGCGCTCATGCGTGAGGATGTCGGCTCACGCACGATCGATTCGACCGCCGCCAGCGCTTCTTGCGAATCCGCACAATGGACAACCGACGGGCGTGCGGCTGTGCCGTCCGCCGCACGCCCCGCTGCCGGCGCCCATGATGGATAAATGTCCAGCCCATCGGCATACGGGGAGCCCCCACGCGATCGAGCCAAGCGGGCGCGGTAGACGGCGCCCGATGCGATTTGTGTGAACCAGCACGCGTACAAGAATCAATCCCCCGGTCACACTGCGGCCGAGGGCGAGATGCGCGCGGAAACCGAAACGGCGGAACGAGCGGATCCGATGTCATCCTGCGTCTGCAGCGCAGGGTCGCAGACGCCGCACGGCACGTCGACTCCGCGGCAGTACGCTCATGCGCACACCGTCGACGATGGGTGAAAACACGCGGAATCGCCGGACCGGACCGCCATCGCATCGCCCCCCATCACCACACGCAAGGAACGCGATGCGCGCGATGGCGTGCGATCCCGGAACCCTGTCCCGCTTCGCCCCTGGCATGCCGCGCCGCAGCATGTACGATTTTCGCAACAAAGCGGCGTCGAAACAATTCGACACTGGCGTCAGGCAAAGGCTGCGGCCGATAATCGATTTACCGCAAGGAGAATGATCATGGACGAAAAGCCAACGCGCATGCCGCCTCCCGAGAAAGTGATGAGCCCGGATCCGGAACCCGTGGCCGTCGAATTTCTCGCCGAACTGCCGGACCACGTTCGGGCCTTCTTCGACGAGCAGCACAAGCTGTACTCGCCGAAGTGACCGCTCGTTCGGATACGGCGCATTCCGGCCTGTGAACCGTCGCGCGAGCGCGAACGATTCCGTGCGGACTTCCGCCCTCCCGTCTCGGCAAGCCATATGCCACCTGGGCCGCACCGGCCAGCCGGGTGTGTTCGGCCGCGCCTGCTGATCTCCTGCCGCGCCGCAGCGCGGTATCTTCGCTTATCCTTCGGTTTTTAATCTCCCGGCCTCGCGCCGCACCGCCTGTCACCCGATGAAACCAACGACTCTCGCGCGCCTCACGGCCGCGTCGCTGGGCCTCGCCATGCTGGCCGCCCCGCACTTCGCGCGCGCCGACGGCGACGACACCGCGCTTACCAACCTCGTCGCGCTCGCGTCGCAGCGCCTTGCGCTGGCCGAGCCGGTGGCGCGCTGGAAGTGGGCAAACCACAAGCCGATCACGGATCCGCGCCGCGAGGCTGAATTGCTGGCCAGCGTCGAGCGACGCGCGGCGGCAAGCGGCATCGAGCCGGCCTATGCGCGTGCGTTCTTCGAGGATCAGATCGCCGCGAGCAAGATCGTGCAGGACGCCTTGTTCACGCAGTGGCGCGCCACTCGCGCGCCGGATGGCCCGGCGCCCGATCTCGCGACCCAGACGCGCCCGCAACTCGATCGCCTCACGCAAGCGCTGCTCGCCGGCCTCACGCGCGCCGCACCGCTGCGCGACGCGCCCGATTGCCCGTCGCGGCTCGCGCGCAGCATCGCAAACTGGAAAACGCTGACCCGCTACGATTCCGGGCAGTCCGTCGCGCTGGACACCGCGCTGTCGCACGTCTGCAGCGCAGGCAGCGCGAGCCGCGTCGGCTGACGCCGCCTCACGCGGCCGCGGGCGCGAGCGGCACCAGCTGCAGGCCGCGCGCCAGATGGGTCTGGAGGATCCGCTGGACCGCCGGCACAAAGGCGCCGTCGGCGCCCGCCGCCACGATCGCGGCGGCTTCCGCGATCGATCGCACCGCGCCCAGGTAGCGCCAGCGGTCGATCACGTGGAATCCGCTCACCGCGCCCTGCTCCTCGAACACGACCGGGCCGGTGAACGGCCAGGGCAGTTCGCCGGCCCGTCCACGCGCCTTCGCCTCGGTCGGCTTGCGGTTGAACTGAGGCGTCAATTCGGCAATCCAGGCCGCCTCCGCCAGCATCGCACCCAATTCGCCGGGCGTTTCGCGCCAGGCGACCCGGCGCACCTGCGCGGCGATGCGCAGTTCCTTCGCCGAGCGCCGCTCCCCCGTCAACAGCGACCGCAACCGCTG
Organism: Burkholderia sp. FERM BP-3421; assembly: GCF_028657905.1. Taxonomy (NCBI): domain Bacteria; kingdom Pseudomonadati; phylum Pseudomonadota; class Betaproteobacteria; order Burkholderiales; family Burkholderiaceae; genus Burkholderia; species Burkholderia sp. FERM BP-3421. Next base: position 182,489 of record NZ_CP117782.1, on the reverse strand, counting down.
CCGGACCCGCACGCTGCGCGCGACATAGAGCGGCGCGTCGTCCTCGCCGAACAGCGCATAGGCGCCGTGTCCGGCGGGCGCGGACTCCAGCAGTTCCTCGGTCACGCTTCCCGCCAGCCGGTAATGACGCGTCGTGCGCGCGATCTGTTCGCGCAGCCGCTCGACCGGCACCTGATCGTGCAGGCGTCGCCAGAACTGCCAGATCAGGTCGGCGTCGGCGAGCGCACGGTGGCGTGCGCTGGGCACGAGCCCATGCCGTTCGATCAACGCGTCGAGCCCGTGGCGCGCATCGCGCGGAAACAGCGCGCGCGACAGGCGCACCGTGCACAACACGTCGGGATTGAAGGCGAGGCCCACGCGCTGGAATTCCGCGCGCAGGAAGCCGCGATCGAAGCTGGCGTTATGCGCGATGAACAGCTTGCCGTCGAGACGCTCGAACAGCGCGGGCGCGAGCGTGTCGAAGGTCGGCGCATCCCGCACCATCTCGTTGGTGATGCCGGTGAGCTGCTGGATGAACGGCGGAATGGATTGCAGCGGATTGACGAGCGTCGTCCAGGTGGACAGGGTGCCATCCGCGCCGACCTCGACAATGCCGATGTCGGTGATGCGGTGGTCGGCGGCGGAGCCGCCTGTCGTTTCCAGGTCGACGAACACGATCGGCGCGTCGGTCGCCGGGTGGAGCAATTGCGATTCGGACATGAGTAGCTAGAGACGGCGCTTCCTGTTTCGGTGCAGTATGCGCCGGATTCTGCGCGGCGCCAGCCGGCATTCTACCCGTCATGAAAACCAAAACCCCCGCCTGGGGCGGGGGCTCGCACGACCCTCATGCGCTTCCGGCGTTCAAAGCGCCTGGATATTCGCGGCCTGCTTGCCCTTGGGGCCGGTTTTTACTTCGAACGACACCCGCTGATTTTCCTTCAAGGTCTTGAAGCCATCCATCCGAATTTCGGAAAAATGTGCAAACAAATCCTCACCGCCATTGTCCGACGTAATAAAGCCGAAGCCCTTAGCATCGTTAAACCATTTCACGATACCGGTATCCATATTCCAAGTTCCCCACTAAATTTAAATAAATCGGGCTGCGCCCTTATGCCGTCACTAAAAATCCCTCATCCCCCACCCTCGTAACCGGAGGCAGAAAGCACCGAAGGCTTAGTGCTGCTTTTATAAATTGGAGCATCCAATTCAGTCAAGAAAATTTTTGATGACCGCTTATCTTAATTGACGCTAATACATCTGGAATCGGTACACTTCCTACAAAAGATTAATATTTTGCAACGACACCTGTCATTATTGCCGGGTGGGATTAGGAAATATCCGTTCGATCGCAAGTTCTACCTGCGAGAAGAAAAAGTCACATTGACTCAGTATTTATCCGCATTGTATTTCATAAAAACATTCGTCAAGCTGACTCGCGCCTGAACAGTGCCTGAATGGCTCGGGAGATTGTCATGCTGGATGGAATCCGACGCTTCGCTCATCGGCTCGGTTTTGCCCGCCGCAGGGTCGGACAAGATCGCACCCCGATTTCCTCCGACCTGCTCGATCCCGCCTTCGACACGAACTGGCACGGCGACCACTGGCAAAACCTGCTCGCCTCGCCGCTCGATGCTCGGCACTATGTGATGGAAGACTGGGCGCAGCCCGCGATGCCGCCCAGCGACGACACCGATGCAGCGCCGCCGGCACGTCGGCGTCGCTGGTATGAACAATAATCGGCGGGCAAAAAAAAGCGCGACCGGAAAGTCGCGCTGACAAAGGTTTGGAGATCTTTTCCGTCAACGAAAAAGTCTGCTTCGTAAAGCAGAGATTGCAGTATAGCGACTTGGCATGGCTTCATCAGCCATGCTCCGCACAAACCTCTATTGCCAAAGTGTCAATAATCACACGATTGGACGACGCTTGACCGGCCCCCTCCTTTGTCGCCAACGCGCAACGCGGTAATCGATTCGTAACCCTGAAAATCCCCTCCGAATTGCGAGCCGGCCTTGCCCGGCAAGGCTTTCGGCCGAGTCCGAAATCATTGCGTGAACTTAAATTAATTATTGCTTAATCTGGAATCAGCGGACGCGGACCTCGCTCTCTACACTCAAGTCGCTTGGAACGGGCGTCGTGGCGCCCGATGCATTTCCCTCCGGGGCGCCCCCCTCTCGCAGCGCCGCCCCGGAGGCGCCCAACAATGCGGGCCAGAGCGTCATCCATCCTGTACCGAACGGAGATAGATCAATGAAAAAGACTCTCATCGTGGCAGCCCTTTCCAGCGTCTTCGCGAGCGCGGCGTACGCGCAAAGCAGCGTCACCTTGTACGGCCTGATCGATGCCGGCATCACCTACGCGAACAACCAAGGTGGCCACAGCGCGTGGTCGGAAACGAGCGGCTCGGTGAACGGCAGCCGCTGGGGCCTGCGCGGCGCAGAGGATCTCGGCGGCGGCCTGAAGGCGATCTTCGTGCTGGAGAACGGCTTCGGCATCAACAACGGCACGCTCAAGCAAAACGGGCGCGAATTCGGCCGCCAGGCGTTCGTCGGCCTGTCGCATGACCAGTTCGGCGCGGTGACGCTGGGCCGCCAATACGACAGCGTCGTCGACTTCATCGGCCCGCTGTCGCTGACTGGCACGCAGTTCGGCGGCACTCAGTTCGCCCACCCGTTCGACAACGACAACCTGAACAATTCGTTCCGGATCAATAACGCGGTCAAGTACACCAGCGCCAACTACGGCGGCCTGAAACTCGGCGCGTTGTATGGCTTCTCGAACAGCACCCAGTTCTCGAACAATCGCGCCTACAGCGTCGGTGCGTCGTACAGCTACGCCGGCTTCAACATCGGCGCCGGCTACCTGCAGCTGAACAACAGCGTCACGGGCCTGACGGCTCCCGCGGTGAGCAATTCGGGCGGCGCGGTGGCGGGCGACAACACCTTCGTCGGCCAGCGTCAGCGCGTGTTCGGCGGCGGCATCAACTACACCTACGGTCCGGCGACGGCAGGCTTCGTGTTCACGCAGACCCGCGTGGATTCGGGTCTCGCCATCGGTTCCGGCGCGTCGGGCCTGTCGAACGGCGTGTCGCTCAACGGTTCGTTCGTCCGCTTCAACAACTATGAAGTGAATGCCCGCTATGCATTCACGCCGGCCTGGACGCTGGCCGGCTCGTACACCTACACCGCGGGCTTCCTCAACAACGGCCATCCGGGCTGGAACCAGTTCAACCTGCAGACCGCCTATGCGCTGTCCAAGCGGACCGACGTGTACCTGCAGGGCGAATACCAGAAGGTCAGCCCCGACGGCACGGGTCTCGGCGCCTACATCAACGGCATCGGCGGCGCGTCGTCGAGCGAGAAGCAGATCGCCGTCACGGCCGGCCTGCGCCACCGCTTCTGAGCGGGCAGCATACGCCGCAGTGGAAAGCGCCCCGATGGGGCGCTTTTTTCATGATCGGTCGCACGGCACGCGGTTCAGACCGCCCCGCCCGGCGCCGGATAGCGAACGTCCAGCACGTCGATCGGCTCCGGACCGAGCGGCGTCATCAAGGTGACCGTATCGCCGACACGGGCTTTCAACAATGCACGCGCCACGGGCGAGATCCAGCTCACGCGCCCATGATCGAGGTCGACCTCGTCGACGCCGACGATCGTGATCGTATGGTCCTCGCCGTCCCGCGTCGCATAGTCGACCGTCGCGCCGAAGAACACCTGGTCGGTGCTCTCCTGACGGCTCGCGTCGACGACTTCCGCGAGATCGAGACGCTTCGTGAGAAAGCGGATGCGCCGATCGATCTCGCGCAGACGGCGCTTGCCATAGATGTAGTCGCCGTTCTCCGAACGGTCGCCGTTCGAGGCGGCCCACGATACGAGGCGCACCACCTCCGGACGCTCGACGTCGATCAGTTGCAGCAGTTCGTCGCGCAGGCGCTGGTGCCCGGCGGGCGTGATGTAGTTCTTCGCCCCCGCCGGAATCGCGGGTTGCGCGTGATCGAGGTCGTCGTCGTCCCCGTCCGGCTCCTTCACAAACGCCTTGTTCATACGTACACGGTCAACAGCATGGATGAGGCCTCCAAGAGTACACGAACGGCTTGTCCCAATAAATTGCGAAAGACCACTTCCCTTTTTATTTTCCTTTGCTATAATCTCACTTCTGCGTGCGGCTGTAGCTCAGTTGGATAGAGTACTTGGCTACGAACCAAGGGGTCGTGGGTTCGAATCCTGCCAGCCGCGCCACTTTTCCAAGGGCCTTCTCCCGAGAAGGCCCTTAACAATTCGAAGTAGCACCGCTTTGCGTGCGGCTGTAGCTCAGTTGGATAGAGTACTTGGCTACGAACCAAGGGGTCGTGGGTTCGAATCCTGCCAGCCGCGCCATTTATAAAGGGCCTTCCTCCGGGAAGGCCCTTTTCTTTTGCGCGCCGCCTTCAGGCGCCATGAAAAACGGCAGCCCGCAGGCTGCCGTTCCAATGTTTTCGCGCCGCCTCTCGCGGCAGGCCATCAATAATCCTGGCGCTCCCGGTCGATCCGCATGCCGCCGTCGTGACGCGCATGAACGACGTCGTCGCTCGATCGCTCGCGCATGATCCGCATCACGTCCGGATTGGTCCGCACGCGCCGCATCACGTTGGCCAGATGCACGCGGTCGCTGGCCTGGATCACGAAGCGCAGCACCGTCGACTCGTGAGTCAGATCCTCGTCCATCGCGATGTGCACGATGTTCGCGTCCGCCGACGTGATGTCGGCCGCCACGCGCGCGAAGATCCCCTTCGTGTTCTTCACCAGCACCTTCACCGCGACGTCGAACAGGCGGCCCGGCTGCGGCGCCCATGCGACGTCGATCCAGCGGCCCGGATCGCGGCGGTGGATCCGCTGCGCAACCCGGCAGTCGGTCGTGTGGATCGCCATCCCGAGGCCGATGCCGATATAGCCCATGATGTCGTCGCCCGGAATCGGCCGGCAGCAGGCCGACAACTGCACCGACATACCCTCGGTGCCCGTGATCACGACGGGCGGCGCATGGTGCGCGTGGCGCTCCGCGCGCGGCAGGTCGTCGTCGGCGTCGCGCCCGGTCATCAGCACCTCGATGCGCTTCGCCATCACCGCCGCGACGCGCCGGCCCAGGCCGATATCCGCGAAGATCTCCTGGCGGCTCTTGTTGCCCGTCCACTGCACGAGCTTTTCCCAGACATCGGGCCCGACGTCCGCGAGCGCGAACCCGTAGCCCTTCAGGCTCTGGTCGACGAGCCGCTCGCCGAGCTGCACCGACTCGTTCAGGCGCATCGTCTTCAGATAGTGACGGATCGCCGAGCGCGCCTTGCCGGTGCGCACGAAGCCGAGCCACGCGGGATTCGGCTTCGAGTACGGCGCCGTGATGACCTCGACGATATCGCCGCTCTTCAGCTCGGTGCGCAACGGCAGCAGCTCGTTGTTGATCTTGACGGCCACGCACTGGTTGCCGAGATCGCTGTGGATCGAATACGCGAAATCGAGCGCCGTCGCGCCGCGCGGCAGCGCCATGATCTTCGACTTCGGCGTGAACACGTAGACCGCATCGGGGAACAGGTCGATCTTCACGTGCTCGAGGAATTCGCTCGAATCCCCCGCCTCGCTCTGGATGTCGAGCAAGGACTTCAGCCACTGGTGGGCGCGCGACTGCACGTCGTTCAGGTCGGCGCCGCCGTTCTTGTACAGCCAGTGGGCCGCGACGCCCGCCTCCGCGATCTCGTGCATCTTGCGCGTGCGCACCTGGAACTCGATCGGCGCGCCGAACGGGCCGACGAGCGTGGTGTGCAGCGACTGGTAGCCGTTCACCTTCGGGATCGCGATGTAATCCTTGAACTTGCCCGGCACCGGCTTGTAGAGCGCATGCAGCGCGCCGATGCAGGTGTAGCAGTCGAGCGGATTCTCGACCACCACCCGGAAGCCGTAGACGTCGAGCACCTGCGAGAACGACAGCTGCTTGTCGCGCATCTTCCGGTAGATGCTGTAGATGGTCTTCTCGCGCCCGGTGATCTCCGCTTCGATCTTCGCGTCGCCCATCGCCCGCTGGGCCGCCTCGAGGATCTTGCCGATCACCTCGCGGCGATTGCCGCGCGCGGCCTTGACCGCCTTCTCGAGCGTCGCGTAGCGATGCGGGTTGAAATTCGCGAAGCTCATGTCCTGCAGCTCGCGATAGGTATTGTTCAGACCCAGGCGGTGCGCGATCGGCGCGTAGATGTCGAGCGTTTCGCGCGCGACGCGGCGGCGCTTCTCCATCGGCACGGCGCCGAGCGTGCGCATGTTGTGCAGGCGATCGGCCAGCTTCACGAGGATCACGCGCACGTCGCGCGCCATCGCGAGCAGCATCTTGCGGAAGTTCTCCGCCTGCGCCTCCTCGCGACTGCGGAACTCCATCTTGTCGAGCTTCGAAAGCCCGTCGACCAGCTCCGCGACCTTCGGGCCGAACCGCTCGGCCAGCTCGCTCTTGGTCACGCCCTGGTCTTCCATCACGTCGTGCAGCAGCGCGGCCATGACCGCCTGCGCGTCGAGCTTCCAGCTCGCGCAGATCTCGGCAACGGCAACGGGATGGGTGATGTAGGGCTCGCCGCTCTGGCGATACTGGCCAAGGTGGGCTTCGTCGCTGAAATGGAACGCAGCCTTGACTTCCTTGACCTCTTCCGGGCTCAGATACTCGGCAAGCGCGGCCGTCAGTTTCGCGATCGAAACGACGCCGTGCTTGCGCGGCTGCTCCGGGGTGGCGGTCGGCCCGAACAGATGGCGAAACGACTGTTCGAGGACCGCATCGATGTACTGCCGCGCGGGCGACGTGGCGGCTGCCTCAGCCGGGCTGGCATCCGCGGAGGCGGACGATGGGGTGGTGCTCATATTCGCCTCCTCGGGTTGGCACGTCGGTTGCGCGGGGATTACATGACTGTCGAAATCTGAGTGTGCCTTAAACCGGCACTTTCTTCAGCATCTCGACGCCGACCTGACCGGCCGCGATCTCGCGCAGCGCGACGACCGTCGGCTTGTCGCGGCTTTCGATCTTCGGCGTATGGCCTTGCGCGAGCTGACGCGCACGATAAGTGGCGGCGAGCGCCAGTTCGAAGCGATTCGGGATCTGCTTCAGGCAGTCTTCGACGGTAATGCGAGCCATGTTGGGTTTCCTTCTGAATATGGTTTGTATTCTACCTTATGTCCCTCTGCCCCCGCCGTTACTCGGCGTGAGGCAGATGGATGCCGAGCTCGATGAAAAGTTCGGTGTGCCGCGCATATTGCGACGCGACCCGCAGGCGCGTGGCCGAGACGATGCACTCAAGCTCCGCGAGCGCGCGCTCGAAGTTCTCGTTGATCACCACGTACTCCGCCTCCGACGCATGCGCGATCTCGCTGCCCGCCGCGAGCAGGCGTCGCGTGATCACGTTCGGCGCATCCTGGCCGCGCTTCTTCAGGCGCTCTTCGAGCGCGTCCAGCGACGGCGGGAGAATGAAGATGCCGACCGCGTTGCGGAACTGCTTCTTCACCTGCTGCGCGCCCTGCCAATCGATCTCGAGCAGCACGTCGTGGCCGCTCTTCATCTGCTCCTCGATCCACACGCGCGACGTGCCGTAGTAGTTGCCGTGCACTTCGGCGCTCTCGAGGAATTCGTGCTGCGCGTGGCGCGCGCGGAAATCCTCGACCGTCGTGAAGTGGTAGTGCTGGCCGTCCTGCTCGCCGGGACGCGGCTTGCGCGTCGTGTACGAGATCGACAGGCAGATCTCCGGATCCTTCGCCAGCAGCGCGTTCACCAGCGTGGACTTGCCCGCGCCGGACGGCGCGACCACCATGAACAGGTTGCCGGGATAAGCGCCGGCGTGCAGCGTATGCGCGGCGGCGCCGGCGCGGTTCGTGTCGGTCATGTTGCGTTACTCCAGGTTTTGCACTTGCTCGCGCATCTGCTCGATCAGCAGCTTGAGCGCCATCGAGGCGTCGGCCAGCTCCTTGGCCGCGGCCTTCGAGCCGAGCGTGTTCGCTTCGCGATTCAGTTCCTGCATCATGAAGTCGAGGCGCTTGCCGACCCGGCCGCCCTTCTCGATCACATGACGCGTTTCATTCAGGTGCGCGGTCAGGCGCGACAGTTCCTCGGCGATGTCGATGCGGATCCCGTACATCGTCACTTCCTGGCGGATCCGCTCGGCGGCTTCCTCGCGCGACACGAGCGGCATGCTGCCTTCCGGCGCCGCGAGACCGAGCGCCTCCTGCAGGCGCTCGACGATCTTCTGCTGATGCTTCGCGATCAGCTCCGGCACGAGCGGCGTGATGCGCGCGACGATCGCCTCCATCTCGACGACGTTCGCGAGCAGCATCGACGCAAGCTGCGCGCCCTCGCGCGAGCGCACCACCACCAGCTCGTTGATCGCCTCCTTGCCGCAGGCCAGCACCGCATCGCGCAGCGTGTCGGCCGACACGCCGCTCTCGGCGAGCACGCCGGGCCAACGCAGGATCTCGCCCGCACGCATGCGGCCGACGCCCGGAAACGCATCGAGCACCGCGCGCTCGAGTTCGGCCAGCTGGCCCAGCGCGGTCTGGTTCAACGCGCCCGCGTTGGCGCTCTGGTCGCCGCGCTGCAGGTTGATGCGCACGTCGACCTTGCCGCGCGACAGCTTGTTCATCAACATCTCGCGCAGCGACGGCTCACACACGCGCACATCGTCCGGCATGCGGAAATTCAGGTCGAGGAAGCGCGAATTCACCGTGCGCAGTTCCACCGACACACTGGTACCGCCATTGCCTGAAGCCGCCACGAGTTCGCGCGTAGCGTTCGCATAGCCCGTCATGCTGTAGATCATGGTTCGTCTCGCCGTAGGATTGGCCGGCCCGGCCTGGGAATTCGAGGCGCCCGGCGCTTGAGGGGCGCGGGGCGTTAAACGCGTATTATCCCATTTTTGGCCGCGCCCCTTGCGCCGGCCGTCGCGCCGTTCGGCGTAAAATCACGGTTTCCCCCCAGCGCATTGGTTCCCATGACGAATTCCCCTTCCCGGCCGAGCGGCCGCCGCGTCGATCAGCTGCGCGACGTGCGCATCACGCGCCACTATACGAAACACGCCGAAGGCTCGGTGCTCGTCGAGTTCGGCGACACCAAGGTGATCTGCACGGCGAGCGTCGCCGAGCGCGTACCCGAATTCCTGCGCGATCGCGGCCAGGGCTGGCTGACCGCCGAATACGGCATGCTGCCGCGCGCGACGCACACGCGCAGCGACCGCGAGGCGGCGCGCGGCAAGCAGACCGGCCGCACCCAGGAAATCCAGCGCCTGATCGGCCGCGCGCTGCGCGCGGTGTTCGATCTCGAGGCGCTCGGCCCGCGCACGCTGCATCTCGACTGCGACGTGATCCAGGCCGACGGCGGCACGCGCACGGCGAGCATCACCGGCGCGTTCGTCGCCGCGCACGACGCGGTCTCGTCGCTGCTCGCGGCCGGCAAGCTCACGCGCTCGCCGATCACCGACTACGTCGCGGCGATCTCGGTCGGCGTGTTCAACGGCACGCCGCTGCTCGACCTCGATTACGCAGAGGATTCACGCTGCGACACCGACATGAACGTGGTGATGACGGGCGCGGGCGGTTTCGTCGAGGTGCAGGGCACCGCCGAAGGCACGCCATTCTCGCGCGCCGAGATGAACACGCTGCTCGATCTCGCCCAACAGGGGATCGAATCGCTGGTGCGCCTGCAGAAGCAGGCGCTGGGTGTCTGACATGTCGATCGCATTCGACGACGCCGCACCGCGCCGCATCGTGCTCGCGTCGAACAACCCGGGCAAGCTGCGCGAATTCGCCGCGCTGTTCGCGACGGCCGGCATCGAGATCGTCCCGCAGGGCGAACTCGACGTGCCGGAGGCCGACGAGCCCTATCCGACCTTCATCGAGAATGCGTTGACGAAGGCGCGCCATGCGTCCCGCCTGACCGGCCTGCCCGCGATCGCGGACGACTCCGGCCTGTGCGTGCGCGCCCTGCGCGGCGCGCCGGGCGTGTATTCGGCGCGCTATGCGCAGCGCGCCGGGCTCGACAAGGGCGACGCCGCCAACAACGCGCACCTGGTCGCGCAACTGCAGGGCGTCGCCGATCGCCGCGCGTACTACTGCTGCGTGCTGGCCCTCGTGCGCCACCCGGACGATCCCGAACCGCTGTTCGCCGAGGGCCGCTGGCACGGCGAGATCGTCGACGCGCCGCGCGGCGCGCACGGCTTCGGCTACGATCCGCACTTCCTCGTGCCCGCGCTCGGCGCGACGGCCGCCGAACTCGAGCCGGCCGTCAAGAACGCGCAGAGCCATCGCGCGCTCGCGCTGCGCACGCTGCTCGCGCGGCTCGGAGACGCGTCGTGAGCCAGGCTGCCGCCAACGGCGCGCGCATCGTCGCGACCTTCGCATCGCCGGGGCGCGTGCACCTGACCTCGCTGCCGCCGCTCGCGCTCTACGTGCATTTCCCGTGGTGCGTGCGCAAGTGCCCCTACTGCGACTTCAATTCGCACGAGTGGCAAGGCGACGCGTTCCCGGAAAACGACTATCTCGACGCGCTGCGCGCGGATCTCGAACAGGCGCTGCCGCTCGTCTGGGGGCGCCAGGTGCATACGATCTTCATCGGCGGCGGCACGCCGAGCCTCTTGTCCGCGGCGGGGCTCGACCGGCTGCTGTCGGACGTGCGCGCGCTGCTGCCGCTCGACGCCGACGCGGAAATCACGCTCGAGGCGAATCCCGGCACGTTCGAGGCCGCGCGCTTCGCGCAATACCGCACGAGCGGCGTGAACCGGCTGTCGATCGGCATCCAGAGCTTCAACGGCGAGCACCTGAAGGCGCTCGGCCGGATCCACGACAGCGCGCAGGCGCGCGCGGCCGTGGAGGTCGCGGCGCGCACCTTCGACAACTTCAATCTCGACCTGATGTTCGCGCTGCCGAACCAGACGCTCGACCAGTGCCGCGCCGACATCGAGACCGCGCTGTCGTTCGCGCCGCCGCACCTGTCGCTGTATCACCTGACGCTCGAACCGAACACGCTGTTCGCGAAGTTCCCGCCCACCGTGCCCGACGACGACGCGTCCGCCGACATGCAGGACTGGATCCACGAACGCACGGCCGAAGCGGGCTACGGGCGCTACGAGGTGTCCGCTTACGCGCGCCCGAACCGGCAGTGCAAGCACAACCTGAACTACTGGCGTTTCGGCGACTACCTCGGGATCGGCGCGGGTGCGCACACCAAGCTGTCGTTCCCGAACCGGATCCTGCGGCAGGCGCGCTACAAGCACCCGGGCACCTTCATCGAGCAGGTGAAGGCCGGCGCGCCGGTGCAGGAAGAGCGCGAGGTGGGCCCGCGCGACCTGCCGTTCGAGTTCATGCTGAACACGCTGCGGCTCGTCGAGGGCTTTCCGGTGCACAGCTTCGCCGAGCGCACCGGGATGCCGATGGCGAAGATCGAACCCGCGCTGCGCGAGGCGGAGCAGCGCGGGCTGATCACGCGCAGCCACGAGCGGATCGCGCCGACCGCGCTCGGCCAGCGCTTCCTGAACGACCTGCAGGCGCTGTTCCTGCGCGACGCGCAAGCGGATCGCGCATGACGGGGCCGGCATTTCGGTTACAATGCCGGCCGTGGAAGCGTGGCCGAGCGGTTTAAGGCACTGGTCTTGAAAACCAGCGACGGGCAACTGTCCGTGAGTTCGAATCTCACCGCTTCCGCCAGCAGATCCCGCCCAGGCGGGATTTTTCTTTTCCGGCGCGCCCGCACCGTATCGGCGCGCCGCCGGGCTGCCTCCGCCCTCGCCCGCCGGCGAACCGGACGCCCCCTCGCCCCCCGCGAGATCCCCCGCGCGATTGCGGAATACGCCGCCCACCCGCACAATGGGCGCGCCTGCTCCCGACCCCGCGCTCCCCGCTCCGCCCATCATGTCCGATCTCATCTTCCGCCGCGCCACGCGCGACGACCTGCCCGCGATCGTCGCGCTTCTCGCCGACGACGCGCTCGGCAGCCAACGCGAATCCACCCGCCTGCCGCTCGATGCGCGCTACCTCGCCGCGTTCGGCGAGATCGAGGCCGATGCGAACCAGCAGCTCGTCGTCGCGGTCGCCGACAACATCGTGATCGGCACCTTGCAGTTGTCGTTCATCCCCGGCATCGCGCGCCTCGGCGCCTGGCGCGGACAGATCGAGGCGGTCCGGATCGCGTCGTCGCAGCGCGGCGCCGGCCTCGGCGAACGGCTGCTCGAATGGGCCGTCGCCGCCTGCCGGGCGCGCGGCTGCGACCTCGTCCAGCTGACCACCGACAAGCAGCGGCACGACGCGCATCGCTTCTACGAGCGGCTCGGTTTCGTCGCGAGCCACGAAGGCTACAAGCTCGCGTTGCGCGGCTGACCCCGCGCCGTCGCGGTCCGTGCGCCGCGCCGCGTGCAACAGATCGTTTGTCCCGATGCGCGCGCACGCGCGGCTGCCTATGATGAAAACGGCAATCTGCCGGTTCATCGACGAGCGTCGATCATGAGTGCCCCTGCCCGCTTTCTCGCCCTGCTCCGCCGGGCGCTGCCGCTGTCCATCGCCGCGCTGCTCGTTGCCTGCACGATCACGCCTCCGCCGCCCGACATGCTGATCCTGACGCCCACCCCGGTGCCCGACGGCAACGTCGCCCAGTATCGGCTCGCGGTCGCGCATCGCATCGCCGAGCGCAATCCGTCGCGCATCCTGCACGGCACGCCGCAGGCGATGCTGCGCTCGCTGGTCGTCGTGTCGTTCACCGTCGACCGCGTCGGTCACGTGATCCACGCGTCGGTCTATCGCAGCAACGGCGACGACGAGGCGGAAAGCATCGCGCTCGCGACGCTGCACGCGGCCGCGCCGCTGCCGCCGCCACCGTCCCGCCTGCTGGACGGCCGCGGTGAGCTGGAGATGATGGAATGCTGGCTGTTCAACGACAACGGCCAGTTCCAGTTGCGCACCACCGCCGTCGCCCAGGCGCAGACGCTCGATTGACGCGGCGCCATTGCTGCGCCGCGACGGGCATCGTTATAATTTCCGCCACCTGCTTCCGGCCTTCGGCCTCGCTTGGACGGCGCACCTATCCGGCACGCCCCACAACGCATCCACACCACGGCCGCGTCACGCGCGCGGCCGCCATCGGGTACGCCGCACCTCGCGCGCCCGGTTCCCGCAGCATCGCCGCCGTCCGCGAAACGGCGGCCGCCCGACCCGGCGCCTTGCACGACCCAACACAATGACGCGGCCCGGCCGCCGCCCGACGGGCGGATCGCAACGGCCCCGCGACGCGCTACCACCGGAGACACGCATGTCCGCTTCGCCTTCCTCCGTCGCCGCCGATGCCGGCGCGCCCCCCACCGTCAGTCACCGGCGGATCGTCTTCGCGAGCTTCATCGGCACCGCGATCGAGTTCTACGATTTCTACGTGTATGCGACCGCCGCCGCGCTCGTGATCGGTCCGGTGTTCTTCCCGCACGGTTCCGCGACCGCGCAGGCGTTGTCCGCGTTCGTCACGTTCGGGATCGCGTTCATCGCGCGGCCGATCGGGTCGTTCCTGTTCGGCCACTTCGGCGACCGGATCGGCCGCAAGTCGACGCTCGTCGCATCGCTGCTGGTGATGGGGATCTCGACCACGGCGATCGGCCTCGTGCCCGGCTACGATGCGATCGGCACGCTCGCGCCGGTGCTGCTGTGCGTGCTGCGCTTCGGCCAGGGGATCGGGCTCGGCGGCGAATGGGGCGGCGCGGCCCTCCTCGCGACCGAGCACGCGCCCGCGGGCAAGCGCGGCTGGTTCGGGATGTTCCCGCAGCTCGGGCCGTCGATCGGCTTCCTGGCCTCGAACGGCCTGTTCTTCGCGCTCGCGCTCTCGCTGTCGGACGAGCAGTTCCGCAGCTGGGGCTGGCGCATCCCGTTCCTCGTCAGCGCGGTGCTCGTGGCCGTGGGCCTGTACGTGCGCCTCAAGATCGCCGAAACCCCGGCCTTCCAGGCCGCGCTCGAGCGACAGGAACGCGTGCGCATGCCGATCGCCACGCTCATCACCCGCCATTGGCAGCCGACGCTGCTCGGCGCGCTCGCGATGGTCGTCTGCTACACGCTGTTCTATATCTCGACGGTGTTCTCGCTGTCGTACGGCGTCTCGACGCTGCATTTCTCGCGCCAGAGCTTCCTCGGCCTGCTGTGCTTCGCGGTGCTGTTCATGGCGCTCGCGACGCCGCTGTCCGCCTGGGCCGCCGATCGCTTCGGCCGCCGGCCGGTGCTGATCGTCGGCGCGCTCGCCGCGCTGCTGTCGGGCTTCACGATGGCGCCGCTGCTCGGCAGCGGCTCGATGCCGCTCGTCGCGCTGTTCCTGACGATCGAGCTGTTCCTGATGGGCGTCACGTTCGCACCGATGGGCGCGCTGCTGCCGGAGTTGTTCCCCACCCATGTCCGCTATACGGGGGCGGGCGTCGCCTACAACCTCGGCGGCATCCTCGGCGCCTCGATCGCGCCGTACATCGCGCAGTTGCTCGCCGCGCGCGGCGGTCTGGCCTGGGTCGGCGGCTATGTGTCGGTCGCGGCGCTCGTGAGCCTGATCGGCGTCCTGCTGATGCGCGAGACCCGCGACACTCGGCTGTGACAGATAGGGGCTGACCCGCGCTAGGCGGGCCATGCCGGCCCGCCTATACTCGACGCGTGGGGCCGCCCCGGCGGCCCGGCTGCGGACAGGAGCCCCCGATGCGCATCCATCTCCAGAATTCCGACGTCGTCCTGATCATCGCGCTCGCGCTGGGCTGCGCACTGCTGCTCGCCGTGCGCTTCAGACCGAAGACCTGGATCGGCGTGGTGGGCGAGGCGCTGCTTGCGAACGTCGCCGCGATCGCCGCCGTGCTCGCGATCGAAGCGCTGCTCGCCTGAGCCGCGCCGCTAGAACGCCGCCATCCGGTAGCGCACCAGATTCGGCTCCGGCCGCACCTGCGCAATCGCATCCAGCACATCGTCGACGCTCGGCATCACGCCCGTCTCGCCGATCGACAGCGAATGCGGCGCGCCGGCGATCCCGCAGTGATGGCGTGAAGTGGCGACGAAGATCATCACCGTCGGCCGCTTGAACGCATGCGCCATGTGCACGAACCCCGTATCGACGCCGACCACCAGCGCCGCACCCGCAATACGCGCTGCCAGCTCGGTCACCGACTGGCGCGGCATCACCTCGGCTCCCGGCGCACGCAGCGCGATCCGCTGGGCCTCCTCGTGCTCGCTCGCGGATCCCCACGGCAACAGCACGCGCATGCCGCCCGCGAGCCGCTCGCGCGCCAGCTCCGCCCAGTCGCCGGTCGGCCAGCGCTTGTCGTCGTTCGAGGTCGCGTGAAAGAACAGCGCATACGGGCGCGCCGCATCCGGCTCGACCTGCGCGGCGTCGTCGAGCGTCGGCGGCACGAGCCAATAGTCGGCCGGCCCCTGCGGTTCGTAGCCCAGCGCCTCGCCCGCGCTCACGCGCATGCCGTGCCACGCGTCGCACGCGGGCCGCGGACCGAAGCGGCCGCTGTACGCGAACATCGCGCCGCGCTCGCCGAGATCGGGATTCCGATAACCATACCGCTCCCGGGCCCGCGCGAGAAACGCAATAATTGCGCTTTTATATACGCCGTGCAGATCAATCACGGCATCGTAACGATACCGGCGCAACTCGCCGATCGATTCCGCGATCGCCTTCAGGTCGGCCACGCTGCGGGCCTTCTTGAAACGGCGCAGCGGCGCGCACAGCACGCGGCTCACGCCGGCGCTCCAGCGCACCACGTCGGCGCATGACTCGTCGACCGCCCAATCCACCTCCACCCCTGGAAACGCCCGGTGGAGATCCGCGACCACCGGCAGTGTTTGCACGACGTCGCCGAGCGACGTGACCTTCACGATGAGAATGCGTTTCATTTGGTAGTCGAATCTCCTCGCCTTTAGTTTGCTATTCTAAATACACAAACCACGACATACATTACGGAAGAATTACATTTTGACGAGATAGCAATTTTTTCCCGTCGCTCACCTTTCATCCCGTCGGGATCGCGCGGACTCCCTATAATTGGGCCTTTGCCTCACCCGCTTCGCCATGCCACGCCCGTCACGCTTCCCCTCCCTCACGCGCCATACGCAGCGCATCTGGCGCCAGTACGGCGTGTTCTGGCTCGGTGCGATCGCCGTCGGGCTCGCGGCCGTGATGTACGCCCGCCTCATCGATTGGGGCTACGACACCTTCCGCACACTGCAGCACCGCTACGTCTGGCTGCCCCTGATCCTCACGCCGGCCATCGCCGCCAGCGCGGTCTGGCTCACGCGGCGCTTCTTCCGGGGCGCGGAGGGCAGCGGCATCCCGCAGGTCATCGCGACGCTGCACGCGCGCCCGAGCGCGTTCGGCGCGCGGCTGCTCACGCTGCGCATCCTGTTCGGCAAGATCCTGGTGTCGTTCCTCGGCATCCTCGGCGGCTTCACGATCGGCCGAGAAGGGCCGACCGTGCAGATCGGCGCCGCGCTGATGTTCAACCTGCGCCGCTTCTATCCGCGCTCGAACGCGCAGATCGAACGGCAGCTGGTGCTTGCCGGCGCGGCAGCCGGGCTGTCGGCCGCCTTCAACACGCCGCTCGCCGGCATCGTGTTCGCGATCGAGGAACTCACGCGCAGCTTCTCCGCACGCGCGAGCGGCGTGCTGATCACCGCGATCATCATCGCGGGCGTGATCGCGCTCGGCCTGAACGGCAACTACACCTACTTCGGCACGATCGACATCGGCCAGCACTTCCCGAAGCTGCTCGCGCTCGCCGTGCTGATCACCGCGCTCGTCACGGGCATCGCGGGCGGCCTGTTCGGCTGGCTGCTGCTCAATACGAGCCGCTGGCTGCCGCCGCGCCTGCTCGCGCTCTACCGCGAGCATCCGATCACGTTCGCGGCCGGCTGCGGCTTCGTGATCGCGGTGGTCGGCCTGGTCTCGGGCGGCACGACCTTCGGCAGCGGCTACGCGGAAGCGCGCGGGCTGCTCGACGGACGCGAGCAGCTGTCCGCGCTTTATCCGTTCCTGAAGATGGTGTCGATGGTCGCGTCCTACCTGCCGGGGATCCCGGGCGGGATCTTCGCGCCGTCGTTGTCGATCGGCGCGGGCTTCGGCAACCTGCTGCACAGCGTGTTCAGCGACATGCACCTGCCGGTGCTGATCGCGCTCGCGATGGTCGGCTATCTCGCGGCGGTCACGCAGTCGCCGATCACCTCGTTCGTGATCGTGATGGAGATGATCAATGGTCATGCGCTCGTGATCTCGCTGATGGCGACCGCGCTGATTGCAAGCCGCGTGTCGCGCCTGTTCGTGCCGCCGTTGTACGAATCGCTCGCCGAGCGCTACCTGAAACCGGCGACGCCCGCCGCGCCCGCCACCGCCGCGGCCATCACGCCCGCTGCAAGCGCGATCACCACGCCGGAAGACGCCGGCTCCGCCCCCGCCGATCCGCTCGACACGCTGCGCTCGGACGATGCGCCCATGCCGGATGCGCCGACGCGCGCGGACGACGACGCGCCCGCGCGCTGAAGCGGGTTCAATAGATCACCACGGGCGCGGGCCGGTAGTAGGCCGGCCGCGCCGGCACCACGACACAGCCGGCGAGCGTCACGACGACCAGCGCGAGCGCGAACAGAGTGCGTTTCATCGTTGCGCTCCTCAGGCCCAGTGGCCCTTCACGTAGACCCAGCTCGGCCCGCGCGGCGCCCAGTGGCCCGCGACCCAGTGCATGCCGACGCGCTCGGCCTGCCAGTGCCCCGCGACCCACACGTAGTGGCCGCGCTCCCAGTTCCAGTGGCCGCGATCCCACACGTAGCCGACGCGCGGCTCGGGCACGATCTCGTAGCGAACGGGGGGCGGCGCGCTCGGCGCGACGATCAGGACTTCAGCCGCCTGCGAGGCGAGCGGCGCGGCGGCCACCCAGGCTCCCGCGACGGCGATGATCAGGGGTGCTGCGACTTGACGAAGAGAGATAGTCATCACGACCTCCGGTGAGTTGTTCGAATACGCGACGAGAGCGTATCCGTTCAATGCGCGAAGGCGTGTAACGGTCGACAGGCGCCGTATTACGGCGATCCTGAAAGTGCAACAGCGCGTAATGAAGCGCTTGAAAGACGCGCGCGGCGGACCAGCCGCCGCGCGGGGGGGAACTCCGGTATCAGGCCTGCGGAATCTCGATCTTGACCTCGAGCACCTCGAGATCGTCCTGACGTTCGAGGCTCACGCGGATGTCATCGTTCGAAATCTTCACATACTTCGAGATGACCGCGACGAGTTCCTTCTGCAGCGCGGGCAGGTAGTCGGCGGGCGGGCGGCCGCCCACGCGTTCGTGCGCGATGATCAGCTGCAGACGCTCCTTGGCCACCGACGCGGACTTCTTCTTCTCACCGAGCAAAAAAGACAGAATTGACATCGCGCGCCTCCGTTACTTGTTGCCGAAGAGGCGCTGCAGCAGGCCTGGCTTCTGGTAGTCGGTGAAACGCAGCGGCTTGTCCTCGCCGAGGAAGCGCGAGACGATGTCCTTGTACGCTTCCGCGACGTCGGTTCCTTCGAGATGCACGGCGGGCAGGCCCTGGTTCGACGCGTGCAGCACGGCTTCCGATTCGGGCACGACGCCGATCAGCTTGATGCGCAGAATCTCGCTGATGTCTTCCAGCGACAGCATCTCGCCCTCGCTCACGCGCTTCGGGCTGTAGCGGGTGATCAGGAGGTGCTCCTTGATCGGCTCGCCGCCTTCCGTCGCGCGCTTCGTCTTCGACGACAGGATGCCGAGGATGCGGTCCGAATCGCGCACCGACGACACTTCCGGGTTCGTGACGACGAGCGCCTCGTCGGCGAAATACATCGCGTGCAGCGCACCCGATTCGATGCCCGCCGGCGAGTCGCACACGATGTACTCGAAGCCCATCCCGATCAGGTCGTTGATGACCTTCTCGACGCCCTCGCGCGTGAGCGCATCCTTGTCGCGGGTCTGCGACGCGGGCAGGATGAACAGGTTCTCGCACTTCTTGTCCTTGATGAGCGCCTGGTTCAGGTTCGCTTCGCCCTGGATCACGTTGACGAGGTCGTACACCACGCGGCGCTCGCACCCCATGATGAGGTCGAGGTTGCGCAAGCCGACGTCGAAGTCGATCACGGCCGTCTTGTTGCCGCGCAGCGCCAGCCCCGAAGCAAAGCTCGCGCTGGTGGTCGTCTTGCCCACGCCGCCCTTGCCCGAAGTCACCACGATGATTTTTGCCATTTACCCTACCCTGTTTCGTCAAATGAGGTCCGATCGATCCGCTGCCGCGCGCCGCGCTCAGGTCAGGCGCAGCGGTTCGATCATCAGTTTTTCCTGTTCGAGCCGGATCTGCACCGATTTGCCGAGCACATCGGCCGGCAGAGGGTTCTCGGTGGTTCGATAGATACCCGCGATCGAAATGAGTTCCGGCTCCAGACACGTGCAGAAGATGCGCGCGTCGTGATTGCCGTGCACGCCGGCCAGCGCGCGGCCGCGCAGCGGCGCGTAGACGTGGATGTTGCCTTCCGCGATCACCTCGGCGCCGTAGCTGACCGGCGCGAGCACCACCAGGTCGCCCTTCGCGTAGATCTGCTGCCCCGAGCGCAGCGGCTTGTCGATCACGAGTGTCGCCCCCGACGGCGCCGCGGCCACGACCACGGCCGGTTCCGGCCGCGCCGGCTCCCCCGACGACGCCGCTTCCGCCGCCGCCGGCTTCGCGTCCGCCGCCTCCTCGCCGCCCGCCTTCGCCGTCGGCGCGCGCTTGTCGCGCGCTTCCAGCAGCGGCAGCCCCGCCTGCGCCGCCCAGGCATGCTGACCCGCCTGCGCGACCACGCCGATCGGGCGCATCCGCACGTCGTTCAGCATCTGGCGCAGGTCCGCGAGCGGCACGCGCTCGTGGTCGGCGAGCCGGCGCACGTCGATCGCGACGACATCATCGGCGAAAAATTCCGGCGTCGCTTCGAAGCGCTTGACCAGCTCGCTGCGCAACGCATCGAGATCGGTGGTTTTCACGATGAACAGCAACGTGTCGACCGAGCCGCTGCGTAGCTCAAAGAATGGCGATTTTTTAAGCGACATGGACGTTCTGCAAAAAATTTTTGCGTATTTTACAGGCGTCCACGCCGGCAGCCATTTTTTTCGGGAAGGGGCGCCCGGCAGCGGGCGCGAGGGACGCCGCCAGGACGGCAGCGGGTCATTTGAAAAGCCGCCACACGAACAGCGACTTCATCGCGCCCGGAATGCGCGTGATCGGCGCACGCTCGCCGGTGTAACCGAACCCCACGTGCTCGTAGAAACGGATCGCGCTGCGGTTCTGGTCGGCGATCCACGCGTAGATCTCGGTCGCGCCGCGCTCGGCCAGCCACGTGCGCGCGGTGTCGACGAGCAGCACCCCGCCGCGCAGGTGCCGCACCGCATGGGCGACCCACAGCTCGCTGACGAACGCGCGATGCTCGGGCGTGTTGTCGAAGTAAGCGCCGATCATCCCCGCCGGATGCCCTTCGGTGTACAGCAGGAACATCGTCGATTGATCGGAGGTCGCGCGCTGGCCCGCGATCGACGCGGCCACCTCCGCGTCGACAGACAATTCGGCACCCGGCGTTTCGCCGGATGCATAGGGCTCCCGCAGCGACGACGCGCGGAGTTCGCGATACACGACGCCCTGGTCGGCGGTGATACGACGAACGGTCAAAGTCGAACTCATGCAGGCACAGCCCCCTTCGGACAGCAAGCCATTAGCTTCAACCGAAAGCGGGGCATGAGTCAAATCGTTATTTTCAAACGCCGGGGTGCAACACACCCCGCGCAGACTAATGCGGAATCGATGCGGCGCGTGGGCGCCGCCGTGCGCGATTCGTCAGCGGAATTCCGCATGCGCCGGTATGCGCACCGGCAGCGTGCGCGCTCGGCGCGCACGGACGTTCGCATGGGATCAATTCGATCCGCGAGGCGCGACGCCATGTGCAAGTCGACCAATACGCACCGTCATTGATTTGCTGCTTCGCAGCATGCCAATGCGGGCGGCCCAGCGTGCATCGGCGCAACATCGGCAAGGCTCGTTCGCATGCCTCGTTCGTCTCGAACGAGGCATGCGCATCTCACCACGTGGCCGGCGACCAACCCAGTTCGCGAGCCGGGTACGCCCATTGCATCGGCGCGCCCGACACCGCGAGCGGCGACACGATGCGCCGCGCATCGCCCCAGCTCGTCGCCTCGATGCCGGCGGCCAGGTCGGCAGGCACACCGGGCGCGAGCAAGGGCCGCTCCTGTGATTGCAGGCCCGTGGACACCAGCAGCGCCGCGGTTCTCGCCAGCGATGCGCGCACCCGGCTGCCGCGCCCCGTCGCAAGACGACGCACCAGCGCGCGCACCACCGCCGCGGCCATCAGGTAGCCGGTGCCATGATCGAGCGCCTGCACCGGCAGCGGCACCGGACGGTCCGCGCCCTTCTCGCGCATGCCCGTTTCGGCGATGCCCGTGCTCATCTGCACCAGGCTGTCGAAACCCCGGCGGCCTTGCCATGCGCCGCTCCAGCCGTACGCATCGAGCGACACGTCGATCAGCGACGGATTGATCCGGCGGCGCTCGTCGGCGTCGAAACCGAGCCCCGCGAGCGCCGTGGGTCGGTAGCCGTGCACCATCACATCCGCCTCGCCGATCAGCCGGCGCAACAGCGCGCGGCCGTCGGCCGATTTCAGATCGACGCGCGCGCAGCGCTTGCCGAGCACGACGTCGGGCACGACGTTCGGCTCGTCCCAGAACAGCGGATCGATGCGGAGCACCTGCGCGCCGAATCCGGCGAGCGCGCGCGTCGCGACCGGCCCCGCGAGCACGCGCGTCAGGTCCAGCACGCGCACGCCCTGCAACGGCCGCGCGGCCGGCGCCGTCCAGTCCGGTCGACGGCCGTCGACCTCGACCGCATCGTGGATCAGCAGCGGCTCGGCGCGCACCGCGATGCCCTGCGGATGACGCGCCCACGCCTCTTGCGTGCGCATCACGGCCGCGCAGCCGTACTGATCGAGCACAGCCTGTTCGAGCGCGTCGCCCTGCCATCGCGCAACGGCCCGCGCGACCGCCTCGCGCTCCGGCGCGACGCCGAGCACCGCAAGCGCCGCGTCGCGGTGGTGCGGCGCGTTGGTGTGCAGTCGGATCCAGCCGTCGGCCGTCGGGTAGTCGCCCGCGACCGCATCCCAGGTCGGCGGCAGCGCCCAGCCCTGCGGCCGCAGCGAGACGCCGAACCATTGCGACGCATGGCGGCGATTCACTTCGACGACGGGCGGCGCGCCGCCCGCCTGCCGTACGAGTTCCGCGATCGCCAGGCCGACCGCGCCGATTGCCGCCGACGCCAAGTCGGTCACGTTGAACAGCGACGGCAAGACGCCCTCGCCGACGAGACTCAACGCGCCGAGGTCGTCGGGATCTCCATTCAGTGCGCGCCAGATGTCGCTTAGGTAGGCAGCCACGTTCACTTCGCCGGGCTGCGACAAGGTCAGATTCTCAGACATGCTCATTTCCCTCCGGACAAGTCGATCCGAGGTTATTCCCCGCCGACTTCGAGCGTCAATCTTGATTCAGGGAATCAAGTCCGATTAATTAGCGGCATGTCTGCATGGAATGATTCGAGGCGATTTCGGTGTGCTATTTCGAAGTTGATTGATGGAATCAAGATTGCCGGCGCGGAATCGGTCGAGCGATCATGGCGCCGGAATGCGGCGGCGCCTCGATCGCGTCTCCCGCGCCTCCATCTTCGACCACGCGCGAGAACCATGCGACGATGCATTCGCCCCGTTCGCACCGAGTAGGTATGGCGAAACGCGAAACCGCCGAATACGTCCTGGATCTCTTTCACTCGCATGGATGATTGGCTTGCTGCCGACGTGGTCGCACAGCCAACTCGTGTCATTGCAGGCACCTCATGGTCGATGAGCAAGAACAGCCACGCACGGAATGCAGGCAACGAAGAAGCACGTCATGGCCGCATCGTCGCATCGGATGGTTTTGCGTCGATTCATCCGCTGCGACACCGGCGATATATTCAGGAACCCAAATATACTCATCCCTTCCGATGCTTTGCTTTTCACATCGACAATCAAACACCAGAATCCCCCGACACTCACATCAAACAATCCATCGCGATAAAAAAACCACTTATTTCATGAAAAACAAATTCCAATAAATAATCAAAAACCACCATAAATCGCAGTCCAAATTTATCAGGCGATCTCTACCATTGATTCCGGGCGCTTTCCCGGCAAGTCGAAACGACAGCGGCATCTCATCCCGCCGTCGAATTCCGGAAAGGCCACCCTTCCCTTACCTCCATCCAGATAGAGGCAACGCCATGGCAATTACTGTGACGAACAAATCGGCAGAAGATGTCCAGGTGTCCATCAGCACCTGGGGCAATCACGGCGACCCGAATCCGTACCCGGTCAAGACCGGGGTCACGGAAAGCTGGGACCGCAAGGACCCGCGCGGCTTCGTGCTGTACCTGCAGAAAGGGGCGACGGCGCAGCCGTACTACGTACAGGCCGGCGCAGCAATCGTGTTCTTCTCCTTCCAGGAGGTCACGGACAACGGCGAGCCGATCCACCCGGTGAGTGCGCCGTAAACGCCTGGGTGCAAACGTCCCGCGCCGCCTGCCGTCCGGCGCGGGCGTCGAAGGCCGCGGATCAGAAGGGATCCCAATTCCCGGCGGCCCGCCGGCACGACGGACTGAATCTGCCATCGATCGCCCGTCCCCAGACCATCGACACCATTGTTCAACTGCAAGCTTCCATTCCCAACACGCCGGTCTGAAGCGTGACGCGTCCACGGTCCTTGATGAACGATAGGCTGAAGGCGCGGATACGTTGACCGTATACGCATCGGTCGCGCATCCGCTTCGCCACGAAATTGAATTCCGACACGCACCGCGCTACAGGAAACGTCGAAGACGCACGCAACGCATCCAGGCTGTGATCGCGGCCTGGATGGTAAAGATAGGTCGAATCATGCGCGGTCTTGAATGCGCCGAATATATCCGGGTGCTGGCTCAGGAATGTTGCGACGGCCCGCGCACGCGCCGGCCCTCCGGATGCACCCACGAGCAACTCCGACAACGTCACGATGTTCGTACTGAGCGAAAAATCCGCTGCGGCATAGGTTGCGAATCCGTCGGGAGACGGAAACGGGCCCCAGAATGCCGCATCCAGTTGTTTGACTTCCGCGGACGTAAGACACGAAGAAGACAACGATCCCGCGCAGGCGGGCGCGCTGGCCGCCCAAACCATCAACGACACGGCAAAAAACCGCCACGCCTCGACGATCGGCATCTTCCTTCTTTCGAACGGCAACATCATCGTTTCGCGCGTCGTTCCTGTCGCATTTCAAGCCGCGCCTCGTATTCGAGAAGACAAATCTGCAAGCCATTCGGCAGGCGCTCCCAGATCGCGAGATACAACGGGTGCTTCCAGAGCGGCCGACGTGGCTTGCGCACTCGGGCTGGACGCTGCGGATGCGATCCATCCTCATGCCGTCGTCCAGTAGGTAGTTCACATCGAGACCGACACCGACCCGGTGCAATACGCTGCCGATCATCAGCCGCCAACCGCTACTCAGATGGATTTCATCAATCCGCGCATCGACGGCCGCCTTGAACGCGGCATAGTAGCAAAGCGGCGACACACGCCCGACAAACTCGATCAGGTTTGGCGTTTCTTCCTGATTGGATGAGCGGTCGGACAGCATCGAAGGGGCGTACTGAGGTGCTGTTGCCCCTTCAGGTGCAACAGCTGTAGGGCGTTCCTATGCGCGCCGTCGGCGCTCGATGACTCGATTCGCGATCCAAACCAGTAGCGCTGCGACCACGAATGATCCCGCGATGATGACGAGCAAGCCTATTGCTTCGATGTCATCGGCATGGGCGATCGTGTCGATACCGATGGCTCGCATGACGGCCGTAATCGTCGCAGGGAGTGGCGAAAATTCGTATGGAAGCTGGTCTATCCAGCGGGACAGCGCGTATCCGATCGCGAGTGTTGCGAGCGCGTTAAGGGCGTACCGCGTGACTTTCATTACCGTACCTCGATGATTGCGTATGCCTTCATCCCGGAGCCGGGAATTGGAATCGTTGCGCCTTGCGCGCGCAAGGTGGCTGCGAGCTTATTGAAACCCGGGATGCTCGTCAGTGTAATGCACCCTTCGCTACGGCCTTGTGGTCCGATAGGGTGTAGGCGAAAGGCCCCGCGATGAACGCCCTGAATAATCGTCTCGTCATCGATTTTCCCGTCGTCACGGTAGAGCGCGAACCATTGGCTGCGGTTCGTCCCATAGCCATATTCGCGAGCGAAGTCATAAAGCCAGCCCATGCGCCCGCCCGATTGCCGATCGACCACGTAGTATCGACCGGGCGGCAGCGGCCCATTGTCGAGGTGTGAAACGGCCTCAGGCTTGTTCCTGTCTTGCGGCATCCCGGAGAACGCCGCGAAGGCTCCTATGCCAGGGCATTGTAGGGTGGATAGTGACGCACCATTTAGGGCGAACGTGCAGATGGTTGGCATGGCCGGCTCTCTCGGATGTTGTAGCCGCACCGTACCAAAGCCTTCTTGTACGCCATACCCGTATTCTTTACAGGTAGCGGTAACTCATAGTTTGCTGTGAAAGCAATAGCTAACGAGGTCCGGGATGGTTTCGAACGTGCGCCGTAGCATCTCCGTTACGTCGCCGTTCTGCAGTTTGTAATCGTCGGTAGCGTGGGCGAGCCGCTGCCCAGCGAAATCACAGGTGCCAATCCATGCACGTCTCACGGTCTCGGGATCCGGAACGAGCTCAACGATTGACGGATCAAGTTTTCGCAGGAATGTGTCGTCTGCACGTTGAAAGCATTCGATTCCGATATCGCTCGACCTACGCTCTTTTTCGGTGATGGTTTCCAGGCGCGACGGCGAGCCTTTACTTTTCAGCCCCATGAATTCCAATAGGAACCGCGAATGTATAGCGCCCATGCACCAAATCGGCTGTGCGTAGCCCAAAAGTAGCTCGTGCCGCACCTCAGGCTCGGCGCCTGCGATATGGATTTCCACCGGAGTAAACAAGTCGCGCTTCGCCGCTAAGTCCAACGCGGATAACCTGGCCTTCACTCCTTGAACGTGAAAAGGAATAATCGTGTGCTGCATGTGCAGTAATAGGTCTTTTTTTGTCAGTTGTTTGGCCATAGTCGGACTGTCGTTGTCTTCTGAGTTCTGAAATCCTCGCCATCAGCTGGCCAGCCTATTTGGCTGGCGACCCGAAGAATCTTGTCGAGCGGCAAATCTTGTCCATACTGGGCCACCCGATCTGGCGCTACCCATTTGATCTAGTCCAGCCTTTTACATTCAAAGGCATTCTGCGTCTAGCGTTAGGAGTGTCCGACCGAGAGCGGAGAGGCTTAGGGCGACGGCCGCATAGCGGAGTCGTGGCGCTTGTCGCGCGGCTCAGCGCGGCCCGTCGGACCGAGTAGCGAGTCGCACCGATGCGCCAGGTCGGAGGCAGTGTCGCTTGCCTCCCTTCCCCTCTCTGCAAAGCCGCCTTTACTGGCGGTATGCAGGCTGCCGATATGGATTAGCGCGAAGGATCGCGCGCTTGATGCTGGATATGTGAACACTGTGCTCATGCGCTAGCGCAGTGAGCGTGTATTGCCCAGTGCGCCATTGGTACACGACACGGCGCTCGTCCTCGGCTTTGAGGCTTCGTGGGCGGCCCAGGCGGACCCCGCGCACCTTGGCGGCTTCCATGCCGCTTATCGTCCTCTCGCGGATCATTTCCCGTTCGAATTCGGCGAACGCGCCTAGCATCTGGAGCATCAGCCGCCCGGATGCGGTGTTGGTGTCGATGTGTTCGGTAAGGCTCTCAAAGCTCGCCCCTCGGTCTGCTAGGCGATCGATGATGGTGAGGAGATGCTTGAGCGATCGCGCAACGCGATCGAGCTTGTAGACGACCAGGACGTCGCCGCGCTTGAGATTTCGGAGGAGTTTGTCTAGGACGGGGCGACGGGTGCTTGCACCTGATCGCTTTTCTTCGTGAACTGCATCGACGCCGGCCTTCGTCAATGCGTCGATCTGTGCGCGTGTCTCCTGTTCCTGCGTGGAGACTCTTGCGTAACCGATTCTCATTGGATGTAAAAAAACGTCAGATTCTTCCACAGAATCTGACGTTTCTTTGTGAACAATTTCGAACAAGCCTGCCACATCGAAAAAGTTCGTTTTCTTGGCGGAGAGGGTGGGATTCGAACCCACGGTACGGGGAAACCGTACGCCTGATTTCGAGTCAGGTACATTCGACCACTCTGCCACCTCTCCTTTTTACTGCATTCCCGGCTGGTCATTTCCGGGCAAGCAAAGATTATAGAACGATCTCGGCTCAACTTCCAAGCCCTTTTTGCAAAATTCTCACAAGGGCTTCCGGAACATGCCGGCGCGCAAACTCACGACGCCTGGCGGGGCGCGTCGATGCGCTCCAGGCCGCCCATGTACGGACGCAGCGCGACCGGCACCGTCACCGAACCGTCGGCGTTCTGGCAGTTCTCCAGCACCGCGACGAGCGTCCGGCCGACCGCCAGCCCCGAGCCGTTCAGCGTATGGACGAGCTCCGGCTTGCCCTGCGCGTTGCGATAGCGCGCCTGCATCCGGCGCGCCTGGAACGCCTCGGTGTTCGAGCAGCTCGAAATCTCGCGATAGGTGTTCTGCGCCGGCAGCCAGACTTCGAGATCGAAGGTTTTCGACGCCGCGAAACCCATGTCGCCCGTGCACAGCGCCATCACGCGGTACGGCAGCTCGAGCTTCTGCAGGATCGCCTCCGCGTGGCCGACCATCTCGTCGAGCGCCGCGTACGACGTCTCCGGCGTGACGACCTGCACCATCTCGACCTTGTCGAACTGGTGCTGCCGGATCATGCCGCGCGTGTCGCGGCCATACGAGCCCGCCTCCGAGCGGAAGCACGGCGAATGCGCGGTGAGCTTGATCGGCAGCGCCTGCGCGTCGACGATCGAGTCGCGCACCGTGTTCGTCAGCGAGATCTCGGAGGTCGAGATCAGGTATTGCGTGACCGTGTTCTCGCCGCCGCCCTTCTCGACGCGGAACATGTCGTCCGCGAACTTCGGCAGCTGGCCGGTGCCGTACAGCACTTCCGGATTCACGATGTACGGCGTGTAGGTTTCGCTGTAGCCGTGCTGCTGCGTGTGGGTGTCGATCATGAACTGCGCGAGCGCGCGATGCAGGCGCGCGATCGGGCCGCGCAGCATCGTGAAGCGCGCCCCCGACAGCTTCGCGCCCGTCTCGAAATCGAGGCCGAGCGGCGTGCCGACGTCGACGTGATCCTTCACCTCGAAATCGAACTGCCGCGGCGTGCCCCAGCGACGGGCCTCGACGTTCCCCGCCTCGTCCTTGCCCACCGGCACGCTGTCGTGCGGCAGGTTCGGCATGCCGAGCATCAGCTCGGACAGGCGCGCCTGGATGTCCTCGAGCTGCACCGCCGAGGCCTTCATCTCGTCGCCGATGCCGCCCACTTCCGCCATCACCGCCGACGTATCCTCGCCTCGCCCCTTCAGCGCGCCGATCTGCTTAGACAGGCTGTTGCGGCGGGCCTGCAGCTCTTCGGTACGGGTCTGGATCGCGCGGCGTTCCGCTTCAAGTGCGGAAAACGCAGCGACGTCGAGGGTGTAGCCGCGATCGGCGAGGCGTTTCGCTACGCCGTCGAGGTCTTTGCGCAGCAACTGGATGTCGAGCATGGGAGGACAGGAAAAATCGTTGTATGAAACGAGGATTCTAACGCACCGCGGCCCCGTCACGGCGGTCGCCCGTTGCGGGGCCGCTCGGCCCGTACGCGCCGGCGCATGTCAAGATGACGGCGCGCGGCCGCGCGCCGCGCCCGTTTCCGTTCACCCCGCCGCCGCTGGAGACCGCATGGCCATCGAACTCGACAAGGACGTCCGCGACCGCGCGATCGTCTCGCTGCAACGCTACTTCACCGAAAACATGGAAGAACCGATCGGCAACCTGCAGGCCGGCGCGCTGCTCGGCTTCTTCCTCGAGGAAATCGCGCCGCTCGTCTACAACGCCGCGGTCGGCCACGCGCAGCAGCAACTGCACGGCCGCATCGCCGAACTCGACATCGAGTGCCACGAGGAGCCGTTCGGCTACTGGAAAAAGTTCGAGCGGCGCAAGCGCTGAGGCTCAGTCGTCCTTGCCCGCCGCCTTGTCCAGTTCGCGCAGCCACGTCAGCTTCTCGGCGATCTTGGTTTCGAGCCCGCGCGGCACCGGCTGGTACCAGCGCGGCTCGCGCATGCCGTCGGGCAGGTAGGTCTCGCCCGCCGCATACGCGTGCGGCTCGTCGTGCGCATACCGATACGCATGCCCGTAGCCCAGTTCCTTCATGAGCCGGGTCGGCGCGTTGCGCAGGTGCACGGGCACCTCGCGCGACTTGTCCTGCTTGACGAACGCCATCGCCTGGTTGAACGCGTTGTAGCCCGCATTGCTCTTCGCCGCGCAGGCCAGGTAGATCACCGCCTGCCCCAGCGCCAGCTCGCCCTCGGGCGAGCCGAGCCGCTCGAAGGTCGCGGCCGCGTCGTTGGCGACCTGCATCGCGCGCGGATCGGCGAGACCGATGTCCTCCCACGCCATCCGCACGATCCGCCGCGCGAGATACTTCGGATCCGCGCCGCCGTCGAGCATCCGGCAGAACCAGTACAGCGCGCCGTCCGGGCTCGAGCCGCGCACCGACTTGTGCAGCGCCGAGATCTGGTCGTAGAAGTTGTCGCCGCCCTTGTCGAAGCGCCGCGCGTTCAGCGTCATCGCGCTGCCGACGAACTCGGCGTCGATCGTCGTCAGGCCCGCCGAGGTCGCCGCCGTCTGCGCCTGTTCGAGCAGGTTCAGGAAACGGCGCGCGTCGCCGTCCGCGTAGCCGATCAGCGTATCGACGGCCAGCGCCTCGAACGCGAGGCCGTCGAGCGCGGTCGCCTGCGCGCGCTGGAGCAGCTGGCGCAGCTCGTCGTCGCTCAGCGACTTCAGCACGTAAACCTGCGCGCGCGACAGCAGCGCCGAATTGACCTCGAAGCTCGGGTTCTCGGTCGTCGCGCCGATGAAGGTCACGAGCCCCGACTCGACGAACGGCAGCAGCGCATCCTGCTGCCCCTTGTTGAAGCGGTGGATTTCGTCGACGAACAGGATCGTGTGCCGGCCCGTGCGGTTCAGCGTGTCCTGCGCGCGCTCCATCGCCTCGCGGATGTCCTTGACGCCGCCCAGCACCGCCGACAGGGCGATGAATTCGCACTCGAACGCCTGCGCGGTCAGGCGCGCGAGCGTGGTCTTGCCGACGCCGGGCGGCCCCCACAGGATCATCGAGTGCGGCTTGCCCGATTCGAACGCCAGCCGCAGCGGCTTGCCCTCGCCCAGCAAATGCGTCTGGCCGATCACCTCGGCGAGCGTCTTGGGGCGCAGCGCCTCGGCGAGCGGCCGGCGCGGTTCGACTTGAAACAGGTCGGACATGAACCTTGGCTCCCACGAAATTTCGATGGCGGCGCAGGCGGCCGCCGGACCGGTCATTATG
Organism: Burkholderia sp. FERM BP-3421; assembly: GCF_028657905.1. Lineage (NCBI taxonomy): Bacteria > Pseudomonadati > Pseudomonadota > Betaproteobacteria > Burkholderiales > Burkholderiaceae > Burkholderia > Burkholderia sp. FERM BP-3421. The sequence goes on along the minus strand of NZ_CP117782.1, from coordinate 151,963 downwards.
ACAGCGCGGCGCACGGCGCATCGCGGCGCCGCGCGGCCGCCGAAACGCAGCGGGCCCGCCATCGCTGGCGGGCCCGCTCGATCACGGCGCGCGACGACGCTCAGCCGGTGATCACGTCCGCGCCCTTGGGCACGACGAACTTGAACTGATCGGCCTTGAGCGGCGGATTGGTCTGGATGTTGGTGAAGGTCAGCAGCGTGACGTTGCCGAACACGTCATGCAGCTCCATCGCGGCCAGCACGCCGTTCTTGAAGCCGATGCCGATGCGCTGGAACTGCGTGTCCTGCGCCTTCGGCACCATTTCGAGCCAGTCGATCCCGCCCTTCTCGCCCGCGTCGCGCAGCGTGTAGTTCTTGTCGAGATCGTTGCTGCCGAACAGGATCGCGGCCGGGCTCGCGCCCAGCGCGCCCGCGAGCTTGCGCTCGGTGACCTGGTTCAGATCCTTGTCGTACACGTAGAGCGTGTCGCCGTCCGCCTGCAGCACCTGCTGGTACGGCTTCTGGTACGACCAGATGAACTTGCCCGGACGCGCGAACACGAAGCTGCCGCTCGAATTGTCGGTCGGCTTCTGCGTGGCGAGCGCGCCGCTCGCCGCCTTCGACGGCGCCTTGACGATCTGCTGCGTGAAATCGCCCTTCGCGGTGCGCACCTGCGTGACGAACGCCTTCAACTGCTCGGCGCCGCTCGCGAACGCCTGCGATGCGCCGAGCATCAGCGCCGCGCCCGCGAGCGCGACGCCGAGCCGGCGCGCGAGGCCGCGGCGCGACGCCGCGGCCGGTTTCGACTGAACTGCAAACGACGGTTGCTGCATGCTGATGATTCTCCCTGGATGATCGTCCGGCGACGGCGCGCCGGCCCGATGCGGATTCATTCGGTGTCGCGCGTCGGCACGAGAATTTCGCGGTTGCCGCCCGACGACATCGCCGACACGAGCCCCGACTGCTCCATCTGTTCGAGCAGGCGCGCGGCGCGGTTGTAGCCGATGCGCAGGTGGCGCTGGACGAGCGAGATCGACGCGCGGCGGTTCTTGATGACGATCTCGACCGCCTGGTCGTACAGCGGATCGGACTCGTCGCCGCCCTCGCCGGTTCCCGCGCCGCCCGAGCCCTCGTCGCCGTCGGCGACGCCGCCCTCGAGCAGACCGTCGATGTAGTTGGGCTCGCCGTGCTCCTTGAGCTTCTCGACCACGCGGTGCACCTCGTCGTCCGACACGAACGCGCCGTGCACGCGCACGGGCAGGCCGGTGCCGGGCGGCAGGTAGAGCATGTCGCCCATGCCGAGCAGCGATTCGGCGCCCATCTGGTCGAGAATCGTGCGCGAGTCGATCTTCGACGAGACCTGGAACGCGATCCGCGTCGGCACGTTCGCCTTGATGAGGCCCGTGATCACGTCGACCGACGGACGCTGCGTGGCGAGGATCAGGTGGATGCCGGCCGCGCGCGCCTTCTGCGCGATCCGCGCGATCAGTTCCTCGACCTTCTTGCCGACCACCATCATCAGGTCCGCCAGCTCGTCGATCACGACCACGATGTACGGCAGCTTGCCGAGCGGCTCCGGATCGTCCGGCGTCAGGCTGAACGGATTCGGCAGCTTCTCCTCGCGCTTCGCGGCATCCTCGATCTTGTTGTTGTAGCCGGCCAGATTGCGCACGCCGAGCTTGCTCATCAGCTTGTAGCGGCGCTCCATCTCCGCCACCGTCCAGTTGAGCGCGTGGCCCGCCTGGCGCATGTCGGTGACGACCGGGCACAGCAGATGCGGTATGCCTTCGTAGACGCTCATTTCGAGCATCTTCGGATCGATCAGGATCAGGCGCACCTGCTCGGCGCTCGCCTTGTAGAGCAGCGACAGGATCATCGCGTTGATCCCGACCGACTTGCCCGAGCCGGTCGTGCCGGCCACCAGCAGGTGCGGCATCTTCGCGAGGTCCGCGCACACGGGCTTGCCGCCGATGTCCTTGCCCAGGCCGAGCGTGAGCACCGACGGCGCGGCCGCATACACCTCGGAACCGAGGATCTCCGACAGCCGCACGGTCTGGCGGCGCTGGTTCGGCAGCTCGAGCGCCATGTAGTTCTTGCCGGGAATCGTCTCGACCACCCGCACCGACATGATCGACAGCGCGCGCGCGAGATCCTTCGCGAGGCCGACGACCTGGCTGCCCTTCACGCCGGTGGCGGGCTCGATCTCGTAGCGGGTGACGACGGGCCCCGGGTAGGCGGCGACCACGCTCACCTCGACGCCGAAGTCCTTGAGCTTCTTCTCGATCAGCCGCGAGGTGAATTCGAGGGTGTCGGCGGAAATCGCCTCCTGGGTCTGCGGCGCGGGATCGAGCAGCGCGATCGGCGGCAGCGTGGAGTCGCCCGGCAAGTCGGTGAAGAGCGGCACCTGGCGCTCCTTCTCGACCCGCTCCGACTTCGCGGGCGTGACGATGGGCGGCACGATCGTGACGGGCTCGTGCTCCTCGATCCGCACCCGCTCCTCCTCGACCTTGCCCTCGCGGCGCACCGCCGCGGCCTCGCCGAGCTTGCGGTCGCGCTCCGCCTCGCGGCGCAGCCTGGCGAGCGTGACCGCCGACAGGATCGCATCGCCGACGCGCTCCGCCACCGACAGCCACGAAAACCGGAAATACAGCGACAGCCCGATCGCGAGCGCGACCAGGAGCGCGAGCGTGCCGCCCGTGAAGCCGAACGCGTGCGACATGCCGCCCGCGACCGCCTCGCCGACCACGCCGCCCGGCGCGCGCGGCAGCTGGACCTTCAGCGACCACATGCGCAGCGCCTCGACGCCGTCGCTCGCGAGCAGCACCAGCACGAACGCGGCGCCTTCCGCGAGCCAGCTCGCGGGCTTGCGCGGCGTTTCGGGGACGACGTCCTGGCGGGTGATGCGCCGGTAGTTCGAGGCGACCTGGCGCGCGAGCAGCACGACGAGCCAGTACGCCGACAGGCCGAACAGCAGCAGCATGATGTCGGCCGTCCAGGCGCCGACGCGGCCGGCCCAGTTCGAAATGTGGTCGACCTGGGCGGCGTGCGTCCAGCTCGGGTCGCGCCGGCTGTAGCTCAGGAGCGCCATCAGCAGGAACGCAAGCAGCGCGACCTGGAGAATCCAGCGGATCTCGCCGAGGAGCCGCGACATCCGGTGCGGCAGCGCCTGTGCCTGCGCGGTATAGGGAGCTTTTGCCATGAATCCGTTCAGAGGGGGCGGCCGCGCGGCCGCCGGTCGTTCTATCCGGCCTATTGTAAACGCTGCGCCGCCCGACCAAGTGTAAATGACGGTAACCCCGTCCGGCACCGGCTATCGCCGCGATTGAAACTGTCGTTCGGCGGCGCAGCATGCGGGCCTTTATAATGCGCGTTCCATACCCAACTACCTTGGTGTCCCGCGGCCGGCGTCGGTCGCGCCAGGTCGTGCGTTCGCGCCACCCCGCCCGCCCGGCCGTTTTTTACGGATCTTGCACATGTCCACGCCCAAACACGCGAAAGTTCTGATTCTCGGTTCCGGCCCCGCCGGCTACACGGCGGCCGTCTACGCGGCCCGCGCCAACCTCTCGCCCGTGCTGGTCACGGGCATCGCGCAGGGCGGCCAGCTGATGACCACGACCGACGTGGAGAACTGGCCCGCGGACGCGAACGGCGTGCAGGGCCCGGACCTGATGCAGCGCTTCCTCGCGCACGCGGAGCGCTTCAACACCGAGATCCTGTTCGATCACATCCACACCGCGAAGCTCGACGAAAAGCCGCTCCGCCTCGTCGGCGACGCCGGCGAATACACCTGCGACGCGCTGATCATCGCGACGGGCGCGTCGGCGCAGTATCTCGGCCTGCCGTCCGAGGAAGCGTTCATGGGCAAGGGCGTGTCGGCCTGCGCGACCTGCGACGGCTTCTTCTACAAGAACCAGAACGTCGCCGTGGTCGGCGGCGGCAACACCGCGGTCGAGGAAGCGCTGTACCTGACCGGCATCGCGAAGAAGGTCACCGTGATCCACCGCCGCGACAAGTTCCGCGCCGAGCCGATCCTGATCGACCGCCTGCTGGAGAAGGAAAAGGAAGGCGCGGTCGAGATCAAGTGGAACCACGTGCTCGACGAGGTCACGGGCGACGACTCCGGCGTGTCGGGCCTGCGCATCAAGCACGTCGAGACCGGCACGACCGAGGATCTCGCGGTGCAGGGCCTGTTCGTCGCGATCGGCCACAAGCCGAACACCGACATCTTCAAGGGCCAGCTCGAGATGAAGGACGGCTACATCATCACGAACAGCGGCCTGTCGGGCAACGCGACCGGCACCAGCATCGCGGGCGTGTTCGCCGCCGGCGACGTGCAGGATCACATCTACCGCCAGGCGATCACGAGCGCCGGCACGGGCTGCATGGCCGCGCTCGACGCGCAGCGCTACCTGGAAAGCCTGCACGACCGCAAGTAAGCCCGTCGCGCGGCGGACGCTACAATGGCGTCCACCCGCGCGCGCCGCTGCCGAGAGCCGCTGCCCGCGCAGCGGCTTTTTCATGTCCGCGGGCGGCATCCGCCCGTCTTCGAGCCTCCGAACCACCATGGCGAAGAACCAACCCCATCCGAGCGACCCCGCGAAACGCCGCGCGGCGGCCCAACCGAGCCGCGCCGCGCGCGCCCGCCCGCCGCCGCCGACCTGCGCGGCCAGGGGCTCGCGGGGCTCGGCGCGCTGCGCGGCGCGCTCAAGGGCGACGCCGAGCGCCGCGAACGCGAGCGCGTCGAGGCGCGCCAGGTCGCCCGCGCGGCCGCCGCCGACGCCGACCTGTTCCGCCGCGAGATCGGCGCGGTCCGGTCGCTCGCGCCGTCCGGCAAGGTCACCCCCGGCCGCACCCCGCCGCCGCCCGTGCCGCAGCAGACCCGGCTCGACGAGGAGGCGGTGCTGTCCGAAACCTTGTCCGACGAATTCGATCCGGAAACCCTGCTCGACAGCGACGAATCGCTGTACTACCACCGCCCCGGCATCAGCCGCGACGTGGTGCGCAAGCTGCGCAGCGGCGCCTGGATCGTGCAGTCGCAGATCGACCTGCACGGCATGCGCCGCGACGAGGCGCGCGACGCGCTCGCCGCGTTCATCCGCGAAGCCGGCAAGAAAGGGCTGCGCTGCCTGCGCGTGATCCACGGCAAGGGGCTCGGCTCGATCGGCAAGGAGCCCGTGCTCAAGGGCAAGGTGCGCGCGTGGCTCGTGCAGAAGGAAGAAGTGATCGCCTTCTGCGAGGCGCGCGACAACGACGGCGGCGCGGGCGCGGTGCTCGTGCTGCTGCAGCCGGGCGCCCCCGAGCGCGGGCCGCGTGCCGCACCCTAGGCTGACCCTCGCGATCGCCGTGCTGGAGGCGATCGCGACGCTCGCCTACGCGATCTCGGGCTTCGTCGAGGCGCGCAAGAACCGCCTCGACTCCGTCGGCACCTTCATCGTCGCGCTCGCGACCGCGTTCGGCGGCGGCACCGCGCGCGACATCCTGCTCGAACGGCGGCCGTTCTACTGGGTCGTGCACGAGTACTACGTGATCGTGATCTTCGTGCTCGCGCTGTTCGCGCCGCTCGTGCTGCGCATGATGTCGCGGCGCTCGGCCGAACGCATGCTGCTCGTCGCCGATGCGATCGGGCTCGGCATCTTCAGCATCTCCGGCACCTCGATCGCGCTCGACGCCGACATGCCGCGCTTCACCGCGGTGATGATGGGTGTGGTGACCGGCGTGTTCGGCGGGATCATCCGCGACGTGCTGTGCAACGACATCCCGCTGATCCTGCGCGACTCCCGCCCGTACGCGACCTGCGCGTTCGCCGGCTGCTGGTTCTACCTGCTGCTCGTCACGCTGCAGGTCGACGCGGTCTACAGCGTGCTGCTCGCGACCGGCTTCATCCTCGCCGCGCGCCTCGTGACCTACCGGTACGACGTGCGGCTGCCGCACTGAGCGCGCGCCCTCGGCTGCGCGCCGCGATCGCGGCCGGCGCCCGGACCTGCTTTGCGGCGCCGCGGCATCGATTCGCACAAATTCCCACACGCAGCGCCAAATCGTTCCACTAAGATCGTGCGGCTTCATTGCCCCGCTTCGCGCGACGCAATACGCTTGGCGGCGTTTCTTTACTCCACGAGTCAAAATGAAACTACCCACTTCGATCAGGGTCGCCGCGCTCGCGGCCGCGTTCTTGTCATCCGCCGGCGTCGCCTGGTCCGCGGACGGCCCCCCCGTCGCGCCGGTGCGCCCCGTCACCGACACCTACTTCGGCACGCCGGTGGTGGACAACTACCGCTACATGGAAAACCTCAAGGATCCCGAGGTCCAGGCGTGGATGAAAGGACAGGCGAACCACACGCGTAAGGTTCTCGACAGCCTCTCCGGCCGCGCGGCGCTCGCCGGGCGCATCCAGGCGCTGATGAGCGGCGACCTGCGGCGCGACGAAGTGAGCCGGCGCGGCGGCCGGCTGTTCTACCGCCTGTTCGAGCCCGGCACCAACCTGCCCAAGCTCGCCTACCGCGACGGCGTGAGCGGTGCGGAACACGTATTGGTCGACCCGGCGAAGCTGTCGACCGACAGCGCCCATCATTTCGCGCTCGACTGGTACTCGCCGTCGTGGGACGGACGCTACGTCGCCTACGGCGTGTCCGAAGGCGGCTCGGAAAAGAGCGTGCTGAAGGTGATCGACGTGCAGACCGGCCAGCTGCTGGCGGAGACGATCGATCGCACCAGCGATTGCGTGGTGTCGTGGCGCGCGGACAACCGCTCGTTCTTCTACCTGCGCTATCCGAAGCCGGGCCCCGACACGCCTCCATCGCAGACCGAGTACAACGCGGTCACGTTCCTGCACGTGCTCGGCGAACGCCCCGACGGCATCGGCGACACGGCCGTGTTCGGGCGCGGCGTGTCGAGCGCGGTCGAGGTGCCCGAGGGGCAGGCCAGCTATGTGCTGCTGGCGCCCGATTCGCACTACGCGGTGGCGGTCGCGAACCGCAACATGGACGACAACCCGAACACCTTCTATGTCGCGCCGCTCGATCAGGTCGACGGCGCCCGCACCCCGTGGCGGCGCATCGCGACCCCGGACGACGGCGTCACCGACGTGCAGCTGCACGGCGACCGCCTGTACCTGCTGTCCCAGAAGGGCGCGCCGCGCTTCCGCATCCTGTCGCTGCCCGCCGCCCAGCCCGAACTCGCGAAGGCCGAGGTGGTCGTGCCGGAAGGCCCGGCCGTGATCGATGCGTTCGCGCCCGCGAGCGATGCGCTGTATGTGAGCGAACGCGCGGGCGCGTCGTTCCAGCTGCGCCGCATGGGCTTCGACGGTCGCGACGCGCGCGCGATCGACCTGCCGTTCGCCGGCACCGTGCATCACCTGAGCACCGATCCGCGCACGCCGGGCGTGATGTTCAGCCTGCAGGGCTGGGTCACGGCGCCGCGCGAGATCGCCTACGATCCGGCCCGCGGCAGCGCGACCGACACCGGGCTCGTCCCGCCGTCGAAGAGCGAGTCGACCGACCTCGAGGTGCACGACGAATTCGCGGTCAGCTACGACGGCACGCGCGTGCCGGTGTCGATCATCGCGAAGAAGGGCATCAAGCGCGACGGCTCGCATCCGACCATCGTGTTCGGCTACGGCAGCTACGGAGTGTCGATGGACCCGTACTACGCGCCGGCCTGGCAGGCGTGGATCGAACGCGGCGGGATCATCGCGGTCTCGCACATGCGCGGCGGCGGCGAATACGGCGACGCGTGGCATCGCGCCGGGCAGAAGCTCACCAAGATCAACACGATGCTCGATTTCATCGCGTCCGCGCAGCACATGATCGACCGCGGCTACACGCAATCGAAATATCTGGCGGCCAACAGCGCGAGCGCGGGCGGCATCGTGATGGGCGGCGCGATGGAGATCAATCCGGGCCTGTTCCGGGTGGTGCTCGACGACGTGGGCCTGTCCGACGCGCTGCGCTTCGAGACCGAACCGAACGGACCGCCCAACGTGCCGGAGATGGGTTCGAGTTCCGACGAAGCCGGTTTTCACGGCCTCTATGCGATGAGCGCCTACGCGCACATCCATGACGGCACGCCCTACCCGGCCGTGATGTTCACGACGGGCGCCAACGATCCGCGCGTGTCGCCGTGGCACATGCTGAAGATGGCGGCGCGCATGCAGGTCGCGACCGGCAGCGGCCGCCCGGTGCTGCTGCGCATCGACTACGACGCGGGCCACGGCATCGGTTCGAGCGTCTCGCAGCGCGCGAACCTGCTGGCCGACGAGTGGGCGTTCGCGCTGTGGCAGATGGGCCAGCCGGGCTATCGTCCGACGCATTAGAAACCGGCGTTGCCCCGGCGGCCCCCGAGGGCCGTCCGGGGCCGCCGACGCGGCGCGCGCCTGCGCACGGTTTGAGCGCCGCGCCAGAAACCCGCGTCTCTTGAGCCGTTTGCCCCTCAGTTCGGTCCGGCCGCTCACCGCACCCCTGCCAACCCGGCTCTAAAAAAGCAAAGCCCCACGCTCCGGAAAACGTGGGGCTTGTCAGCAGTCTGGAGGCCCTGAGGGTCTCGCACTCAGGGGCTCGCCCTCGGGCCTCGCTTCATCCAGATGCTCGCCGGCGCGCCGGCCTCGTCGTTCAGACGATCCGCGCCTCGGTCGCCGGATCGAACACCACCGCCTTCGATACGTCGAACATCAGCGTCAGGTTTTCCTGCGCGCGCGGCTCGGCGGCCGGGTGCACGCGGCTCACGATGCGCTTGCCGTTGACCTGCGCGAACACGTGGGTATCGGGGCCGGTCGGCTCCGTCACGTCGACCCGCACGTCGATCGGCTGCAGGCTCGACGCCTCGCCGTTGTGCGCGCTGCGCGCGTCGGTGATGCGCTCGGGACGCAGCCCGAGGATCACTTCGCGGCCGACATGGCCGTTCATCCGCTTGGCGTCGAACGGCAGGTTCAGCACGCCGCGCATCGCGCCCGTGTCGAGTTCGAGGCCGACGCCGCTGCCCTGCTCGACCAGCCGGCCGTTGATGAAGTTCATCGGCGGCGCGCCGATGAAGCCCGCGACGAACAGGTTCGACGGCGAATCGTAGATCTCCTGCGGCGCGCCGAACTGCTGGACCACGCCGTCCTTCATCACCGCGATGCGGTCGCCGAGCGTCATCGCCTCGATCTGGTCGTGCGTCACGTAGACGATCGTCGTGCCGAGGCGCTGGTGCAGCAGCTTGATTTCCGAGCGCATCTCGATGCGCAGCTTCGCGTCGAGGTTCGAGAGCGGTTCGTCGAACAGGAACAGCGCCGGATCGCGCGCGAGCGCGCGGCCCATCGCGACGCGCTGGCGCTGGCCGCCCGACAGCTGGCCCGGCTTGCGGTCGAGCAGGTGCTCGATCTGCAGCATCGCGGAAACGCGATCGACGATCTGCTTCTGCTCGGCCTTCGGCACCTTGCGGATGTTCAGGCCGAACGAGATGTTCTCGCGCACCGTCATCGACGGATACAGCGCGTACGACTGGAACACCATTGCGATGTCGCGATCCTTCGGCGACAGGTCGTTGACGACCTTGCCGTCGATCCGGATCTCGCCGCGCGTCACGGTCTCGAGCCCGGCGATCATGTTGAGCAGCGTCGACTTCCCGCAGCCCGAGCCGCCCACCAGGATCAGGAACTGGCCGTCCTCGATGTCGATGTCGACACCCTTCAGAACCGGCACCCCGTTCGGGTAGGTCTTGTACACGTCACGGATGGAAAGGCTTGCCATGCTGTGAATCCTCTGTCTATATGTCGACCGGCGTGCGTGCTGTCGCGCTTCACGCCGATCCCATGCAACGCTGTCGATCAGGGTCGGCGTTGCGGCGCCGGCCCCGGTCCCATGCAAGTCCCGCCGCGCGACGCGCGCGCGGCGGGCATCCGGCCTATCCCTTCACCGCCCCCGCCGTCAAGCCGCGCACGAAGTAGCGGCCGGCGACCACGTACACGAGCAGCGTCGGCAGCGCGGCGATGATCGCGCCCGCCATGTCGACGTTGTATTCCTTCACGCCCGTCGACGTGTTGACGAGGTTGTTCAGCGCCACCGTGATCGGCATCGAATCGACGCCGGAGAACACGATCCCGAACAGGAAGTCATTCCAGATCTGCGTGAACTGCCAGATCAGGCACACCATGAAGATCGGCAGCGACACCGGCATCAGGATCTTCGTGAAGATCGTGAAGAAGCCCGCGCCGTCGATGCGCGCGGCCTTCACGAGTTCCGCCGGCACGCTCACGTAGAAGTTTCGGAAGAACATCGTCGTGAACGCGATCCCGTACACCACGTGCACGAGCACGAGGCCCGTCGTCGTGTTGGCGAGGCCGAGGTAGCCCTGCACGCGCGCCATCGGCAGCAGGATCACCTGGAACGGGATGAAGCAGCCGACGAGCAGCATCGTGAACAGCGCATCCGCGCCGCGAAAGCGCCAGTGGGTCAGCACGTAGCCGTTGAACGCGCCGACCAGCGACGAGATCAGCACCGCCGGGATCACCATCTTGATCGAGTTGAAGAAGAACGGCTTCATGCCGTCGCAGCGCACGCCGGTGCAGGCGCCGCTCCAGGCCTTGAGCCACGGATCGACGGTCCAGTGCGACGGCGGCGTCAGCAGGTTGCCGGTGCGCAGCTGGTCGAGATCCTTGAACGAGGTCGACAGCATCACGTAGATCGGGAACAGGAAGTACAGCGCGAACAGGATCAGCGCCGCGTAGATGACCGCCCGGCTGATCGTCATCTTAGGCTGCATTGCGGGTGCTCCTCGATTCCAGATACATGAGCGGCACGAGCACCGCGACCACCGTCGCGAGCATCATCACCGACGACGCCGCGCCGAGGCCCAGTTGCCCGCGGTTGAACGAAAACGTGTACATGAACATCGCGGGCAGCGACGAGGACGTGCCCGGCCCGCCCGCCGTCAGCGCGACGACGAGGTCGAAGGTCTTGATCGTGATGTGGCAGAGGATCAGCAGCACCGAGAAGAACACCGGGCGCATACTCGGGATCACGATCTTGCGGTAGATGGTCGGCAGCGTCGCGCCGTCGACCTGGGCCGCCTTGAAGATCTCGGCGTCGACGCCGCGCAGGCCGGCCAGGAACAGCGCCATCACGAAGCCGGTCGACTGCCACACGGCCGCGATCACCACGCAGAAGATCGCCTTGTCCGGATCGTCGAGCCAGCCGAACGAGAAGTTCGCGAAGCCCCAGTCGTGCATGACCTTCTCGAGCCCGAGGCCGGGATTCAGGATCCACTGCCAGGCGGTGCCCGTGACGATGAACGACAGCGCCATCGGATACAGGAACACCGCGCGCAGCGCGCCTTCGTTGCGGATCTTCTGATCGAGCAGGATGGCGAGGAACAGGCCCAGCGCCACGCAGATCGCGATGAACGGAATGCCGAACCAGCCGAGATTCGCGGCCGAGGTCCACCAGACGTCGTTCTGGAACAGGTCGGTGTAGCGGCCGAAGCCGTCGAATTCGTAGTTGGGCAGCAGTCGCGAGTTGGTCAGCGACAGGTAGCCCGTGACGATGATGAAGCCGTAGATGAACACCACGGCGATCGCGATGCTGGGTGCGAGCACCAGCTTCGGAATCCAGCGGTCGGCGAAGGCCGACAGCGGCGACGTGCGAGGCGCGTCGCCCGCGCTGGGTCCGGTGCCGCGATTTCCGCTAAGAGGGGCAGCCACTTGTTTCGACTCCTGGAGCAAGAGCGCCTGCCCGGCGCGAGCCGGGACGGACGGCGGGTACGGCGCGGGCCGGCCACGGCCCGCTGCGGCAAGCCCCGCCGCGTCCGGCGCGCACAGGCGGCCGGACGCGGCGGGCGCCGGATCACTTCACCTTCGCGGCCTTCGCGAGCGCGGCCACCGCGCTCTTCGAATCCTGCGACGAGTTCATGAACTTCGTGACGACGTCGGTGATCGCGCCCGCCGTGGCGTCGTTCTGCGCCATGCCGTGCGCGAGCGACGGCACGAAGCCGCCCGACTTGATCGCCGTCTGCTCGTCGGCATAGGACTTCTTCGCGCAATCGTCGAACTTGTCCATCTTCACGCCGAGGCGCACCGGCACCGAGCCCTTCAGCAGGCTGAACTGCTCCTGGAAGTCCGGCGTCATGATGGTCTTGGCGAGCGCGACCTGGCCCGGGGTCGGGGTCTTCGCGCCCTTCTGCTGGAAGAACACGAACGAGTCGACGTTGAACGTGTAGGCGTTCGCGGTGCCCGGCACCGCCGCGCAGATGTAGTCCTTGCCCGCCTTCTTGCCGGCGTTCTCGAACTCGCCCTTCGCCCAGTCGCCCATGAACTGCATGCCGGCCTTGCCATTGATGACCATCGCGGTCGCCAGGTTCCAGTCGCGGCCGTTGCGGCCGTTGTCGAAGTAGCCCTGGATCCGGCGCACCGTGTTGAACACGTCGAGCATTTGCGGCGAGGTCAGCGTGGCCTGGTCGAGGTCGACCAGCGCCTTCCTGTAGAACGCCGGGCCCTGCGACAGCACCACGTCCTCCCACAGCGTCAGGTCCTGCCACGGCTGGCCGCCCATCGCGACCGGCTGGATCCCGGCCGCCTTGAGCTTGTCGGCGACCTGGAAGAATTCAGGCCAGGTGGTCGGCACCTTGGCGCCGATCTTGTCGAGCGCCGCCTTGTTGATGTAGAGCCAGTTCACGCGGTGCACCGAGAACGGCGCGGCGACGTAGTTGCCCTTGTACTTGATGATCTTGTCGATCTCGGGCGGCAGGTTCTGCTTCCAGTCGGCCGTGGCCGGATCGATGTTGACGAGCACGCCCTGGTCCGCCCAATCCTGGATCAGCGGGCCCTTGATCTGCGCGGCCGACGGCGCGTCGCCGCTGATCACCTTGGTCTTCAGCGCGGTCATCGCCGCGGCGCCTGCGCCGCCCGCGACCGCGAAATCCTTCCACACGTAGCCCTGCTTCTGCAGGTCGTCCTTCAGCACGCCGACGGCCTTCGATTCACCGCCCGACGTCCACCAGTGCAGCACCGTGACGTTCTCCGCCGCCTGCGCCGCCGCGGCGCCGAACATCAGACCCGCGGCGCACAGCGCGCCCATGATCGCGCGAACTTTCATTACTTATCTCCTCCAGATGAATCAACTCGTAAGGCTTTCACGCCAGGCGAAAGCCGGCTTGCTACAGGACAGACGGGAAACCGGGGGGAACCGAGCCGCGAACGACGCAGGCCATGCGGCGATGCGTGCGGGCCGATGCCGGCCGGGGGCTCTCAAGAACTGAGTGACTCGCGCTTCAACGATATGTCTCCTCTTCTGATTCTGGCCTTCGACGCGGGGCGCGGCTCGGGCCAGGGGCGCAGCGACACGCGGCGTCAACCATGCGCACCACCAATGTCCGATAACATCCACACTCGGCGCGCCTCGCGCGCCGCATGCCCCGACCGACGAATGCGCTCTTTGTACCGAGCGCTTCTTTTTTCTTCGGCTGGGTGCTACCCCTTGCGGCGGATTGTAGTTAAACTACAATTCAGTGTCAAAAATATTTTTATCGCACTACGGCTTGCTCAGCGGCCACCCGAACCCGGCGGAGACACATGCATACCGATTCCAGCTTCACCTTCGTTCTTTTCGGCGGCACCGGCGATTTGTCGATGCGCAAGATCCTTCCGGCGCTGTACGAGGCGCATCGCTCGAAGATGCTGTCCGAGACCGGCAGGATCGTCGCGGTGGCCCGCCATGCGGCGGATCGGAACGGCTATCTGGAATGGGTCGAGGAGCGCGTGAAGCCGCACGCGGCGAAGGCCGCGGGCGCCGCGTTCGACGACGCCACCTGGCGCAGCTTCCTCGAGCGCATCGTCTACGTGAAGCTGGACCTCGGCCGCGCCGAGGACTACGAACTGTTGCGCGACACGGTGGCCGAACTGTCGGGCATCCGGGTGTTCTACCTCGCGACCGGCCCGTCGCTGTTCGAGCCGATCTGCAAGGCGCTGGCCGCGGTCGGCCTGAACGAAGGCGCGCGCATCGTGCTGGAAAAGCCGCTCGGCTACGACCTGCGCTCGTCGAACGCGATCAACGACGCGGTCGGCGAGATCTTCGCGGAAGACCAGATCTACCGGATCGACCACTACCTCGGCAAGGAGCCGGTGCAGAACCTGCTCGCGCTGCGCTTCGGCAATGCGCTGTTCGAACCGATGTGGCGGCGCGAGTGGGTCGAGAGCATCCAGATCACGATCGCGGAGGAGCTGGGCGTCGAGGCGCGCGGCGATTTCTATGACAATACCGGCGCGCTGCGCGACATGGTGCAGAACCACCTGCTGCAGCTGCTGTCGATCGTCGCGATGGAGCCGCCGCACTCGATGGATTCCGACTCCGTGCGCGACGAGAAGCTGCGCGTGCTGCGCGCGCTGAAGCCGATCGATCCGCGCGACATCGGCAAGGTCGCCGTGCGCGGCCAGTATCACGCGGGCGTGATCAAGGGCGCGCAGGTGCCCGGCTACGCGACCGAGCCCGGCGTGAAGCCCGACAGCGCGACCGAGACCTTCGTCGCGCTCAAGGTCGAGATCGAGAACTGGCGCTGGGCGGGCGTGCCGTTCTTCCTGCGCACCGGCAAGCGGCTCGCCGAGCGGGTGGCGGAGATCGTCGTCAATTTCCGGCCGGTCCCGCATTCGGCGCTCGGTCCGACCGCGCTGCGCCCCGGCGCGAACCGGCTCGTGATCCGCCTGCAGCCGAACGAGACGATCCGCCTGTACTGCCTGGCGAAGCAGCCCGGCGAAGGGATGAACCTCGCGAGCGTGCACCTCGATCTCGCGTTCGACCAGTTCTTCAAGGAAGGCCAGATGGAGGCGTACCAGCGCCTGCTGCTCGACGTGATCAACGGCCGCCTCGCGCTGTTCGTGCGGCGCGACGAGCAGGAAGCCGCCTGGCGCTGGGTCGAGCCGATCCTCAACGAGTGGTCGCAATCGCTGAAGCCGCCCAAGCCGTATGCGGCGGGCACCTGGGGGCCGGCCGCCGCGAGCGCGATGCTCGCGCAGCACGGCACCTGCTGGCTCGAAGAGGAAAACTGACGGCGCGGCGCGCGGCCGCCCCGCCGCGCGCGCCCCGTCCTGCCGTCCCCACCGAATTCAATAAAAGCAGCCTGGAGGAGAAGTGATCGAGGTTCACGCTTTCGAAAGCCCGCGCGCCCAGTCCGACGCGCTCGCGCAAGCCGTCGGCGCGGCGCTTGCCGCGACGCTCGCGCAACCGGCCGGCGCGACGCTCGCCGTGTCCGGCGGCACCAGCCCGCGTCCGTTCCTGCAGGCGCTGTCGGGCATTGCGCTCGACTGGTCGCGGGTCGACGTCACGCTGGTCGACGACCGCTGGGTGCCCGACACCGATCCGGCCAGCAACGCGCAGCTCGTGCGCGACACGCTGCTGCAGGGCGCCGCGTCGGCGGCGCGCTTCCTGCCGCTCGTCGACACGCACGCGGCGCTCGACGCGCACGTCGCCGCGCTCAACGCGAACGCCGCCTACCGGCTGCCGCAGGTCGCCGTGCTCGGCATGGGCGAGGACGGGCATACCGCGTCGATCTTCGCCGATGCGCCCGAATGGAGCCACGCGACCACGACGCCCGAGCGCTGGGTCGCCGTGCATCCGGGGGCCGCGCCGCACGCGCGCGTGAGCCTGTCGCTCGACGCGCTCAAGCGCATCGACCGGCTGTTCCTGCTGATCGCGGGTGAACGCAAGCGCGCGGTGCTCGACGCTGCGGCGGCCGCGCCGCAGCGGAACGCCATCTCGCAACTGGCCAACGACAAGGGGATCAAGCTCGATGTCTACTGGTGTGCAAACTAAGGCCGCCGCGAGTCAGCACGCCGACGGCCCGCGCCTCCTGGCCGATGTCGGCGGCACCAACGCGCGCTTCGCGCTGGAAACCGGCCCCGGCGAGATCACGCAGATCCGCGTGTATCCCGGCGCCGACTACCCGACGTTGACCGACGCGATCCGCAAGTACCTGAAGGACGTGAAGATCGGCCGCGTGAACCATGCGGCGATCGCGATTGCGAATCCGGTCGACGGCGACCAGGTCAGCATGACCAATCACAACTGGAGCTTCTCGATCGAGGCGACGCGCCGCGCGCTGGGCTTCGACACGCTGCTGGTGGTGAACGACTTCACGGCGCTCGCGATGGCGCTGCCGGGGCTGACCGATGCGCAGCGCGTGCAGGTCGGCGGCGGCGCGCGCCGGCAGAACAGCGTGATCGGGCTGCTCGGCCCGGGCACCGGGCTCGGCGTGTCCGGGCTGATTCCGGCCGACGACCGCTGGATCGCGCTCGGCAGCGAGGGCGGCCATGCGTCGTTCGCGCCGCAGGACGAGCGGGAGGATCTGGTGCTGCAGTACGCGCGCAAGAAGTATCCGCACGTGTCGTTCGAGCGCGTGTGCGCGGGCCCGGGCATGGAGATCATCTATCGCGCGCTCGCCGCGCGCGACAAGAAGCGGGTGGCGACGACCGTCGACACGGCGGAGATCGTCGAACGCGCGCACGCGGGCGACGCGCTCGCGCTGGAGAGTGTCGAGTGCTTCTGCGCGATCCTGGGCGCGTTCGCGGGCAACCTCGCGGTGACGCTCGGCGCGCTGGGCGGCATCTACATCGGCGGCGGCGTGGTGCCGCGGCTCGGCGAGCTGTTCACGCGCTCGCCGTTCCGCGCGCGCTTCGAGGCCAAGGGCCGTTTCGAAGGCTATCTCGCGAACATCCCGACCTACCTGATCACCGCCGAATATCCGGCGTTTCTCGGCGTGTCGGCGATTCTGTCGGAGCAGTTGTCGAACCGCACGGGCGGCGCGTCGTCGGCGGTGTTCGAGCGGATCCGCCAGATGCGCGATGCGCTGACGCCGGCCGAGCGGCGCGTGGCCGATCTCGCGCTCAACCATCCGCGCTCGATCATCAACGATCCGATCATCGACATCGCGCGCAAGGCCGACGTGAGCCAGCCGACCGTGATCCGCTTCTGCCGCTCGCTCGGCTGCCAGGGGTTGTCCGACTTCAAGCTGAAGCTCGCGACGGGCTTGACGGGCACGATTCCGATGAGCCACAGCCAGGTGCACCTCGGCGACACCGCGACCGATTTCGGCGCGAAGGTGCTCGACAACACCGTGTCGGCGATCCTGCAGTTGCGCGAGCACCTGAACTTCGAGCAGGTCGAGCAGGCGATCGAGATCCTCAACACCGCCCGGCGGATCGAGTTCTACGGGCTCGGCAATTCGAACATCGTCGCGCAGGACGCGCATTACAAGTTCTTCCGCTTCGGGATTCCGACCATCGCGTACGGCGACCTGTACATGCAGGCGGCGTCGGCTGCGTTGCTCGGCACGGGCGACGTGATCGTGGCGGTGTCGAAGTCGGGACGGGCGCCGGAATTGCTGCGCGTGCTCGATGTCGCGATGCAGGCGGGCGCGAAGGTGATCGCGATCACGTCGAGCAATACGCCGCTTGCAAAGCGCGCGACCGTGGCGCTCGAAACCGATCATATCGAGATGCGGGAGTCGCAGTTGTCGATGATCTCGCGGATCCTGCATCTGCTGATGATCGATATTCTCGCGGTAGGCGTCGCGATTCGGCGCGCGTCGCCAGATGCGGAGCTGAGCGACGCAGTGGCGCAAGCGAAGGCGCGCGCCGGCGCGGATGACGAGGCCGCGGATGTGCTCGATTGGTTAAGTCATGGGGCCGCGTCTAACGCGCGGGATTGAAGGTGTGTCAGGCCGGGGCTTTGGGGGGCGTGGTTATCGGACCGTCGATTCCCGACCAGTCAATCCGAAGCCACCGGCATGAAGCACCCATCTACGAGCGCAGCGAGGAGAAGCTTGCGGGCGGTATACCACTCCGTTTACGGCGCGTATGGTCGGACCCTGCGCGGGCCGATCCCCGTTGCGCCCTTACGCCACTCGCTACGGCTGGGCCACTCTGAACGCCATCGCACCTTATTTTCGGATCTAAAAAACGCCTTTCTTTTGGTTACTTTTCTTTGGCAAGACGCCCCGAAGGAAGTCCCCTTGGGGGACAAAGAAAAGTGACCCCTGCCCCGGGGAGGGGCGACGCGAATAGACCAACACCCTCACAGGACATCCACGACAAACCCAGAGCGCGAAGCAAACAACCGTCAATCCCCCCGCACCGGCCGCCCGTGCCACCGCAACACCAACGTGCGCCCGCCGAAGCACAACACCCCGATCACCCCGATCGTCACGCCCATCCCAAACGGCGTACCGTCGGCGAGCGCCCCGATCGCGACACTCGCGACAGCGCCCAACGCGAGCTGCATCGCGCCGAACACCGCCGCCGCCGCGCCTGCGTTATGCGGATAACGCTGCATCAGATCGGTCGTGCAGTTCGCGGACAGGATCCCCACCACCCCCACCACGAAGAACAGACACACGACGATCGACCACAGCCCGCCCCACCCCGTCAGCGCGACCAGCGCGACCGCCAGCGACGCCACGCTGCTCACCAGCGACGCGCCCGCGATGATCCTCAGCGATCCGAGCCGGCCGACCAGGCGCGTATTCATCAGGTTGCCGATCATGATGCCGACCACGTTGAGCCCGAACAGCAGCCCATAATGCTGCGGCGAGACATGGAAGTAATCGATATAAACGAACGGCGTCGCCGTGATATACGAGAACATCGCCGCAAAGGCCATCCCGCCGCACAGCATGTGCCCCCAGGCCACCGGATCGGCGACGATCCGGCCATACGCGGCGAACGAACGCAGCACGGCGGAACTCGCGCGCCGCTCGCGCGGCCAGGTCTCCGGCACGCGCAGGAACGCCGTCACGGCACAGGCCGCACCCACCAGCGCAAGTACCACGAACACGCCCCGCCAGCCCACGAAACGCAAGATCTGCCCACCCAGCAACGGCGCAAGCAACGGCCCGACCGCCGTGACGATCGCCACCATCGACAGCACCTTCGCCGCATCCGTCGGCTCATGCGCATCCCGCGCGATCGCCCGTGACAGCACCGACGCCGCCCCCGCGCCGAACGCCTGCAGAAAACGCATCACCACCAGCACGTCGATCGACGGCGACAGAAAACAGCCGATGCTCGCAAGCGTAAACAGCGCGATGCCGCCGAGCAGCACCGGCCGGCGGCCGTAGGTGTCGGACAGCGGACCATACAGCAGCATGCCGATCGAGAAACCCGCCATGAAGGTGGTCAGCGTACGCTGCGCGGCAGCCGCGCCGACGCCGAAGCCATCGGCGATCGACGGCAGGCTCGGCAGGTACATATCGGTGGCGATCGGCCCACACGCGGCCAGCGCGCCGAGCAACAGGATCAGCCGGCCATCGGGCCGGCGTCTGACGACATGAGACATGGGGTTCCACGGAAGAAGCCAGCCGACGCGCGCCGGCTGGGCACAGCGAAAGCGGCCACACCGGCCGCCGCATGCTCCTGATTGTACGCGACCCCATCGGGACGCGCCGCCGCCACGACCCGCCGCCATCGGGTAAGCTCGCGCTTTTGCCCGCCGCGCGCCCCGTCGACATGACCGCCTTCCTGCTGATCTGGAGCCCCAAGAAGTGGCCGTGGCCCGAGCTGCCCGACGTCGCCGCCCGCGTGAAAGCCGGCGAGGCGGTCGCGGACGTCTGGGGCTGCGGATTCTCGCGCAGCATCCTGCCCGGCGACCGGGTCTTCCTGCACCGGGTCGCAAAGGAGCCCAAGGGCGTGTTCGGCTCCGGCTACGTGACCCGCGCACCGTACGAGGTGCCCGACCCGAACACCAGGCGCGGCTACCGGCTGTGCATCGACTTCGTCTACGACTGGCTCGTCGACGGCCACTCGGAAGTCGTGATCCCGCGCGATGCGTTGCGCGTGCATCCATTCTCGGTGCAAACCTGGGACGCGCAAACCTCCGGCATCTCGATCAAGCCGATGGCGGAAGGCGCCCTCGAGAAACGCTGGGCCGAGCTGACCGGCAAGCGCAAGCCGCCGCGCGGCTGAGCCCGCGCGCAAGCGCCGCACGGGGCCGGCCGGCCCGCCGCGCGGCTCTCCGGTACAATCGAACGATCGTCCAGCCCGGCGCGGGCCGCGGCGCTCCCGCCGCAACCGCCGCCCCTCTCTCGCAGGTCCCAACCATGTCGAACAATCAGATCCTCTTCGAACGCGCGCAACAGACCATCCCGGGCGGCGTCAACTCGCCCGTGCGGGCGTTCCGCTCGGTCGGCGGCACGCCGCGCTTCGTCAAGCGCGCGCAGGGCGCGTACTTCTGGGACGCCGACGACAAGCGCTACATCGACTACATCGGCTCGTGGGGCCCGATGATCGTCGGCCACGTCCATCCCGAGGTGCTCGACGCGGTCCAGCGCGTGCTCGCCGACGGCTTCTCGTTCGGCGCGCCGACCGAGGCCGAGATCGAGATCGCCGAGGAAATCTGCAAGCTGGTGCCGTCGATCGAACAGGTGCGCATGGTGTCGAGCGGCACCGAGGCCACCATGAGCGCGCTGCGGCTCGCGCGCGGCTTCACCGACCGCAGCCGGATCGTCAAGTTCGAGGGCTGCTATCACGGCCACGCGGACAGCCTGCTCGTGAAGGCCGGCTCGGGCCTGCTGACCTTCGGCAACCCGACCTCGGCCGGCGTCCCCGCCGATATCGCAAAGCACACCACCGTGCTCGAATACAACAACGTCGCGGCGCTCGAAGAAGCCTTCCAGGCCTTCGGCGACGAAATCGCCGCCGTGATCGTCGAGCCGGTCGCGGGCAACATGAACCTCGTGCGCGGCACGCCCGAGTTCCTCGGCGCGCTGCGCTCGCTGTGCACCCGGCACGGCGCCGTGCTGATCTTCGACGAAGTGATGTGCGGGTTCCGCGTCGCGCTCGGCGGCGCGCAGCAGCACTACGGCATCCAGCCCGACCTCACCTGCCTCGGCAAGGTGATCGGCGGCGGCATGCCGGCTGCCGCGTTCGGCGGCCGCCGCGACATCATGGCCCGGCTCGCGCCGCTCGGCGGCGTGTACCAGGCGGGTACGCTGTCCGGCAACCCGATCGCGGTCGCGGCCGGTCTCGCGACGCTGCGCCTGATCCAGGCGCCCGGCTTCTACGATGCGCTGACGCGCCAGACCCGCCGCCTCGCCGACGGCCTCGCCGCCGAGGCGCGCGCGGCCGGCGTGCCGTTCAGCGCGGACGCGATAGGCGCGATGTTCGGCCTCTACTTCACGGAGCAGGTGCCGACGCGCTTCGCGGACGTGACGAAGAGCGACGTCGAGCGCTTCAACCGCTTCTTCCACCTGATGCTCGACGCCGGCGTGTACTTCGCGCCGTCCGCCTACGAGGCGGGCTTCGTGTCGAGCGCGCACGACGACGCGACGATCGACGCGACGCTGGCGGCGGCGCGCGGCGCGTTCGCCGCACTCGCGGCCTGAGCGGGAGCGGCGCGCCGATGTTCTCGGACAGCGATTTCGCACGGATGCAGCAGGCGCTCGCCCTCGCGGCGCGCGGCATGTTCACGACCACGCCGAACCCGCGCGTCGGCTGCGTGATCGTCAAGGACGACGTCGTGATCGGCGAGGGCTTCACCCAGCCCGCCGGCCAGGACCACGCGGAAGTACAGGCGATGAAGGACGCGCGCGCGCGCGGCCACGACCTGCGCGGCGCGACCGTGTATGTGACGCTCGAACCGTGCAGCCACTTCGGCCGCACGCCGCCGTGCGCGCTCGGGCTGATCGACGCGCAGGTGGGCCGCGTGATCGCCGCGATGGAAGACCCGAATCCCCAGGTGTCGGGCCGCGGGCTCACGATGCTGCGCGATGCGGGCATCGACGTGCGCTGCGGGCTGCTCGCGCAGGAGGCGTACGAACTCAACATCGGCTTCGTGTCGCGGATGACGCGCGGCCGGCCCTGGGTGCGCATGAAGAGCGCCGCGTCGCTCGACGGCCGCACCGCGCTGCCGACGGGCGAGAGCCAGTGGATCACGGGCGAGGAGGCACGCGCCGACGGCCATGCGTGGCGCGCGCGCGCCTGCGCGATCCTGACCGGGATCGGCACCGTGCGCGAGGACAATCCGCACCTGACCGTGCGCGGCATCGATACGCCGCGCCAGCCGCGGCGCGTGCTGGTCGACAGCCGGCTCGAACTGCCGCTCGACGCGCATCTGCTCGAAGGCGAGCCGCTCCTGATCTTCTGCGGCGCGCTCGACGCGGCGGGCGAGGCGCGCGCCGACGCGCTGCGCGCGCGCGGCGCGGAGATCGCGCCGCGCGCGAACGCGCACGGCAAGGTCGACCTGGGCGCGATGCTCGCGGCGCTCGGCCAGCGCGGCATCAACGAATTGCACGTGGAGGCGGGTCACAAGCTGAACGGCTCGCTGCTGCGCGAGCAATGCGTCGACGAGCTGCTCGTCTATCTCGCGCCGAGCCTGCTGGGCCGCGACGCGGCCGGCATGTTCGATCTCGCGGCGCCGGCCACGCTCGATGCACGCGTCAGATTCGCGTTTCACAGTATCGATCGGGTGGGCGACGATCTGCGCGTGCTTGCGCGCTTCGCGCCCGCTCCCCTCTCAACTTGAATGGAATCAACCACGATGTTTACCGGAATCGTCGCGGCAGTCGGCCGTATTGAAACCATCACGCCGCTGGGCACCTCGCCCGACGCAGGGGTGCGCCTGACCGTGCATGCGGGCGGGCTGGATCTCGCCGACGTCGCGCTCGGCGACAGCATCGCGATCCAGGGCGCATGCATGACGGCGATCGGCAAGACCGCGCACACGTTCGACGTCGAGGTGTCGCGCGAGAGCCTCAACAAGACGGCCGGCCTCGCCGAGCCGGGCGAGGTGAACCTGGAGAAGGCGCTGCGCGCGCATGACCGGCTCGGCGGGCATATCGTGTCGGGGCATGTCGACGGGCTCGGCGTCGTCTCGCATTTCGCGCCGGTGGGCGAGTCGCATGAGCTGCGCGTGCTCGCGCCGCGCGAACTCGGGCGTTATCTCGCGTACAAGGGCTCGGTGACGGTCAACGGCGTGAGTCTCACGGTGAACCGGGTCGAGGATCGCGAGGACGGATGCGAGTTCTCGATCAATCTGATTCCGCATACGATCGAAGTGACCACGCTGCGGCATCTGAAGACGGGGAGCCGGGTGAATCTGGAGATCGATATGATCGCGCGGTATGTGGAGCGGATGCTCTCGACGCAGGATGCACAATCGTCGTTGAAGTAAGCCGGTTTCGCTACGCCCGCGGTCTGCCGGCGTCGCCCAGGTCCATCGCTTGCTGACGGCATACGGCCATTGCGTGTGGTTCGTATGCCGTCACGCCTCCTGCAGTGCATTCGAGCCCAAACATGCGGAACCGCGCATCGCAGCAGTATCCAGCGCGACGGAGCGACGGAGCATGATCCGCAAATGATTGGCCCACGCCGTTCGATCCATCCCGCGCTACCCGCAGAGCCAATGCCCATCACTCTTCCCGCAGGTGCACCCGCGCCGTCGCATTGTCGAAATCAATGATGTCGAAATCGCGATAAGCAAACGCCGGATTGGCAATCGCGTCGTCGATACGCCAGCCCCCGCCTTCCCGAATCAATATCAGGTCGGTCCGCCCGTCGATCGCCGGGGAAGCGTCCGCGCCCCCATAGGATGCCCGCCACAGCACCTTGAGACGCAGCCGTGCAGCACTCTTCTGAATGATCACCGGTCTGGCGGTCACCTTCAATGTGGGCGCTGCGTCAAACAGGTTGCCATCTTCCTCATCCAGATCGCCCGTCCTGAAATCCGGCTTCAAGCCCGCGCGAGTCGCATCGACGCATTGGCGCTTCAATTTATCAAACAGACTCACCGACAAAACATCGCCAAACGTCTTCCGATAAATTTCTTCGCGAATCTTTTTGTCGTTGAATTTTCTATTCAGATACTTTCCGGTGCCCTTATCGATATTGCTGAACGCGCAGACAGCATCGCGATATGGTATTCCATACACCCGGGCTACCAGCTCATCAACCCCGCCCCCCTCTCCCGCAGACAAGGATTGACTCCCGGCAAGCGCAGCGCTCGACAGAACCATCAGCAAGATCGAAGCAGTCAGCGTTCTCATTACAGATATTCCTCCAAGCAATGCACAAAAATCGGCACGCGGCCGACTCGACTGCCTTGCGTCGTATCGGGCAACGCGGGCACCGAACCGCGTTGCCTGCGTCGTCCCACAAGAGCATCGTCGAGCCGCGCCTTGCCTGGCGAGTTGTTCGCATTCTGCCGCCAGCGCGCATCACGATCCCGCACCGCCGGAGAAAGATCACCCTTTACGCCGACGCCACCTGCACTGCACTCGTCTTCGCCCGCTTCAACTCCGCCAGCACCTCAAGCGCCTGCCCTTCATCCTCGGTCAGATCCGCCAGGAACGCATCGTTATACTGCTTGATCCATTGCAGCGGCATATCCCACCATGCGAGGTCGATCAGGCTTTCGCGCACGCGCTCGGGGAACCTGAACTTGACCAACCGCGCAGGCGATCCGACATAAATGCCATAAGGCTCCGAGCGGAAATTCGGCGGCACGACCGTGCGCGCGCCGATCACGCATCCGCTCTGCACTTCGCTGCCGCCCAGGAACAACGCCTCATCCCCGATCCATACATCGTTGTGAATGACGGTATCGCCGTACTGCGGCGGCGGGGCATTGCGCAGGCCATCGCCGAACACGCTGAACATGCAGGTCGATATGGTGCGCGTCTCGTGCTGACCGTTCAGCAGGAAGCGCAGCCGCAGTCCGCCCGCGACATATTTCCCGAGCCTGAGACTCTGAAGGCCCGCGTCGTACTTCGCAATCGACCCGACACCCAGGCCCGACCCCTTCCCGATGTGGAACGTCCCGATCTGCGCCTCTTCGTCGAACCAATTCCTGAAGAAGTTGTTGGGAATCGTTGAATAGGCGCCGTCCCGGTACCCGAATACGATGAAATGCTTGGACATCGGGTGGTTCGGCAGGATCCCGGTGCAGTCGTCCGACGTGGTTACGTTCATTTTTGTGAGAGAAGTAGCGCAGAGGGTTCGGCATGGCGACTCGCGCCGATCAAGTCAAATCAGCGAAGCCTTCATGCCGCAGAATGGAGCATCAATGGGAATTTCAGATTCAATGAAATTGGATGCAATCCATTGCAGAAAATCCACTTTGTGAGTGTATTACCAAAAGCAATCGCCCGCAGGGCAATAATCCGCTGAAACACCCTTCCGTTTGCAAAAACCCAATTCGAAGCGAAATAGACAGTTTCGACCTTGCACAACGCCCGTTTCGTTGCGCCTGCCGACCAACCCAAGCCCCAGGCATCGAGATACGGCGCAAGCGGACCGCCGGCCATCCGTCAGGCAGCAGTCACGCCGGCGCGGAGAAAACACACGACGGCGAAACCCGCCGCCGCCGCGAGCGCCACGCAAGATGCCCCCGCATTCCCCCCGGCTCACGCGCCGCCACAGCGGGCGTATCCTGTCGACATCACGCACTTCGCTGCACCCACACCGGTTCCGGCTCGTCGGCGGCCGACCGGTGCGCGTCATCCGGCCGACCTTGGGAATCGTCATCATGCGGATCGCACACTTCATCGTCGGCGTCGCCGCCCTCTTCGGCTTCACGGCGGCGCAAGCCGACGGCTTCGCCATCACGCGCCCCCTGTCGAACGGTCGCGAACTTCACCTCCTGGAACACGCCTCGCCCTGCAACGGCGGCCCGGGCGCATTCATCTACCGGCGGGGCCAGCTGCTCGACCAGACCTGCGACGTACGCCTGACGGCCGCGGGCGCGACCGTCGTCTTGCCGCCTTTCGAGCCGCGCATGTTCTTCCCGCGCGACACCCTGTATCCGAACTAGCCGTCACATGCGCGCATCGGGGACGGATCTTCCCGCCCCCGCCGCGCACACGCACACGCACACGCACACGCACACGCACACGCACACGCACACGCACACGCACTGTCATCGCACGTAACACCCCGTCACGCCGCCTAATGAACGCGGCCCTGCCGACGGGCGACATGTCATCGCGCGTAACACATGTAATCCAGATCGAAAGGCCACGCGAAACAACGCGTCTTATAGTCTGAGCCATTCGCTGCAGCGCGTCGGCGGCGCGCGTATTGCCAGCGCGCGCCCACCCGGCGGCCGGCGTTTTGCATACCTAAAGCAAACGGGGAAATCGGGTCATGTCCATTCAAGCACTGCCGGCGTCGTGCGACGCCGCGCCTCCGCACGGCCCCGAAGCCGCCGCGGCCCTGATCCGGCGCGCCTTGCAGGTCGAGCCGCTCGCGCTCGTGCCGCAACTCCTCACGCAAAGCGGCAACACGATCTACCGCGCCGACCTGCCCGACGGGCGGAAGGTGGTCCTGCGCATCAGCCCCCAGCGCAGCACGTTCGCCTACACCGCACACAATCTCGGCGCGCTGCGCGCGCTCGGCGTGCCGGTCCAGCACGTGCTCGCGGTCGGCCCGCTCACGTCGGGCGGATCCTTCGTGATCCTGAACTGGCTCGACGGCTTCGACCTGAGATTCGCACTGCCCTCGATGCGCGCAGACCAGATGATCCGCGTCGCCGGGCATGTGGCCGATTGCCAGCGTCGCGTCGCCGGCCTGCCGCGCAGCCACGGCTTCGGCTGGGCGCCGGTCGGCCAGGACGCCGCGCTCGCGCACTGGACCGATCTGTTCGGCGCGCCGGCCACGGCCTCCGTCAACGACGCCCCGACACCGCTCGGCCGCCTGCGCGCGCGACTGCGCACAGTGCGCGCCACACTCGAACCCTATTTCGAGGCCTGCCAGCCGGTGTGCTTTCTCGACGACCTGACGACCAAGAACGTGATCGTCGACAACGGTGCGCTGAGCGGCTTCATCGACATCGATTTCGTGTGCTACGGCGATCCGCTGTTGCAGGTCGGCTCGACGCTCGCCTACCTGGCCGCCGACGTCGGCGACACGGGCCGCGCCTATGGCGACGCGCTGATCGACAGTTGCGCGCTGACGGGCGACGCCCGCCGCGCGATGTACTTCTACGCGGGGCTGTGGACGACCGGCTTCCTTGCCACGGCCGAAGCCGCCGGAGATGCCTGGCGGATCGGCAAGCTCATCCCCGCGGCCTCGGCGCTGCTGGACGCCGCCGAGGCCGCCTGACATCGCGCGCCCGAGCGTCCGGCTCCCCCGCCCAAAACCTTTCGCAATCCTGACCACACCGGCGCGGCCTTCGACCGCTGCGCCACCGTTCTCCCTCCCCGCACCTCACGAACAGCTTGCATCAAGCTGACCGAAATATTCAGTAACCATCTGATTATTAAGGAATTTTATTTGAATTGACGGCACATTCGCCCTCTCTTCCCCGCCTCGTTCCGCATACCGCGCCGCTAACCTGCACGCACTGACGGACTGCTCGCCGCATGCGCGCCGCCCGTCGCCCGGTTCAACGCTATCGACCTGCTCCCGACGATGTCCAATACCCTGAATTTCTCCGGCGGCCCCGGCGCATTGCCCGACTCCGTGCTGCGCCAGACGCGCGACGCCATCATCGCGCTGCCGGAAACCGGCATGTCGGTGCTGGGCATGAGCCATCGATCCGACTGGTTCCGCGCGATCCTCGACGAGGCGGAACGCAACCTGCGCGCGTTGCTCGGGCTGCCCGAGCGCTACGCGATCACGTTCCTGCAAGGCGGCAGCAGCCTGTTGTTCGCGACGATCCCGATGAACTTCGCGAGCCGCCGCCATGCGCCGCCCGTGTACGTGAATTCCGGCTACTGGAGCAGCCGCGCGAGCGCCGAAGCCGCGCGCGTCGGCCCCGCGCGCATCGCGTGGAGCGGCCAGGACTGCGGCTTTCGCCGCTTGCCCGCGCTCGATCAGCTCGCGGTCGCCCCCGATGCCGCGTACCTGCACTACGTGTCGAACGAAACCGTCGAGGGCCTGCAGTTCGAGCCGCCCGCCGACGCGCCGCACGACGCGCCGCTCATCGTCGACATGTCGTCCGACTTCCTGTCGCGGCCGCTCGACGCGAGCCGCTACGCGATGATCTACGCGCACGCGCAAAAGAATCTCGGTCCGGCCGGCGTCACGGTCGCGCTGATCGATCGCGCGTTGCTCGAGCGGATTCCCGACACCCTGCCCGGCATCCTCGATTTCCGCACGCACGTCGAGCACGGCTCGAACTACAACACGCCGCCCGTGTTCGCGATCTACGTGCTGACGCTGGTCACGCGTTGGCTGCGCGACGAGATCGGCGGACTCGCCGCGATGCAGCGGCTCAACGACATGAAAGCGCGGCGGCTCTACTTCACGCTCGATGCGCTGAGCGATGCGATCGCCGTGCATGCGGAGCGTCCGTGGCGCTCGCGCATGAACGCCGCGTTCGCGTTCGGCGACGCGCGGCTCGACCGGGCATTCGCCGACGCGGCCGCGGAACGCGGGATCGTCGGGCTCGACGGTCACCGTTCGCTGGGCGGCCTGCGCGCGTCGCTCTACAACGCCGTCACGCCCGACGCGGTCGATACGCTGTGCGACGCATTGACCGAATTCAGCGTCGCCCACGCGTGAACGCCGCCGCCCCCATTGGCCTCGCGCAGCCGCCGCTCGATCCGGCGGGCGTCGAGCCCGACGCGCCGGCGCTGTGCAGGAAGCTGGCGCGCGCGCTCGACGCGGCGCCTCTCGATGTCGTCCTGCATGCTCAGATGCGCGATGCGCTGCACGCCGCGGGCGATGCCATCGGCTTCGCCGCGCACCAGCTCACGGTCGTCGCGTTCGGCATGCTGAACGGCGCACCGGATACGCAGCGCGCGCTCGCGCTGTACAACCTCGCGACCCTCTACTCGATGAAGGGACGCGTCGACGACGCGGTGTACTGGTATCGGCATACGCTGGCCATCGATCCGGATCTCGCGAGCGCGCACCAGAATCTCGCGGCGCTGTACGACACGCTCGGTCGTCGAATCGAGGCCCGCCGGCATCGCGCGCGCGCCTACCGCCTGCAACGCGTGTTCGTCGAGCCCGCGCTCGATCAGGAAGCCTGCCGCGTGCTGATCGTCGGCGTCGGCAGCGGGGCGGGCAATGTTCCGCTCGACACGCTGCTGCCGTTCCGCACGACGACCCGCATCAAGTACGCGCTCGACTACGCGGCCGACGCCGAGGATGCCCGCCTGCCGCCTCACGATCTCGTGTTCAACGCGATCGGCGAGCCCGACATCGCCGCGCCGCTGGCCGCGCGCCTCGCGCGCTTCGCCGGCCGCAGCCGCGCGCCGATCCTGAATCCGCCCGACGCGATCGCGCGCACGCATCGCGACCGCACCGCCGAACGGCTCGGCTCGCTGCCGGACGTGCGGGTGCCGCCCTGCGTGCGCATCGACGCCCCCCATGCCCCGCTGGACCTGCTGCTGGAACGCCTCGCGCAAGCCGGCATCGCGTTTCCGCTGCTGCTGCGGCCGACCGGCGCGCACGGCGGCGAGGGCCTGACGCTGCACACCGAACCCACCACCTTCGCGACGGCGCTCGCGCGGCTCGACGCCGCCGCCTATGTCACGGCCTACCGCGACACGCGCAGCGCCGACGGCGAGTTCCGCAAGTACCGGATGATCTTCGTTGATCGCGTGCCGTATCCGTATCACCTGGCGATTTCCTCGCACTGGCTCGTTCACTATTTCTCGGCCGACATGACGTCCGCGCCCTGGAAGCTCGACGAGGAACGGCGCTTCCTCGACGATCCGCTCGCGGCGCTCGGCGCGACCGCGCTGCGCTCGCTCGCCGCGATCGGCAGACAGCTCGATCTCGACTACGGCGGCATCGACTTCGCGCTGACGGCCGAGGGCCAGGTCGTCGTCTTCGAGGCGAACGCGACGATGCTCGTCCATCGCGAAGCGGCCGACGGGCCGCTCGCGCACAAGAACCCGTACGTCGATCGCATCGCGCAGGCGTTCGCGCGCCTGCTCGACGCACGACGTGCGGCCCGCTCTCCCTTGCCGGTTTCCACCCAGCCATGACTCCCGACTCGACGCTCGCCCAGGCGAAGGCGCTCCACCTCGCCGGCAACCTGCCCGCGGCCCGCACGATCTACGAAGCGGCGCTCGTCGACGACCCGCGCAACGACGATCTGCGGCTGCGGCTCGGCATTCTCGAATTGCAAAGCGGCAACAGCATCCGCGCGCTCGCGCAATTGGACCGGGCAGTCGCGCTCGCGCCGCGCGACGCGCGCCATCACGTGACGCGCGGCCATGTCCTGCACGCGCTCGGCCAGCATGCGCAAGCTGCCGCAGCGCTGCGCGCGGCGCTCGCGTTCGCGCCCGACGACGCCGACACGCACGCCGCGCTCGGCAACGCGCTGCAAGCGCTCGGCGACCACGCGGGCGCGATCGGCGCGTATGACGACGCGCTCGCGCGCGATCCGTCCAACGCCGACGCCGCCAACAATCTCGGCAACAGCCACCGCCAATGCGGCGCGCTCGACGCGGCCGAGCGGGCCTACCGCACAGCGCTCGCCGCGCAGCCGACCCATGCGCTCGCGCTCACGCACCTGGGCACGCTGCTCGACGCGCAGGGCCGGCACGACGACGCGCTCGCGCTGCTGCGCGACGCGGTGCGCGCCGCACCGGACGCGAGCGCCGGGCTGATCAATCTCGGCGTCGCGCTGTGCGAACGGCGCGCCTTCGAGGAAGCGGCCACGCACCTCGCGCGCGCGACGGCATGCGCGCCGTTCGACGCCGACGCGGCCTACAACCTCGGCAATGCGCTGCAGGGGCTCGGCCGCCACGCGGACGCGGCCGAGCAGTATCTGCGCGCGGCCACGCTGCAGCCCGACCACGCGGATGCGCTGAACAACCTCGGCAACGCCTGCGAGGCGCTCGGCGACGCCGACGCGGCCGCCCGGGCGTTCGACGCCGCGCTGCACGCGCGGCCGGGCTGCGTCGCCGCGCACAACAATGCCGCGAACCTGCTGCGACGGCTGGGCCTGCACGACGAGGCGATCGCGCACCTGCGCGCCGCGCTCGCCGGCGCGCCGACGCATTCGCCGAGCCACAACAATCTCGGCAACGTGCTGAAGGACAACGGCGTGCTCGACGAGGCGATCGACAGCTACCGGCGCGCGCTCGCGTGCGATCCCGACAATGCGGTCGCGCACAGCAATCTGGTCTATGCGCTGAGCTTCCAGTCGGAACAGCCGGAACCGGTGCTCGAGGAAGCGCTGCGCTGGTCCGCGCGGCACGAGCCGTCCGGCGCGGCGCATGCCGCCCCCTGCCGCACGCACGCGCCGGACGCGCGGCTGCGGATCGGCTACGTCGGCGCGGATTTTCGCGAGCATTGCCAGGCGTTGTTCCTCGCGCCGCTGCTGTCGAATCACGACCGCGACGCCTTCGAGATCGTCTGCTATGCGAGCGTCGCGCGGCCGGACGCGATGACCGAACGGCTCGCCGGCTACGCGGACCGCTGGCGCGACGTGCAGGGGCTCGACGACGCGGCGCTCGCGCACCGCATCCGCGAGGACGGGATCGATCTCCTCGTCGACCTGACGATGCACATGGACGGCGGCCGGCCCGGCCTGTACGCGCGACGGCCCGCGCCGGTGCAGGCGACCTGGCTCGCCTACCCCGGCACGACCGGCCTCGCGTCGATGGATTTCCGGCTGACCGATCCGCATCTCGATCCGCCCGGCAACGAGGCGTTCTATCGCGAGCGCTCGATCCGCCTCGCCGACACGTTCTGGTGCTACGACCCGCTCGCCGACACGCCCGCCGTCGGCCCGTTGCCGGCGCTCGCGGCGGGTCACGCGACGTTCGGCTGCCTGAACAATCCCTGCAAGCTGACCGACCGCACGCTGCGCCTGTGGGCCGGCATCTTCGCGCGCCTGCCCGATGCGCGGCTCGTCGTGATGGCGCCGCACGGCGCGGGGCGCATCCGGCTGATGGAGCGGCTGCGCGCGCACGGCATCGCGCCGGAGCGGGTCACGTGCGTGCCGTACCGGCCGCGCGCCGACTATCTCGCGTCCTATCTCGACATCGACGTCGCGCTCGACACCTTCCCCTACAACGGCCACACGACGACGCTCGACGCCTTGTGGATGGGCGTGCCGGTCGTCACGCGGGTGGGGCGCACCGCGGTCGGGCGCGGCGGGCTGTGCCAGCTCGCGAACCTCGGCCTCACCATGCTCGCCGCCGAACACGATGAGGCGTTCGTCGACGCCGCCGTCGCGCTCGCCAGCGACCTGCCCGTGCTCGCCGCGCTGCGCGGCGCGCTGCGCCCGCGCCTCGCGCGTTCGCCGCTGATGGACGGCGCGCGCTTCGCGCGCGAGGTCGAGGCCGCATACCGGCTCATGTGGAGCAGCAGGCAGCCGGACGCCGCGCGCTGACCCGCCACGCGCGGCGTCCTTCGGAATCACGACGCCGCGCCCGCGAAGATCGGCCCGCCGCCGCGACTACGCGGCGCCCGGCGGTTTCAGCGCGCCGCAATTGCCGGCCACCGGCTGGCCGCCCATCACCTTGCGGATGAACGGCAGCGAATCCGCGAGCGATGCGTTGACGGTGCTGTCATGCGTCTGCCCCGGGTAGTCGTGCCACTCGACCGTCGCGCCGAGCGCGCAGGCCTGCGACACGAACGCATACGCATCGGTCGGCGGCGTGGTCGTATCCGCGAGCCCCGAGCCCGTGAACAGCGGCGCCTTCAACGCGAATCCCGCGGCGGGCGTCGAGGTCGCCTTGAGAATCGCGCCGACCTCGTCGGCCGGCGGCGGCGCCTTCGCGTAGTTGGTCTGGTCGACGCCGTTCGCCTCCTGCAGCGTATCGAGCCCGTCGATGCACGACGTGAGCGTCGCGTCGTACACCGGCATCGCGCGATCCGAGATATACGGACGGAAATCGAACCCGGGCGTGACGAGCGCGCCGGTGCCGCGCATCGCGAGCAACAGGTAGACCGAATTGCTGGCCGCGCCGACGCCGATCGGATTCGCGGGCGCGCTGCCGCTCGTCACGAGCGGAAAGTAGACGCCCGTCGCGACGCCGCCGACCACCCGCACGTCCGGCGCATAGGTCGGCGCGTACTGGAGCGTGGCGATCGTCGCGCCCGAGCCTTGCGACTGCCCGACCGCGACCACCTTGTTGTTCAGCACGCCCGGCAGCGCGGTGAGCGCCGCGCGCACGGCGTCGAGCGCGCCGTAGGCTTCCGCGCGATGCACGAGATACGGATGCGGTCCCGGCGTGCCGAGCCCTTCGTAATCCGTCGCGACCACCGCGTAGCCCTGCGCGAGCATCGCGCCGAGATAGGTCTGGTCGCGCGTGGAGCGCGGCCGGAACGATTGCGCGCAGACGTCCGCGATGCCGACCGTGCCGTGGGTCCACGCGACGATCGGCCAGCCGCCGGCGGGCGGCGTGCCCTGCGGCACGTAGACCGCGCCCGACACCGTGATCGGCGTCTTGCCGTCGACGCCTTCCGTCGACGTGTACAGCAGGCGCAGGTTGCGCGCCGGATCCGAATTGGCGAGCGCGAGGTTCGCGGGCAGCGATTCCTGCCTCAGCACGAGGCCCGGCTTGCCGCCGGGCACCGGGCTCGTCCACGTGTAGAACGCGGGCATGCCGCCGTCGCCGTAGGCCGCGTTCGCGACCGGCACCGGGCCCGGCCGCACGCCGCCGCTGTCGATTTCATCTCCGCCGCAT
The DNA here is from genome assembly GCF_028657905.1 of Burkholderia sp. FERM BP-3421. Lineage (NCBI taxonomy): Bacteria > Pseudomonadati > Pseudomonadota > Betaproteobacteria > Burkholderiales > Burkholderiaceae > Burkholderia > Burkholderia sp. FERM BP-3421. The sequence continues at coordinate 118,439 of NZ_CP117782.1, read as the reverse complement.
CCCGCCAGGGTCAAGGCAACGACACTGGCGGCCAGACTCCACGGTGCGAACGCACTGGATCGCATTTGCTTTTTTTCCATGTGACACTCTCGCTTGATCGTCGGCAGTCGTCGCCCGTGAGTCCGGTCGACATCCCACCGCGTGATGGTGTTTTCCAAACGAACCGCCCTTCTAGTCCCCTTCGAAAGGCACGCCGAGCATGACATGCATGCGCGGATGTCAAAAGACGTCGTTTCGTTCACGTATTCAACCGCGGGTTGTCACCATGAAGTATCCGCAAGTACTCGCCTTCGTCAGCGTCGCGCGGCTGGGCAGCATCCGCGCGGCTGCGCGGAACCTCGGCGTCTCGCAGGCCGCCGTCACCAAGACCTTGCGTCTTCTGGAGGAAGAACTCGGTGCGACGCTGTTCTCGCGCGGCGTCGGCGGCGCGACGCTGACGGAGGCCGGCCGCTCGCTGTTGCCGCGCGCGACGCTGGTCGTCGAGCAGATGAAGCTGCTCGACGGCGATGTGTCGCTCGACCAGCACGGGCGCGTCGCGCTCGGGATGTCGCAGATGGCGTCCGCCAACCTGCTGCCGCTCGCGCTGCCGGCCTTCCTCGCGCAACGACCGCGCGCGCCGCTGCGCATCGTCGACGGCGCGCTCGCGACGGTGCTGCCCGGCCTGCGCGACGGCACGCTCGATTTCGGCGTGTGCACCGCGTTCGCGGAGTCGATCCCGCTGCCGTTCCGTTTCGATCCTTGGTTCCGCCGGCCCGCCGTCGCGCTCGTGCAGCGCGGCCATCCGCTCGCCGGCCGCCGTTGCACGCTCGACGACCTGTCGCGCTTTCGCTGGGTGAGCGCCGGCATGCGCATCAACGCGCAGCCGCCCGAAGTGGGCGCCGCGCAGGTGATCGAAGCCCCGCAGAACATCGAAAGCCAGAATCCGATCGCGAGCTGGGCGATCCTCAAGTGCCTGCCCGCGGTCGCCGTCACCAATGAGGAAGTCGCCTCGCACCTGCACGACCCCGACATCGTGCGGCTCGATCTCGACGCGCCGCTGCCCGATCTCGCCGAAGGCCTCGTCACGCGTTCGGACCTGTTCCTGTCGCCGAATGCGCAGCTGATGGTGGACCTGCTCCGCGCGCACGCCGATCGCGCGTATGGATGAACGCGCGCGACCGCGAAGCGCAACGACGATGCGACGAAGCAACCCGAGACCGGCCGTGCTCGATGAATGCGGCGTCGCACCGCGCGGTCGCGCCCTCGCCGGCCGGTGCGTCGGCCCCGCCCGCCCCCGGGTCGCCGGCCGCTCGCGTCCGCCTCGACCCGGCCCGCGCCGGCAATTCGCTAGAATACGAGGCTGCTCCGCCATCGCACGCGTCGGCCGGCCATCCCGGCGGGCGCGTGAAACGGCCCTTCCCCGGCCGCTGCTGGCCGCCGCGCGCCGCGCGACGGCAAAGATCCGGCACCATTTGAGCGCGCGCGCCGCGATCCGGCGCCACCGCGGACGCCCTGCCTTCGGGCTTGCCTCAATATCGGGCACGGACGATACTTGCAGATTGCGCGAGATTTCTTCCAGACCTTGATTGAACGGTTTTCCTCATGACGACGATTCTTGAAAGCTTACCGACCGGCCAGAAGGTCGGCATCGCCTTCTCCGGCGGCCTCGACACCAGCGCGGCGCTGCACTGGATGAAACTCAAGGGCGCACTGCCATATGCCTATACGGCCAACCTCGGCCAGCCCGACGAGGACGACTACGAGGAGATCCCGCGCCGCGCGACCGAATACGGCGCGGAAGGCGCGCGCCTGATCGACTGCCGCGCGCAGCTGGTGGCCGAGGGCCTCGCGGCGCTGCAGTGCGGCGCGTTCCACATCTCGACGGCGGGCGTCACCTACTTCAACACGACGCCGATCGGCCGCGCGGTGACGGGCACGATGCTCGTCGCGGCGATGAAGGAAGACGGCGTCAACATCTGGGGCGACGGCAGCACCTACAAGGGCAACGACATCGAGCGCTTCTACCGCTACGGCCTGCTCGTGAACCCGGACCTGAAGATCTACAAGCCGTGGCTCGACCAGACCTTCATCGACGAGCTGGGCGGCCGCGCGGAAATGTCCGAATTCATGAACCAGGCGGGCTTCGCGTACAAGATGTCGGCGGAGAAGGCCTACTCGACCGATTCGAACCTGCTCGGCGCGACGCACGAGGCGAAGGATCTCGAGAGCCTCGAAAGCGGCATCCGGATCGTCAATCCGATCATGGGCGTCGCGTTCTGGCGCGACGACGTCAAGATCGCGGCCGAGGAAATCACGGTGCGCTTCGAGGAAGGCCGCCCGGTCGCGCTGAACGGCGTCGAATACACGGACGCGGTGGAGCTGATGCTGGAAGCGAACCGCATCGGCGGCCGCCACGGCCTCGGCATGAGCGACCAGATCGAGAACCGGATCATCGAGGCGAAGAGCCGCGGCATCTATGAAGCGCCGGGGCTCGCGCTGCTGTACATCGCGTACGAGCGGCTCGTCACCGGGATCCACAACGAGGACACGATCGAGCAGTACCGCGAGAACGGCCGCCGCCTCGGCCGCCTGCTGTACCAGGGCCGCTGGTTCGACCCGCAGGCGATCATGCTGCGCGAGACCGCGCAGCGCTGGGTCGCGCGCGCGATCACGGGCGAAGTGAAGATCGAGCTGCGCCGCGGCAACGACTACTCGATCCTGAGCACGAAGTCGCCGAACCTCACGTACCAGCCGGAACGCCTGTCGATGGAGAAGGTCGCGTCGACCTTCTCACCGCGCGACCGGATCGGCCAGCTCACGATGCGCAACCTCGACATCACCGATACGCGCGACAAGCTGCGCATCTACGCGCAGGTCGGCCTCCTGACGCCGGGCGAATCGTCCGCGCTGCCGCAACTGAAGGAAGACGACGCGAAGTAAGCGTCGTCGCCAGGCCGGGCGCTTTCGGGCGGCCGGCCCGGCCGCGCCGGACCGGGCCGCGCCGGAGGCCCGCCGCGGTCCGCTCCCGCCGCCGCCGGGCCACCTTCACCAGCCGTTCACGAGATTCGTCACGTTGACCGTGCCGATCCCCGTCGCGAAATTCCAGCCGACCGCCGTGCCGTACGCCTTCTGGTAGCTGCTGCTGACCGTCGACAGCACGCCGACGAAGCCGCCCGGCAGATAGCAGTTGCTCGATCCCGAGCAGTCCACGTCCATGTCGCCCTGCGTGACGTTGTAGAACACGCAGCTGCTGCCCACGCCCTTGCCGTTGCTCGAATTGCACGCACTGCTGCCGGACGCGCCGTATTCCGTCGCCGCGAGCGCGTAGAGCGTCGGGTTCGGATTGCCCTGCTTCGCGCCGGTCTTCTGGTTGACGAGCGCCTGGAAGCCGGCCCAGATCGGCGCGGCGAACGAGGTCCCGCCCGCGCCCGCCCAGCCGCTCGGCGCGCCGGTGCACGCCGCGCCGCCGTCGGCCGTATCGGAATCGCAGAACACGTAGTAGTGCCCCCACACGCCGTTGGCGGCAAACAGCGACACGTCGGGCAGATCGCGCACGCCGTCGGCCGGATTGCCGACGAGCGCCTGCCATGACGGCTTCGCATAGCCCTTGCAACTGCCGCCGACCACGCCCGCGCGCGACGGCGCGCCGGTCGCGCAGCCGCTCGGCCCGCCGCTGCCGCTCGCGGTGGTCTCGAAGCTGCGCTGGCCGGTCAGGCTGTTGCAGAAGCCCGAGAACCCATAGGTCGCCGCATAGCCGAGCTTCTTCGCGATCAGCGTGCTCGCACACGAATCGTTCCACGGAATCTCGTTGATGTAGGACAGCGCCGAGCCGTAGGTCGAGCCGTTCGTCGCGCCCCAGTAGGTCGAGTTGGTGCCGGCGTAGGTGTCGCCGAAATCGGTGCCGCCGACCGCCACGTTGTACGGCGTCGATGCGAAGCCGCTCACGCCGATGCCGTGGGTCGCCCTCGACGCGTTGGCGTCGCAGCTCGCCGCGCCCTCGTCGCCGGCCGACACGAACACCGAGGTGCCGAGCGCGGCCGCCTGCTGGTAGGCCGCGTAGTACGCGGCATTGGCGGTCGCGCCGTTCTCCGCCTCGCATTCGCCGTAGCTGATGCTGACGATCGCGGGCGGGCTGCTGCCGTTCAGCAGGTTCTGCAGCGCGATCAGGCCGCCGAAGGTGGTGCGCGTGTCCTTGCACGACGCGAGCACGATCGCCGCGCCGGGCGCGGCGGCGCTCGACCATTCCGCGTCGAGTTCCGCCTCGGTCTCGTTGCCCGCGACCACGCCCGGATCCGTGCAGTTGTTCGCGCCGCTCGCGGGCGCGGGGTGCGCCTGCGTGAAGGAACCCGTCGTGTAGCCCGCGAGGCCGAAGGTCGAGCGGAAAGTGCTCCAGTCCGTCGCGCGGTAGACGTCGGTGTCCTCGATCACGACGATCGTCTGCCCCTGCCCGGCGATGCCGGCCGAGAACAACGGATTGAGGTTGTAGATGGTCGCGAGATCGGCCGGCACCACCGCCTGATACGTCGTGCCGCCGCTCGCGAAGGTGTAGGACGGCCGCGCACGGAAATTCACGTGCGGCATGAAATCGTGCAGCGACACGACCCCGCTCACGACCCGCGCGAGGGCGGCCGGGATGCGCGGATCCGCGAGATTCGACAAGTGCATGCGCCCGCCGGCCTCGAACTGGTGCAGCTCGGTGCCGAACGCGCCGCGCACCTGCTCGGCGGTGCCCGAGAAGTCGATCACCATGCCGTTCGGCTGGACGTGGTTGACCGTGAAGCCGTGGCGCGTGAGCCAGTCGGTCACGGCCGCGACGTCCTGCGGCGCGGGGCCGTATTCAGAACCGAGCTGCGCGGCCGTCAGCCACTGGTGATAAAGCGGCGATTTCGGATCGTGCTGCTGCGCGATCCGCTGCACGAGCGCGGCCTCGGTCTGCGCGGGACGCTTCAGCAGCAATTGCAGATGGTCGAGCACCAGCGTGTCGTCGACCCGGCCGCGATCGTTCGCGGCGTTCGCTTCCGGCCGGACGTTGCCCGGCAGCGCGACGGTCGCGCGCTCGTCGATCGGCTGCGTGACGAGGCGCGGCGTCGATTGCGCGTGCGCGCCCGCGAACGCGCCGAGCAGGACGAGCAGCCCCGCCGCCTGCGCCGGCCATCCGGCTATGCGTTTCATGAACATGATTTCCCCCGTGCGAGAACAGGCCTTGACGACGACGGCCCGTCGCCGCCTGCGCGGGCGCCCGGCCGGGCGCCTCGCCGCCGCCGGCGAACGGGCGCGCCGACGCGCGGCTATCGGGGGCGGACCCCGGCCATGCCGCGCGCGGCATCCCAAGGTGCCGCATGGAGCGTGCCACGCCCCGCCGATACGCGATTCGTGCGGTCGCGCCGTGCGATTTCGCCGCAAATCGTTTCATGCGCGAAACGCGCCGCACGGCCCGGCGGCAACCGGAAACGCCCGGGCCACGGGGCCGCCGACGCGGCCGCGCGGACCTCGGCGCGCGCCGTCGCGCGCGACCGGCCGCACATTTCGCGCCGTCCGGCGCGCCTGCGCCTAAAACCGTCCCTGGGTGGCGTAAAATACGCGCTTTCCCTTGCCCTGAACCTTTATGACGCTCGCCTCCACGCCCGACATCATCGCCGAGCTGAAAGCCGGCCGGATGGTGATCCTGGTCGACGAAGAAGACCGCGAAAACGAGGGCGACCTCGTGCTCGCCGCCGAATTCGTGACGCCGGAAGCGATCAATTTCATGGCGCGCTACGGCCGGGGCCTGATCTGCCTGACGCTCACGCAGGAACGCTGCAAGCTGCTGAACCTGCCGCTCATGACCTACCGCAACGGCACCCAGTACGGCACCGCGTTCACGGTCAGCATCGAGGCCGCCGAGGGCGTGACCACCGGCATCTCGGCCGCCGACCGCGCCCACACGATCGCCACGGCCGTCGCGCACGACGCGCGCGTCGATCACATCGTGCAGCCGGGCCACGTGTTCCCGATCATGGCGCAGCCGGGCGGCGTCCTGGTGCGCGCGGGCCACACCGAGGCCGGCTGCGATCTCACCGCGCTCGCGGGCCTCACGCCGGCCGCGGTGATCTGCGAGGTCATCAAGGACGACGGCACGATGGCGCGCCTGCCGGACCTGATGGAGTTCGCCCGCGAGCATGGCCTCAAGGTCGGCACGATCGCCGACCTGATCCACTATCGCAGCCGCACCGAATCGATCATCGAGCGCGTCGCGGAACGCACCATGCAGACCGCGCACGGCGCGTTCCGCGCGGTGCTGTACCGCGACCAGCCGAGCGGTTCGCCGCATATCGCGCTGGTGCGCGGCGCGCCGACGCCGGACCAGGAAACGCCGGTGCGCGTGCACGAGCCGCTGTCGGTGCTCGATCTGCTCGAAACCGGCGTGTCGACCCACTCCTGGACGCTCGACGCGGCGATGCGCGAGCTGGCCGCGCGCGAGCTGGGCGTGATCGTGCTGCTGAACTGCGGCGATACCAAGGAACATCTGATCGACGTCTTCAAGGCGTTCGATGAAGAGGAACGCGCGGCCGCGCTGAAGCGCCGGCCGGTCGATTTCAAGACTTTCGGCATCGGCGCGCAGATCCTGCGCGATGTCGGCGTCGGCAAGATGCAGGTGTTGTCGAACCCACGCAAGCTCGGCAGCATGTCGGGCTACGGCCTCGAGGTGACGGGCTTCGTACCGATGCCGGGCAGCGCGGCGGCGGTCTGCCCCGCCGCCTGATCCATTTCGCTCGGGACCGCGCACCCGCGCGGCCCCCTAACCGCTCATTCAAACTACGTACGGAACACACATGGAAATCGGACAATATCAACCGAACCTCGAAGGCGACGGCCTGCGCATCGGCATCGTGCAGTCGCGCTTCAACGAACCCGTCTGCAACGGCTTGGCGGATGCCTGCGTCGAGGAGCTGGAACGCCTCGGCGTGTCCGGCGAGGACGTGCTGCTGGTCACGGTGCCGGGCGCGCTCGAGATTCCCCTCGCGCTGCAAAAGCTCGCGGAAAGCAACCAGTTCGACGCGCTGATCGCGCTCGGCGCGGTGATCCGCGGCGAGACCTATCACTTCGAGCTGGTGTCGAACGAAAGCGGCGCGGGCATCACCCGCCTCGCGCTCGACTTCAACACGCCGATCGCGAACGCGGTGCTGACCACCGACACCGACGAGCAGGCAATTGCTCGCATGACCGAGAAGGGTCGTGACGCGGCGCGCGTGGCGGTCGAAATGGCTAACCTCACGATGACGCTCGACCAGCTCAGCGACGACGAAGAGGACGAAGACGAGGAAGACGAAGAGGAACGCGCATGAAGAAGAGCGCCCGCCGACAGTCGCGCGAACTGGCGACGCAAGGCCTTTACCAGTGGTTGCTGTCGAACGCGTCCTCGGGCGAAATCGATGCGCAGCTGCGCGGTGCGCAGGGGTACGACAAAGCCGACAAGACGCTGCTCGACACGATCCTGCACGGCGTGATCCGCGACCACGCGGAACTGGCCGAAGCGCTCACGCCGAGCCTCGACCGGCCGATCGAGCAGCTCTCGCCGGTCGAACGGGCGGTGCTGCTGATCGCCACCTTCGAACTGAAGCATCAGATCGAGACGCCGTACCGCGTCATCATCAACGAAGCCGTCGAACTCGCGAAGACGTTCGGCGGCTCGGACGGCTACAAGTACGTGAACGGCGTGCTCGACAAGCTGTCCGTCACGCTGCGTCCGGCCGAAATCCAGGCTCGCCGCGGCGCGTGAGTCTCCAGCGGGCGCCTCGGCGCCCGCTTTTTTTTCGCGTTCCGACGCATCGCCCCGTCTTCCGCCCGCACCCGCCATGAATACTGCTGCCGATCCGCTGCACCGGCTCGCCTCGCGCGTCGACGCGATCGAACCGTTCTATGTGATGGAAATCGTCAAGGAGGCCGCGCAGCTCGAACGCGCGGGCCGCGACCTGATCCACATGAGCATCGGCGAGCCCGATTTCACCGCGCCGGAGCCCGTGATCGAGGCGGCCGCCGCCGCGCTTCGGCAAGGCGTCACGCAATATACGAGCGCGCTCGGCATCGCGCCGCTGCGCGAAGCGATCGCCGCGCACTACGCGCGCGCCTACGGCCTCGCGATTGCGCCGGAACGGATCATCGTGACGGCCGGCGCGTCAGCGGCGCTGCTGCTCGCCTGCCTCGCGCTCGTCGGCCGCGACGACGAAGTGCTGATGCCCGATCCGTCCTACCCGTGCAACCGTCATTTCGTCGCGACGGCCGAAGGACGCGCGGTGCTCGTGCCGAGCGGCCCCGAGACCCGCTTCCAGCTGAGCGCGGACGACGTGCGGCGCCACTGGGGCGCGCGCACCCGCGGCGTGCTGCTCGCGTCGCCGTCGAATCCGACCGGCACCTCGCTCGCGCCCGACGAACTGAAACGGATCGTCGAGGCCGTGCGCGCGCGCGGCGGCTTCTCGATCGTCGACGAGATCTACCAGGGCCTCAGCTACGACGACGCGCCCGTATCGGCGCTGTCGTTCGGCGACGACGTGATCACCGTCAACAGCTTCTCGAAGTACTTCAGCATGACGGGCTGGCGGCTCGGCTGGCTGGTCGTGCCGCCGTCGCTGACCGACACCTTCGAGAAGCTCGCGCAGAACCTGTTCATCTGCCCGTCCGCGCTCGCGCAGCACGCGGCGCTCGCCTGCTTCGAGCCGCGCACGCTCGACATCTACGACGCGCGCCGGCTCGAATTCAAGCGCCGGCGCGACTTCATCGTGCCCGCACTCGAACGGCTCGGGTTCGGCGTGCCGGTGATGCCGGACGGGGCCTTCTATGTTTACGCGGATTGCAACGGCGTCGCCCATCCGGCGGCGGGCGACAGCGCCGCGCTGACCCGCGCGCTGCTGCACGACGCGGGCGTCGTGCTCGTGCCCGGCATGGACTTCGGCGTGGCCGCCCCGCGCCGCTACCTGCGGCTCTCGTATGCGACCGCGTACGCGCGGCTCGAGGAGGCGGTCGAACGGATCGGCGCGCAGTTCGGACGCTGATCGCGCCCGTCCCTGGAACGAAAAAAAGCGCCCGAGGGCGCTTTTTTCATGATGCGGCTCCGGTCCCGGGGCCCGCTCAGGTGCCGAGTTCCGACGAACCGCTGTCGCGCTTGGCCGTGTCGACGCTCGCGTCATCCTGCTGCGAGGTCTTCGGCGCCATCGCCTTGATCGCCATCGGATGAGCGCCGTCGAGCGTGGCCTGGATCCGCTTCTGGCCCCCCGTCGACACCGCCGCCGTGGTGACCACCGCCGTCGTCTGCGGCGACTGCGACGCGTAGATCGACACCTTGCGGCCGCGCGCGACATCGCGCAGGCGGTCGCGCTCGGCAACCACCTTCGCGCCGTAGCCGCCGTCGTCCGGCGAGGACGAGCCCACGTAGAGGCGCAGGCCGCCCGCGAGCGTACCGCCGCGCGCGATGCAATCCTTCAGCACGAGCGCGCCGACCTGGATATTGACGAGCGGCTGGAGCGCCGCGGTGGTGCCGCCGAAATACTCGAACTTGTCGGAGTGGACCTTCGACATCACCTGCATCAGCCCTTGCGCGCCGACGCCGCTTTCCGCATACGGATTGAAGCCCGATTCGATCGCCATCACGGCGAGCAGCAGCAGCGGATCGAGGCCGACATCGCGGCCGGTCTGGAACGCGGCCTTCACGAGCTGGCCGACCGGCTCCTGCGCGACGCGGTAGCGGCGCGCCAGGTAGGTGGCGACGAGCGCCTGCTCGCGATTGGAGGTCAGCACGCGGTCGTCGCGCGCATCGGCGGCGACCCGCTGGGTCGGGATCAGTTTGGCGAGCGAGACGGGCGAGGTGCCGCGCGCGGCGTCATCGCCGAACGCCGGGCCGCTGACCGCGCCGTCGTAGGTCGTGCGCGACGCTTCGACGCCGGACACGTCGTCCTGCTGGTCGGGATTCGCATTCGCGGGACCGAAGGCGGGCAACGGGTGGCCGGACAGCAGGCGGGCCGGGCCGGCCTGCACGGCGGCCGACACGATCGGCATCAGCCGGGCCGCGAGAGTGCCGCGCACGTTGGGCAGGAGCCACAACGCCAGCGCGATCACGACGGCGATGCCGCCGACCACGCTGAATAAATGGTGACTGACACGCGTCCCCCGGCGCAGCGCAGCGCGCAGAACCTGCGCGTGCCGCTCGTTGGGACGCCACGATAACCAAGCGTTCATTCAGATCTCCCATGAACATGACTCGTGCGGCTCGCTCAGCTCGAAGCGAGGCAGGAAGCACTGCCGCGGAATCAAGACACCGCGCGCCATGGCTGGGCGAAACGGTATCGGAGAAACGGTATAAGTACCGTTCGGGGGCCACGGCGGAAAACAGGCCGGCGCCTTCCAGGCGGGCGGACGCGCGGTGGCTCCCACGCAAAAAACCAGCGTCGACTGGGCGCTGGCTAGGACAACAAACAAGGCCGTCGGGTGCCGTGCAGGTATCGGCAGACGGTGACGCGAAGCGTCTGAAGGACCGGAGATTGGTGACTTTCCACAAGGGTCCTGCAACCAATGTGAGCGGATTCTAGCAGGGTTTTATAGATCGTCAACACTATAAAATTTCAAAGTCATAACAAAAAGTAATGATTTGTTACCCTTCAGAACGGAGACCCGCTTGCCGTCTGGCTCAGCCGCCGCTCGCCGATTTTTGAGGTTTCGATCGGCTCGGCGCGCGCTTGGGTAAAATCGGGCCCTCTGTTTCACGCGCGCTGCCGCCGGCCGCGCCCAACCCCGCCGCAACGCGCTTGCGGCCCGGATATTCTTCATGAAATACAAAGACTTGCGCGATTTCGTCGACGGCCTCGAAAGCCTGGGCGAGTTGCGCCGCGTGACCCAGCCCGTGTCGCCCGTGCTTGAAATGACTGAACTCTGCGACCGGGTGCTGCGCGCAGGCGGCCCCGCGCTGCTGTTCAATGCGCCGACCGGCTATCGCTTTCCGGTGCTCGGCAACCTGTTCGGCACGCCGCGCCGGGTCGCGCTCGGGATGGGCGTCGACGCCGGCGACGACGCCGCGCTCGCGTCGCTGCGCGACGTCGGCCGGCTGCTGTCGGCGCTCAAGGAGCCCGATCCGCCGAAGAGCCTGAAGGACGCCGGCAAGCTGCTGTCGCTCGCCAAGGCGGTGTGGGACATGGCGCCGAAAACGGTATCGTCGCCCGCGTGCCAGGAGATCGTCTGGGAAGGCAACGACGTCGACCTCGCGAAGCTGCCGATCCAGACCTGCTGGCCCGGCGACGCGGGGCCGCTCGTCACCTGGGGGCTCACGGTCACGCGCGGCCCGAACAAGCCGCGCCAGAATCTCGGCATCTACCGCCAGCAGGTGATCGGCCGCAACCGGCTGATCATGCGCTGGCTCGCCCATCGCGGCGGCGCGCTCGACTTTCGCGAGTTCACGCTGCGCCACCCGGGCGAGCCGTATCCGGTCGCGGTGGTGCTCGGCGCCGATCCGGCGACCATGCTCGGCGCGGTCACGCCGGTGCCCGACACGCTGTCCGAATATCAGTTCGCGGGGCTGCTGCGCGGCGGCCGCACCGAGCTTGCGCGCTGCCTGACGCCGGGCGTCGAGACGCTGCAGGTGCCCGCGCGCGCCGAGATCGTGCTCGAAGGCTTCATCCATCCGCAACAGGGCGAGCCCGACGCCGCGCCGGCCGGCGCGCCGCCGCGTCCGACGGGCGCGAGCGCGCGCTACGAGCACGCGCTCGAAGGGCCCTATGGCGACCACACCGGCTATTACAACGAGCAGGAGTGGTTCCCGGTGTTCACCGTCGAGCGCATCACGATGCGCCGCGACGCGCTCTACCACTCGACCTACACCGGCAAGCCGCCCGACGAGCCGGCCGTGCTCGGCGTCGCGCTGAACGAGGTGTTCGTGCCGCTGCTGCAGAAGCAGTTCACCGAGATCACCGATTTCTACCTGCCGCCCGAGGGCTGCAGCTATCGCATGGCGATCGTGCAGATGAAGAAGAGCTACGCGGGCCACGCCAAGCGCGTGATGCTCGGCGTATGGAGCTTCCTGCGGCAGTTCATGTATACGAAGTTCATCGTGGTCGTCGACGAGGACGTCGACGTGCGCGACTGGAAGGAAGTGATCTGGGCGATCACGACGCGCGTCGACCCCGTGCGCGACACCGTGATGGTCGAGAACACCCCGATCGACTACCTCGATTTCGCCTCGCCCGTCGCCGGCCTCGGCTCGAAGATGGGCATCGACGCCACCAACAAGTGGCCGGGCGAGACCCAGCGCGAATGGGGCCGGCCGATCGAGATGGACGCCGCCGTCAAGGCGCGCGTCGACCGGCTGTGGACCGAGCTCGGTCTGTCCTGAAATCCGGCGGCGAGCGCGCCGCCCCTCGCTACACCCGCAGATGAACATGCTACCCGCGTCGATGTTGTCGGATGGATTCTTCCTGTCGCTTTCGCTGTGCCTCGATATCGGCCTCGTGAACGTGGCGATGCTGTCGCTCACGCTGTCGCACGGCTTCCGGCCCGGCTTCTGGCTGGGCCTCGGCTCCTGCGTCGGCGATCTGGTCTACGCGGCGCTCGCGCTCGCCGGGATGGCGGTGCTGCTGCGGTTCGACACGGTGCGCTGGGTGGTCTGGCTCGGCGGCGGCGCAATCCTGCTGTTCCTGACCTGGAAGATGGCGCGCGAGGCGCTGCGCCCCGCCGCCGCGCCGGCCGGCGACGATGCGGAAGCCGCCGCCGCCGCGCGGGCGGGCACCTGGCGCAGCTTCGGGCGCGGCATGCTGCTCGCGATGTCGTCGCCGTCCGCGATCCTGTGGTTCGCGGCGGTCGGCGGCGCGCTGATCGCGAAGAGCGGCGCGACCACGCCGCTCACCGCGTCGGTGTTCCTGTCGGGCTTCTTTCTCGGCGGCCTCGCCTGGACGCTGTTCCTGTGCACGCTCGCGAGCCACGGCCGCAGGCGCGCCGGCGCGGGGCTGATGCGGGCCTGCCACGTCGTCTCCGCGATGCTGTTCGCGTATTTCTCCTACAGCGTGATCGTCGGCGGCTATCGGGACCTGATCCTGAACGCCGCCGCTTGAGCCGCGCGCGGCCCTGCCGCGCTCAGCCGCGCAGGAACTCGCCGTAGCGCGCGAGATCGACGTTCCCGCCGCTCACCAGCACGCCGACCCGTTTGCCCGCCACCGGCAGCACGCCGTCGAGCGCGGCGGCCGCCGCGAGGCAGCCGGTCGGCTCGACCACCATCTTCATCCGCTCGGCGAAGAAGCGCATCGTGTCGACCAGTTGCGCGTCGCTGACCGTCCCGATCCCCTTCACATGGCGCTGAATGATCGGGAAGTTGTACGCGCCGAGGTGGGTCGACGCCGCGCCGTCCGCGATCGTGCGCGGCGTGGCGATATGCACGACCTCGCCGCGCGCGAGCGATTGCTGGCCGTCGTTGCCCGCCTCCGGCTCGACCCCGAACACCTCGCACGCCGGGGCGAGCGCCGCCGCCGACAGCGCGCTGCCCGCAAGCAGCCCGCCGCCGCCCAGGCACACGACCAGCATGTCGAGCGGCCCGACCTCTTCGAACAATTCCTTCGCCGCCGTGCCCTGCCCCGCGATCACGTGCGGATGGTCATAGGGCGGGATCAGCGTCATGCCGCGCGCCTGCGCAAGCCGAGCGCCGATTTCCTCGCGATTTTCCTGGTAGCGGTCATAGGTGACGACTTCGCCGCCGTAGCCCCGGGTGGCCGCGACCTTCGCGGCCGGCGCGTCGTGCGGCATCACGATCGTCGCGTGGATGCCGGCGAGCCGCGCGGCGAGCGCGATCGCCTGCGCGTGATTGCCCGACGAATAGGTGAGCACCCCCGCGCGGCGCTGCTCGGCGTCGAAATGCGAGATCGCGTTGTACGCGCCGCGGAACTTGAACGCGCCCATCCGCTGGAAGTTCTCGCACTTGAAGAACAGCGACGCGCCGGTGCGCGCGTCGGCCGTGCGCGAGGTCAGGACCGGCGTGCGATGCGCGGCGCCCTCGAGGCGCGCGGCGGCGTCGACGACATCGTCATAGGTGGGTGCGGGAAGGGAAGCGGAAGCAGACATGGCGGGCAGCAGGCAAGGAGTGGGACACGCGGCCATTGTCCCAGCTTCACCCGCCATGCGCATCCGCGGTAAACGACAAACGGCGCGCCCGGCCTCGCCGGAACGCGCCGTCGCGCGCGGCCGCCGGGCCGCGCGCCAACCTCAACGCCGCCAGTACGGATGGCCGTAGTAGCCGCGGTGCCAGTACGGGCGACCGTAATAGCCGTGGCCATAGTAGCCGCCGACCACAACGGCGGGCGGCGCGTAGTAGGCGGGCGCCGGCGCATAGTAGACGGGCGGCGGCGGCGCGTAATAGACGGGCGGCGGCGCCGCATAGACCGGATAGGCGGGCGCGACCGGCAGACCAATGCCGATCCCGACCGACACGTGCGCCTGCGCGGCGCCCACGACCCCGAGACCCAACGCGGCGGCGGCAATGAACGGAATGAGCTTTTTCACTTCGGTTCTCCTGGCGGCGCGGCCGGAATGGCGCACCACATCACAGCAGCTGATTGCAGACTGTATGGCTGCAATGTAGCGAAAACCCGTATGACGATCCATGCCCATTTGTTGCAAATTGCAAGTCCTCCGGACCCCGCCGGCGCGCCCCGCCGCCGCACCGGATCCCGCGTCGGCGTGCTGTTCCGGCCACCTCGCGAAACGCTTACGTACCGATCGGTCACCCTTACCGATTTCCACGAGGCGCGCACGCCGCGCACCGTAATGAACGATTACAAATTTGAGACAAGACGTCGCACCGGACACCCTGCCGCAGCCCGGCAGCGGCCGCGCCGAATACGCGATACTGACGACTTTCGCCACCTTTCGACGAGCCTCCGATGACCCTCCCCGCCTCTCCCCGCCTCGGTTTCATCGGCGCGGGCCGCCTCGCGCGCTGCGTCGCGCGCCGTTTCGCGCGGGCCGGCTACGCCGTCAGCGCGGTCGCGAGCCGGGCGCCGGCGTCCGCGCAGGCGCTCGCCGCGCAGATCTCGGCGGAGTCGGGCGCGGCGTGCGCGGCGCTCGACACGCCGCAGGCGGTGGTCGACGCCGCCGACCTGATTTTCCTGACCGTGCCCGACGACGCGCTCGGCGCGCTCGCCGCGCAGCTGCGCTTCGATCCGGCGCGCGCGGCGGGACAGGCGCTCGTTCATTGCAGCGGCGCGTCGAGCGTCGCGCTGCTCGACCCGGCGCGCGACCAGGGCGCGGCGACGGGCGGGTTTCATCCGCTGTACCTGTTCGGCGGCGGGGACGCCGACCTGACGCGCATCGACGGCTGCTCGGTGACGATCGAGGCCGACGGCGCGCTGAAGGAACACCTGACCGCGCTCGCCGGCGCGCTCGGCTGCCATCCCCTGTCGATCCCGGCGGGCGGCCGGATGCTGTACCACGCGGCCGCGCACTACGCGGCGAGCTTCGCGCTGTGCAGCCTGTCCGAATGCGTCGAGCTGTGGCGCACGCTCGGCTTCGCCGAGGACGACGCGCTGCGCGCGCTGCTGCCGATGCTCGCGGGCACGATCGAGACCGCGCGCGACAAGGGCCTCGCGAATGCGCTCGCCGGCCCGGTGTCGCGCGGCGACGCCGGCATCGTCGAGCAGCAGCTCGCGCTGCTCGATGCGCGCGGCGGCGACCACGCCACGCTCTATGCGCTGCTGACCCGTCGCGCGATCGCGCTCGCGAAGCGCCGCGCGACGCCGCCCGCCGCGCTCGACGCCCTCGAACGCACGGTGGAAGACGCGCTCGCGCAGGCCCGGCCGGCGGGGTTCCCCGCCCGGGAAAAGCCGTGATAATGTGACGCCCGGTGTGCCGCCGCGTCGCGCGGCGGTCTCCCGCTACCTGATTGCATAAAAAGGATTCCAACGATGTTCGGCGAGATCGCCCGCTTTCTGCTCAATACCGTCTTCACGTTGTTCGGGGCCGCCCTGATCCTGCGCGTCTGGATGCAGGCCGTGCGCGTGCCGCCGTACAACCCCGTCACTCAGGCCGTGTTGCAGGCGACCAACTGGCTCGTGCTGCCGCTGCGCCGCATCATTCCAGGCGTGAGCGGCATCGATTGGGCGAGCGTCGTCGCGGCGCTCGCGACCGCCTTCGTCTATGTGGTGCTGATGGTGTCGATGTCGGGCGTCGACGTGATGGCGATGGCGCCCACCCTCGTCATCGTCGCGCTCCTGACCTTCGCGAAGTGGACGCTCCAGCTCGTGTTCTGGATGACGATCCTGATGGCCTTCCTGTCCTGGCTCAACCCGCGCTCGCCCGCGATGGCGATCCTCTACCAGCTGACCGCGCCGTTCCTGAACCCGCTGCGCCGCGTGCTGCCGCAGCTGGGCGGCATCGATCTGTCGCCGATCCTGCTGTTCGTGATCGTCCAGGTGCTGATCATGATCGTCACGCGCGCCGCCGTGTCGATGACGCTGTTCGGGATCTGAAGCCCCGCCCGGGGCCGCGCCGCTAACCCGCCGCGGGCGGCGGCGCATCGCCCAGGGTGTCGATCACGCCGAAGCGCGCGGGGATCAGCGTGTAGCACAGCCGCAGTTTCTCGCGCGACACCGCATCGATCAGGCGCGCCGCCTCGTCCTCGCTGACGACGAATTCCACCTCCACGGTCAGCGACCCCTGCAGCTCGAAGAAGCGGTCCGCGTGCAGCACGTGATGCTGGCCGAAGCCCGCCATCGCGCGAAACGCCGAGCCGCCCGCCACGCCCATCCCGCTCGCGGTCTCGAGCAGCCATTCCCACAGCGGCTTCCAGTGCAGGCGATGATGCTCATGCACGTAGAAGCGCAACAAGATCCTGTCCATGCGTACCTCCCCGCCCGGGGCCCGCTCAGCCGGCGACCAGCCACGCGCGGGCGGTCCACATCCCGAGCCCCGTCAAGACGAACGATCCTATTAAGTGTAGGACGGCCACCGTCATCGCCCAGCCGTATTGCCCCTCCATCACGTGCGTGACGACCTCGGCCGAATAGGTCGAGAAGGTCGTCAGCCCGCCCATGAAGCCGGTGATCACGAACAGGCGCCATTCGGGCGCGAGCCCCGCCCTGGCGGTAAACACGACCGCCGCGATGCCGATCAGGTAGCCGCCGATCAGGTTCGAGGCGAGCGTGCCGAGCGGCACCTCGGGCAGCACCGCGTTCAGGCCGATGCTCAGGAACCAGCGGAGCAGCGCGCCGAGCCCGGCGCCGATGAAAATCGCGAGAATGGAGTAGATCAAGACGAACCCTTCCGAATGAGGACGGCGGCCCAGCGCGGCCGCGCGGCGGATCGGGATCTACTTTATGCGCAGCCGCGCCCGGTTCGCAAGCGCGCGGCCGGGCGCGGCGCGCTCACGGCTATGCGTCGTCCGCCCCGGCCGCTTCGGCGCACGTCGCGGGTTCGACGCCCGCCCGGCCCGGGAACGCCCGGAAATCGCGCCGCAACAGGCCGAACTCGACCAGGTCGTGATATCTGCCGCCCCAGAAGCCCGCCTCCCGCGTATAGCCCTCGCGCGTGAAACCGAATGCGGACAGCACGCGGATCGACGCCGCGTTGCCCGGATGCACCGACGCATCGATGCGATTGAGCGCCATCTCGTCGAAGCCGTACGCGAATACGGCCGTCAGCGCTTCGCGCATGTAGCCGCGCCCCTGTTCGGACGCAGCCAGCTCGTAGCCCGTCGTGCAGCGTCGCCAGCCGCGATTCCACTTGAACAGGCCGCAGGTGCCGATGAGCGCCTGGTCCTCGCGCCGGACGATCCCCCAGCGCGTGCCCGGGTTCGGCATCCTGCGCCAGCCCGCATAGAGTTCGACGAGCCGCGCCGCGTCGTCGGGCGTGGCAACCGGATCGGCGCCGTACCAGCGCATGTGCGCCGCATCCGCGTGGATCGCGAGCAGCGCGGGCGCGTCGTCGGGGCGCAGCTCCCGCAGGAGCAGCCGTTCGGTGTGCAGTTGGGGAAACACGATGGTCCGGGTGCTCCGCGACAAACAAACGAGTCGCACAGCATACCGGCCCCCAAAAGCCCGCGCCATGCGCGGCGTCATCGCCGCGCCGCTTTACAGCCGCCCCGTCTCTGCTCTATCGTCATGCGATGCCCTGACGCGCCGCCCTTTTCACGGCGCGCGGCCGCCCCTCTCGCCCACTCCGCGCCCCATGCCGCATTTCAGCGTTGCCCGTCGCAATAATCCGATGTCGCCTTTGGGTGACAGGAACGCGTTCGGCCGCTGACAAGCCCCCCTGCTCCACACCAAAGGCACTCGATCCCGAGTGCCTTTTTTTATTTCCGCGTCACTTTCATCCCACGAGGCCCTCATGCCGATCACCGTCCACGAAGCCCCCGCCCATCTCGGGCAAATCGTCAGCCTGTATCTGACGCTCGATACCTTGCGCGACCAGAAGCACCTGCAGTTCCTGCTCGCCCACGATGCCGGCGGCCCGCTGCAGCTCGTGGTCGACAAGGCCGCGCGCGCCTGCCACGCCGACATCCGCCACTGGCTCGCGGGCACCACGTTCCGCGCGACGGGCGAGCTGGTCGCCGCACCGCAAAGCAAGACCGCCGGCCTCGAGCTGCGCGTTCACGACGTGGCAGCGTTCTCGCTCGCGCAGGCGCGGCCGATCGGCCCGGGCAGCAGCCTCGACCTGCGCCTCACGCACCGGGTCGTCGACCTCAAGGCGCCGAAGTGGCTGTGCATGCTGCGGCTGCGCAGCGCGTTCGAGACGGCCTGCCGCGACTTCGCGCTCGCGCGCGGCTGCACCGAGATCCACACGCCGAAGTTGATGGGCCAGGCGAGCGAAAGCGGCGCGCAGGTATTCCGGGTCGCGTATTTCGAACGCACCGCCTATCTCGCGCAATCGCCGCAGTTCTACAAGCAGATGGCGATCGCGGCCGGGCTCGCGGGCGTGTTCGAGATCGGCCCGGTGTTCCGCGCGGAGGACAGCCGCAGCAGCCGGCACCTGACCGAATTCACCGGGCTCGACGTCGAGCTTGCCTGGGTGTTCGACGTACGCGAGGTGATGGCCTTCGAGGAAGCGATGCTGCGGCATGCGTTCGCACGCCTCGCGCCGTTCGCGGCCGAGGTGCGTGAGCATTTCGACATCGCGCTGCCGCCGGCGCCGAGCGTCACGCACCTGTCGCTCGCCGACGCCAAAGCGCTGCTCGCGCAGCACGGCATGCCGCTCGCCGCGGACGACGACCTGCCGGACGAAGGCGAACGCCTGCTCCACGCGCTGCTCGGACACGACCTGATCTTCATCCACGACTACCCGCTCGCGAAACGGCCGTTCTATCACCTGCGCGATCGCACGCACGGCACGACCCACAGCTTCGACCTGCTGTTCCGGGGGCTGGAAATCACCACGGGCGCGCTGCGCGAGCATCGCTACGAGAGGGTGCGCGCGCAGGCGATCGACAAGGGCATCGATCCGGAGACGCTCGCGCCCTACCTCGACACCTTCCGCTACGGCTGCCCGCCGCACGGCGGGTTCGGGCTCGGCGTCGAACGCGTGATCGCGAAGCTGCTCGGGCTCGCGAGCGTCAAGGAAGCCGCGTTCGTGCCGCGCGATCCGGAGCGGCTGACGCCATGACGCACCGCGCCGCCGCTCAGAACGCGGGCGCGGCGGCCGCTTGCCGGGGTTCGCACACGAACTGTCCCGGCGTGATGCCGAAGCTGCGCTTGAAGTGCCGCACCAGGTGGCTCTGGTCGAAGAACCCGACCGTGATCGCGACATCGGTCAATGGGCAGCCGCTGGAAATCAGCGCCTTGGATTTGGCGAGACGCACCTGGTTGAGGTAGGCGTGCGGCGTCAGCCCGGTCTGCTTGCGAAACGCGCGCAGCACCTGGAACGCCGACATGCCGGCGAGCGACGCGAGATCGCCCAGTTGCACGTCGGCCGCGTAATGCGCGTGGATGTAGTCCTTGATCTTGCCGATGACCGGCTCCGCGCGGCCGCAACGCGGCAGGCGCGCCTTGAGGTCGCCGTGGCGCAGGATCGCGCCCGCCATCAGGTCGAGCAGGCCCGTTTCCAGCGCCAGCGCCGCCGCGCCCGGCTGCGCGGCGCGATGGAAGTCGAGCGCGCGGCCGACCAGCGCGGCGTCGGCGACATTGCTCGCGGAGAAATACGCGGGCCGGTTCGACTCCGTGATCTGAAGCCGCAATCGTTCCAGCGCCTCGGGCTTCAGGTACAGCGCGCGATACTGCCACTGCCCGCCTTCGGCCACGCCGCCGTGGTGCGGCTCGTCCGGATTGAACAGGATCAGCGTGTCGCCCGTCGCGATGTGCTCGCGACCGTTGGTCGTGAAGTAACCCGCGCCGCCCTCCGTCATGCCGATCACCAGTTCCTCGTGCACGTGCGGCGCGAACGTCAGCGTCGCATAGCGCGCGTGCAGGAATTCGACGCCCGGCAGCGTCGGCAGCGTCCAGAACGCCGAAAGATTGCGTGGATCGCGTCGTGCCATGGCTTCGGTCCCTCGCGCTGCGCGCGCCTGGTCTGTCGTGATGAAGCGGCGTCATGTGAAGCGCGTGCGCGCCGCGCGCCACAGGCCGGCGAGCACGAGCGCCATCCCGAGCGCCTGCGGCGCGGGCGGCAGCGTGTTCCGGTAGAGGCATGCGTAGGCGATGCCAAACAGGGTTTCGAGCACGATCAACTGACCCACGAGGCTCATCGGCAGCAGGCTCGATGCGCGGTTGAAACAGATCGTGGCGAGCCACGACCCGCCCACGCCCAGCACCAGCGTCACGGCCGCGAACAGCGCGGGACTCTGGGCCGGCGTCTGGGCCGTGCGCCAGACGCCCGCGCCGGTCGCGAGCGCCTGCCACGCGGCCAGCACGAGCGCGAGCGCGAAGGTCGCCACGCCGATCGCGCAGGACCAGTGCGCACCGGACACCGACGGATGCGCGCGCAGGAAGCGCGCATTCGACAGCGCATACGCCGTCCAGATGACGACCGTCGCCGCCGCCGCGGCCACGCCCGGCCACGACAGCCGCGCGTCGCGCACGAGCCCGCCGCGCTGGACCACGAGCACCAGCGCGAGCCCGAGCGTGACCAGCGCGAGCGGCACGGCGAGCCGCCGCCAGGCCGCCGCGGACAGCGCGCGGCCGCCCGCGACCGACACGCAGATCGGCAGCAGCCCGATGATCGGGATCACGACCTCCGCGCCCGTGTCCTGCACGCCGAAGCTGACCAGGAGCGAGAACAGGATGTTGCCGGCCAACCCGTACGCGGCGGCGCGCGCCCACCCCGCGAGCCCGAGCGGCTGCGCGCGATAGCGCACGAGCAGCAGCGCGAGGGAGACCAGCCCATAGAAGAAGAACCGGCCGAAGGTGATCGCGAGCGGCGTGTACGCGTTCAGCACGAGCGGCGCGACGAACGAGACGCCCCACAGCGCGGTGGCGGCAACCATCAGCAGGACCGCGCCCGGCAACGACGACGGCCGCGCCTCACGCAACTCGGTGGCGTTCATGGAATCTCCGGTAAGCCCGCTCCGGCCGGTGGGCGCGCGCTCGATGCGGCCGGGCCGCTAGGCCGACGCCTCGCTCGAAACCGCGGAGACGAGCCGCCCGTGCGCATCGACGGGCTTCCACTCCTCCTCGAATTCCCGATTGCCGTTCGTTTTCATTATGCCCGGCAGGAATGCCTTCTGCGAACCGCCATGCGGATTCGAGATGTCGCCGTTCCAGCGGTCGTCGAGCGGCTCGTGCGCGAGCTGGTAGCGCGTGTCCGAGGTCAGCCGGCAGCGCCGCCGCGGCGACACGTTGTCGAGCGAGCCGTGCACGAGCCGCGTATCGAACACGATCACGTCACCCGCCTCGAACGGGCTCGTGAGCCAGCGGCCGCCCAGCGCATCCTGCAGCGCGAACGGATCCTCGCCGAGCCAGCCGATCTTGTCGCGATCGGCGTCGGCGGACCAGTACGCGTCGAGCGTGGTCGCGCGGTGGCTGCGCTCCAGCACGATCAGCGGCCCCTCGTCGAGCGACACCGCGCCGAGCGGAATCCATGCCGACCACAGGTTCTTCGTGCCGCGCCCGATGTACACGATGTCCGAGTGGATGCCGGTGCCCTCGCCCGGGCGGACGAAGCGCGGCCATTTGAAATCGAAGGTCGCCACCGCGCCGCCGAGAAAGCGCGCGAAGAAACCGAGCAGCGCCGGATGGGACACGACGTCGTTGTAGGCCTTCCCCGAGCGGATGCTCTCGGTGAACGCGAGCAGGTTCACCTGATCGATGAACGACGGCGTCTGCTGGATCGACTCCATCACGTCGTGGCCGTTCGAGTCGATCTCGCCCACGATCGCGTACTTGAGCAGGATCTCGCGCCGCGCGTCGAGCACCACCTGCGGATCCACGAGCCCGCGAAACAGCAGGTAGCCCTCGTCGCGCATCCGCTGATGCTGCGCGGACACATCGTCGAGGATGCCGTTCGACGCGTGCAGCGCGCCGACCCGCGCCGAACCGGTATCCAGCGTCTTGCCACGAAAGATCAGTTCCATAGTCTCCTCAGCCAGAAGATGTCGAAAGCCGCTCGCGGACAGCCGCAGCGGCCCGCGCGGCGTGGTGCGGCGGATGCCGCACGAGATGTGTCGAGCCCCGGGGATCGACGCAGGCGTCGAGGTGGTCGACGAGGCTCCCCCAGACGTCGATATAGCCGACCGGCCAGCCGGGCGCGCCGGCGATCACGTCGTCGCGCCGCGTGAACGCCGCGTTCGCCCAGTCCGAGCGCGGCCGCCGGTGATGCAGGTCGTGCTGCGACTGGTCGCCCGGCAACACCAGCAGCCGGTGCGGCAGATGCACGAACAGCACCCGCGCCCACCACATGAGCCAGCGCGCGACGCCCGCGCGCGGACCCGGCGCCGGATCGCCGCAGAAACGCCCGACGCAGACCCGCGCGATCGCCTCGCGCCCGGCCAGCGACGCCACGTCGTCCCACAGATGCTCCGAGTGATAATTGATCAGCGATGCGATCTGGAACAGCAGCACTGCCGGCACGACCCACGCGACCCACCACGCGAGCCAGCCGTGGTAATGCGTGAGCGCGACAACGAGCGCGGCGAGATACGCGAGCGTCGCGACGACGCGAAGCGGCGGGCCGGACAGGTTCGCGGCAAGGCGCGCGCCCAGGTAGCGCAGGTGGAAGCGCGGCGACAGGCAGGTCCGCGCGATGTAGCGCCGGAATGCCGCCCGCGACATCCCGCGGCGAAACCCCGTCGAGACCAGGAACACCACGTCGGGATCGCTGTCGAGACGCGGCACCGCGTGATGCTTCAGGTGTTCGCGCCGGAACAGGCCGAGCGGCGCCGCCAACAGCAGCGTCGACACGCACTCGCCCACCAGCACGTCGAGCCGGTGCACGCGCGAGTACGTATCGTGGGCGCAATAGTGCTCGGTCACCGTGTACAGGTCGCGCATCCCGTTGACGGTCAACAGCCAGGCCGGCACGAGCCCGAGATACGCGACGCCGCCGGCGCGCAGGCACGCGGCGCTCAAGCCCAGCCCCGCGAGCAGGATCGCGACGGCGGCGACCGTGCGGGTGAACGCGTTCCAGCGGAACAACGGCGTCTCGTCGAACAGCGGCATGCCCGTCAGCCAGGTCAGGAACGGCTGCAACACCCTGGGCAGACTCCGCATGCTTTCCCTCGGGCTCGCCAGCACCGCGGCAGGCACGGCCTCCCGCGGCCAAGGCGCAGCCATCCGCCTCTTGCGCAACCGATCCATGAACGGCCTCCGTCGTCGTGCGCTCAAGCCGCGATCCGCGCGTCCTCCCGATAGCCCGGATGCCCGGACTGAAGCAGCGACGCATCCAGCAGGTCCCACATGCTCGCGAGCGCATCGAGGAAATCCTGCGCCCCCTCGACGACGAGCGCCGCGTGCGGACCGTCGAGCGCCACCGCGACCGCCTCGCGCGCATTGCGTTCGTGCTGCTCCTCCGCGCCGACTTCGCCCCAGTGTTCGAGCAGGTAGTGCATCTCGGGCACGTCGAGATCGGTGCGGTACAGGCCGCTGTCGACCAGGCAGTGCTTTTCGCCGGGGATCAGCTGGCGATTCGAGATCATCTCGAGCGCGAGCGCGACGCCGAGATTGCGATAGGTGGAGGCGAGATCCGTCTGCTTGCGGCCGTCGAACACGGCCATCGCGCGGCGCACCTGACTCGTCAGGCCGCTGGCGTGGTCGTAGCCCGGCAGGCTGCCGAGCAGGCGATCGGAATACGCCTTGAGCCCCTGTTCCACCGCGTGCTGGTCGTACAGGTCCGCGAAGATCGCGTCGCCGGCCGCCTGGTTCACGATGTAACCCGCCATCGTCGCCAGCTCGGGGCCGTGGCCGCCCTCGCTCTCGACGATCTCCTGCATCAGCGTGCTCTGCTGGGGCAAGCCGTGTTCGTGCAGCGCGTCGGGGAAGTTCCAGCCCGGACGGGTCGCCGAACAGAAGTTCTGGATCTGATGGAACAGCGCGCCGACCACCTCGGGCGCGGGATCCGCTTTCGCCCAGTTGAGGAAGACCGGGTGGGTGTAGCAACGGTGGCTCTTGATGCTGCTGACCAGGCTATCGACGTTGACTGACATCATCAGCTCCTGTGCTGTGGGAAAGAACTTCTGGTTGGAACGGCCCTCGGATCACGCTCGGACGACCACGCGGCCGCGCGGTCGGTTTTTTGGCGCTGCCTTGCAGAACGACGGCCGGGCGCTTTCGTGACGCCCGGTGAACCGGAACAAGTACCTTGACAGCGAAAACTGAAACACCAATCTTCATTAATTCTTAAAATAGAATCGATTTCCCGCGACGCATCCAGTTTTATGCGCATCAAAAACGACGTATTGGATGAAATTGCACAAAATCGAAATAATGGCGTAAGGCGTCCGCCTATCAATTGAGCATCGATAAGCAACCCGATGAATTGAATCTTTTTAATCAACAAAACATGTGATTGACATGCGGCGTGGTTCGGCCGCACAAGCACGCACCAGAAGGGGGAGGCAGTGACGTCATCGGGTTGGTCCGGGGAGCTGTGGCTTGCGAAGGATTTCGCACTGATCGACGGCGCGGCCGGCGCGACCTCGATGCATGCGCATTACGCGCACCAGGTGCTGCTGTCGCCCGGCGGCGACGTCACGGTGGAATGCGATGGCGAAACCGTGCGCGGCGCGCGCGTGCTGATCCCGTCGATGCAGCGGCATCGGATCGTCGATGCGCCCGCGCGGCTCTTCACGCTTTACGCGGAGCCGCTCGCGATGTCGGCCGATGCGCTGCTCGACGCCGCGCGTCATGGCGCACCGTCGCTCGACGCACTCGCCGAGGCGCTCGCGCAGCGGCGGCGGCCCCTGCCCGACGATCCACGCGTCGCGCGGGCGCTCGCGCTGCTCGATGCGCCGTCGCCGGACTCCCTGTCCGCGCACACGCTCGCAACCGCCGCGCATGTGTCGGTCAGCCAGCTCGAACGGCTGTTCGGATCGCGCGTGGGGCTGCCGATCCGGCAACTGGTGCGCTGGCGACGGCTGTGCGTCGCGCTCGAACGGGCGCTCGGCGGCCAGACGTTGACGGCGGCCGCGCATGAGGCGGGCTTCGCCGATTCCGCCCATTTCTCGCGCACGATGCGCGCGCTGTTCGGCGTGCGGGCCGATGCATCGTTGCGCGCGATGCGGATCCGCAGCCTGCGCTAGAGACGCCGCGGCAACCCCGGCGGCGCGGCCGGAACCGGCGATGCGCGTTCGGGCCGGAACGGTTCGAGCAACTGGCGCAGATACGCGTCGGGATAGTCGGGCCGGGTGCCGATGCCGAGGTCGCGGCTGCCGATCCGATAGTCGCCGTCGACATAGGTGCCGAGCAGCCGGTCCCACACCGTCAGGAACAGGCCGAAATTGACGTCGCCCGCGTCGCCGTACTTCATGTGATGGAAGCGGTGCGCATGCGCCCACGCAACGACATGACGCAGCGGACCGGGCCGCATGTCCACGTTCGAATGCTGGAGCAGCAGTTGAATCGAGATGGCGAAGGCCAGCACCGCCGCGATCGACACGGGCATGCCGGTCAGGAGCAGCGGCGCGGTACCGGCGACGGCTTCCAGCGCCTGGTGCAGCGGGTGCTTCATCAGGCCGTTGAAGCCGTACATCCGTGTGACGCTGTGATGAACAGCATGCAGGCGCCAGAGGAAAGGCACGCGATGGCTCAGGTAATGCGCGAGCGTGATGCCGATGTCGGCTGTGACGATCGCGAGCATGAGTTGCGCGACCCAGGGCCAATGCTGCGGCCAAAGACCGGGAAACGGCGCGAACCGTGTGACGAGCGGCACCACGCACACGCCGAGCGCGTTGAGCGCTTCGTTCACGAGACCGTGCGCCATGTCGCGGGCCGTATCGGCGCGCGACCGGTTCCATTCGAGATCGTAGGCAAACCGGGATTCGCAGCAGAACGACAGCGCGAGCGCGACGGCGAACAACGCGATCAGCATCCAGGGCGGCGCGTGGCGGACATGGATCAGCCATACCGCGGCGCTGATCGTGCCGATGAAGAAAACAGGAGCGTAGAAGGTTCTGACGAGGAACTGCATGGACGGACTCCGCGGGTTGGACGAGCGAAGTGTTCCGTGCGGCGGCGCGGCGGGCTTGAACAAACGGCGCAAGTTGCGGGTTGCGGCGCGATGCATGAGGCCGTCGGCGCTTGCATGTTCGACACGCGCCATGTCAGCCGTGAACGGACAGGCTTGGCCTGCCAACCCGGACGGCCCTTACCGACCTCGACAACGCGCATGGTTCGCGGGAAACGAGGCCGCATGCAAGGTCGATGACGGCGGAGGCCTTGCCCGCGCACCGTGGATCGGAATCGTGGGATCCCGCTCACCTGAGCCTGACGAATCTCACCGAAATTTCATCCAGATACCTAAATATTGGCGACCTCGCCGCACAACAACAGCCAGGTGCGAGGAGCCGGACCCAGGCGCGCTCTGCTCGATCGGCGTCGCACGCAAACCTGGCCGATCGGTGTCGGCTCGAACGCCTCTGGATGTCGTGCCACGTTCATCCGGCGGTGCTCGCCCGAACGTGGCACGATGACGACGGCAAGCACACGACGAGGTCCGTGCTTCGGACGAAAGCGCTTGACGCCCCCCTTGACGAAGCGTACTGTGGCTCGCGAAGTATTCAAGAAGTGTGATTGCTGCTCACCATCGGCCGCGGCCTGCGGTATTCGTTGTCCTCTCCCTCCTTGAGACTTTTTCCGTGTCCTTTCGGGGCGCATATACTCGCCAATTTTCAGGAGATCTACATGGATACCGGCACCGTCAAATGGTTCAACGACAGCAAGGGTTTTGGCTTCAT
This sequence comes from Burkholderia sp. FERM BP-3421, assembly GCF_028657905.1. Classification (NCBI taxonomy): domain Bacteria; kingdom Pseudomonadati; phylum Pseudomonadota; class Betaproteobacteria; order Burkholderiales; family Burkholderiaceae; genus Burkholderia; species Burkholderia sp. FERM BP-3421. Next base: position 91,147 of record NZ_CP117782.1, on the reverse strand, counting down.
CACGCCCGACAACGGCAAGGAAGACTTGTTCGCGCACTTCTCGGAGATTCGCGGCGACGGCTTCAAGACGCTCGCCGAAGGCCAAAAAGTCAGCTTCGAGACGAAACAAGGTCCCAAGGGCCTGCAGGCGTCGAACATCACGCCGCTGTAACCCGCCTTAGTACCCAGCCCTGACCGCTGGCGCGCGCATCATGCGCGCGCCAGGATCACGCCCCGCCACCGCGGATATCCGATACCCCGCCCGGGGCGGGCATGATACGACCGCACCTTCCAGGCGTTGCATGCGTCCTTGCCGGCGCGCCCACGCGGCGTGTACCGAGCCGTGCGCGTATTCGATTTTGGAACTGGACGGCGTCGTCGGGAACTGGACGGCGTCGTCGACGAAGCGCTGCAGGACAACAGGTTTCGCGTGACGCCGGGAAACGGCGTGGTAGTCGCCCCATACGCATCGGGATATCGGGTCACGCCGGCGTTATCGCTCGCAGACTTGATCAGAGGCGGCATCAACTTCCGGCACAAGGACGAACACGCGTCGACCGCCTCGACGGGAAGACGATTCGTCCAGCGCTGACGGTCGGGCTGGACAACGTGCGCGAGTCGCCCCGTCGATCGCATGCCGGTCGCCCGCGCCGGTCGCCCGCGCATCCCTGCGGTGTCCGAAATTGCGATGGACATCCGGAGAACGATGCGCGTATGATCATTTCATCCGAGCACACCCTGGCCCTCCGGTGCTCGCCTCTTCACTACCCCCTTGCTGCGTCGCGCCGCCTTCCCCGCACGCACTGTTTGCCCCTTACACCCTACCTGTCGCGCCGCGCAGCGGCGATACCGGCTGAATGCGTTCGTCCATGCGATTCGTCGCAACCGAACGCCAGGATTTCATCATGAGCATGCATCTCTACCGTGGATTCGAGATTTATCCACTGATTTATCCCCACGTGCAGCCTTTCAACGGCTGCCCTCGCAACTATGACGCCGGCTTCGACGCAGCGGTCAAGATCTGCCTGCGCGGCACCGACGATACGCTGACGCGCAGCCAGACATTCAGGCTGGTCGACAACGCACCGTTCGAAACCGTCGGCAACGCACGTCGTGCTTCGCTGCGCTATGCCGAGGGCCTCATCGACAACGCCGGCGGCGACAACCCGGATTTCTTTTCCGACGCTCGCTGACGCGGTTCGCCGCGACAACGCGGCTTTCCGGCAATGAGGAGGAGGGCATGATCATCGACGAGCTTCTTCGCCTGATCGGACGAGGTCAGGTCGCCCGTGCCGACGCCGCCCTTCCCGCCGGAATTGCCGATTCCGGCTTGCGCCATCAACAGGAGTTGCAGATGTTCGCGGCAGTACGCGCACTTTCGCTCGGAGCCGGATATTCGGAGTTCGAATCTGACGAGATAGCAAGCGCCGTCATGACACGACTCGGCTGATTTCCCTTTCCAACGCTCCGAAGCAGGATCTACATGACAACCATCACGCTCAAGGTCAACGAACCGATCGACGTCGCACTCCGGCGCTTTCGACGCGACATCGAGAGAACCGGGCTGATCCGGGAATTGCGCGCCCGCACCGGCTATGAGAAGCCCACCGCGGAACGCAAGCGCAAGAAGGCCAGCGCCGTTGCGCGGCAACGCTTGCGGGCGAAGCGCATGCTGCCGCCCCGCAAGATGTACTAGGAGGACGTCGTGTCCGACCGGCAGACCGATTCCCACCCGTTCTTCCCGTTGACTAGATGCGAAGTCGATTTCGATCAGCAGAAGGACATGGTGACGCTGCTGCCGAGCTTCTACGCCTTCGGGTGCGAGTACACCAGCCGTGGTTTCCTGATCGGCCGCGACGATGCATTCAAGCTGATTGCGGCGCTTGAGAAGGCGTTGAGTGTCCGGGGGTAAAGCGGGCCGCGGTATAGATGGCTGGAAGGCAGATAGCCTTCGATACAGCAGGCCGGGTTGCGCGATTTCCTCGCCGGCCCGCAACGCGCCACCCGGCGGATGACGCGCTTCGCTGTGATGGCGATCGGATACGCGCGCGCATGATCGTGGCGGCAGAGGCCGTACATACTGCGACGGTCCCCGCGATTTAGACCATCCGACTACGGCCGGGCAACTCTCGGATCGGGAGTTTCACCTCCCGATAACTGCCCCCATCCCGATATCGGCACCCCGGTCGACGGCATGTATGGGAGTTCGATCGCTCCCCCGTCCCGCCACGAACAACCGACGGACGCCTCCGCAGAGGTGAATAGAACAATACGTGGCCCCTCAGGTACTTCACGACCAAGCCATGCCACCACACCATCGTCGAGCGATGCCTGCCCCGACGACAGCGGCCCAATCCACTCGCTTGCCCTTTCCACCCAATCCGCTGTAGAATCATTCGTTCTGCGGGCGTCGTATAATGGCCATTACCTCAGCTTCCCAAGCTGATGACGTGGGTTCGATTCCCATCGCCCGCTCCACCGCCTCAATCCACGGAGATCCGTGGACGTCCAGAGAAGTGGGTCAAGTCATTGATGCAATTGACTTATTGACCTGCCTTCGATTCCGGCGACAGCCACTGAAATCCGCTCCCAGCCGGGACTTTTAAGTCCAAAAACAAGTCCATTTTTACGGACATGGCTGATTCCGGATTGTGGATGGAGGCGCGCGGTTCATGTGACCAGCATCGAGTTCCTGACTCATGTTCAGGAGCAAGAGCATGGCGCTCTCCAACTTCGCAATTCGACAGGCCAAAGCCACCGGCAAGGCCTACACCCTCCCGGATCTGGATGGCCTCTGTCTGGCCGTGTCGGCGACAGGAGGCAAGGCCTGGCATTTCCGCTACTACTGGGCCGGCAGGCAAAAGCGGATGTCGCTGGGCAGCTACCCAGAGGTGTCCCTCCGCGAAGCGCGTGTGCTGCGCGACGAATGGATCGCTTACGAAGAAGCAACCATTTCTGTCAGTCGATGCAAAGGACGATGCGATCACTTCGACATGGAAGTGGGCCGCGTTCGGCGCGCTCATGTAGCACTCTGTAAAATCTCCCTGTGCTTCACTCTCCTTTGTGACTCGCCATGCTCCGAAAACCTGCATCCATACCCCCAGACTGGGTGGTGCGCGCCCAGCCGACAGAGGGCATCGAGCGCATCGAGGCCTGGTTTCGCGGCAAAGCTTACGCCATGCATCGCCACGATACGTACGCGATCGGCCGCACGCTCGCGGGGGTGCAGAGCTTCAGCTATCGACGCAGCCAGCGTGACAGCCTGCCGGGCAACACCATCGTGCTACACCCCGATGAAGCGCATGACGGCCAGGCGGGTACGGGCGAGGGATTCCGGTACCGCATGATTTACGTGGAGCCAGCACTTTTCCAGGACGTATTGGGTGGCAGGGCGCTTCCGTTCCTCGAAGGCGGTATAACGACTGATCGACGTATCGGGGCGGCAACGGAAACCTTGCTGCAACGTGTAGGCCATACGTTCGAACCGCTTGAACAGAGCGACGCGCTGGCCGAGCTTGCGCATGCGCTCGCCGCCGTCGCGGGCATGCCGCGCGAACGAGGCAAAGGCGATTATTTCGCAGCGCGCCGTGCTCGCGATTTTCTGCTCGCGAACTTCACGCGCATAGTCACGCTCGAAGAAGTGGAAGTCGCGACGGGCCGTGACCGCTGGAGCCTCTCGCACGATTTCCGCACGTTCTACGGCACGAGTCCGTATCGCTACCTCACAATGCGTCGGCTCGATGCCGTGCGGCGCATGCTGCTCTCAGGCATCTCGCTCGCGAGTGCGGCCGTAGACGCAGGCTTTGCCGATCAAAGCCACATGACACGTCATTTCCTGAAGACCTTTGGCCTTACGCCGGGGCGCTGGCTCCGGATTGTGAACAACGTGCCCTTCGGTTGAATCGTTACCCACAATCGTTCAATACAGCCCTCTGGTGGCTGAGTATTCTCGACGGCACATCTACACCGAACGGAGGGTACGAACGATGTCCATATCAACACATTCCGGCATAGGACCCGCCTCACGCGGTCAATGCGAGGCGATCGACCTGACTGGCAAGATCGCACTGATCGACGGGTACTGGCAACCGCGCGTAGTCGCGGAAATGAACGATTATCAGTTCAAGGTCGTAAAGGTCGAAGGTGAATTCGTTTGGCACAAACACAGCGATACAGATGAGACTTTTATCGTGCTGGACGGCGAATTGCGGATTGACTTTCGAGATGGGCCATCGGGCGACGGTTCTCTCGTGTTGCGTGCCGGTCAGATGGCCGTCGTGCCAAAAGGCGTCGAGCACAAGCCCTGCGCACTTGCCGGCGTGAAACTGCTGCTGATCGAGCCACGCGGTGTCGTGAATACCGGGGACAGCGCTCCAAGCGAGCGCACTGTGGTGAACGATCAGTGGATTTAAGGCCCTGCCTTTGAAAAACAGGGGGATGCCTCGCCCCCTTTGTTGGCCTGCACGGGGATGAGGCAAACGTCCGTTGCCCTTGGAAATCCGCCGGCCGCGCCCTGCTCGCGAATGACAGAAGGTGGCCGATAGCCGCCGATCACGACTGGCGGAAAGCGACTCACATGGCCATCCTCATGCATGTTTGTCGCCGCGCCACACCATCCTTAGCCGAACGCCGGATCATCCATCGACGGCGCCGTCAGCGACGCCGCCTGTTCGCTCAAAAAATACAGCGCGGCGAACAATCCCTCCGCCAGCACGGCATCAAGAGGCCAATGCCCCGGCTCTGACCTGAGGCTGAATTTTGTGACCAATCAGGCAGTGAGTCTCGTGTCGATATTATCGGAATCCACCAAGCTCGACGGACCGTGGCCGGAGGTTGATAGCGATGCGCGCTATGGGGCCGGCGCCCGTTGTAGAACTGCCGCCAGCGTTCGTTGGCCTCGGCACGGCTGCGGAACCATTCCCGGTTCAGCAATTCGTTACGCAACTTGCCGTTGAAGCTCTCGACGAACCCGTTTTGCCACGGACTGCCGGGCGCGATGAAGGCCGGACCGATTGCAGCGTCTCGCAGCCAGCGCATGACCTTGGCAGCGGTAAATTCAGCGCCGTTGTCAGACCGAACGAACGCGGGCTTGCCGTACAGCCGCATCAGTCGCATCAGTCGCGACAGCGTCAAGATCACATCCTGCGACCGCAAGCCGGCGCCGACTTCGATCGCAAGGCACTCGCGGGTGTATTCATCGATCACGCAGAGCATCTTCAACGCCCGCCCGTCCACTAACTGGTCGTGCACAAAGTCATAGCTCCATACCGAATTGGGTTGTGTCGCACCGGGCAGGCGAATGTCGTTGCCACAACGACGACGGCGCGGACGCCGCCGAGGAATGTTGAGTTGCAAGGCTCGCCACATTCGCCGCACGCGCGATTCGCCCATCGCCAGCCAGGCCGACATCCGCCGGTAGCCGAAGCGCGGCACTTCCTGCGCGGCCGCCATCAGTTGCTCGCCCAGGCTCCGATCCTTCTCCGGTTGCTTGAGCGTATAGGTAGCCACCCGGCGACTCAGCCCCAGATAGCAACATGCCTTGCGTTGCGAGAGACCCCGCCGAGTCAGAACTTCCAGCGCTTCGCGCCGACCCGTTGGGGGACTCATTTTTTTCGGCTGAATTCCTTCAGACCGTCGATCACCAGCATCTGCTCGGCGATCAGGCGCTTGAGCCGATCGTTCTCCGATTCCAGATCCTTGAGCCGGCGGGCGTCGGCCACATCCATGCCACCGAACTTGTTGCGCCAACGATAGAACGTCTGTTCCGAGATGTTGTGGCGCTTGCACAGATCCTTCACCGGTTCGTCCCGGCTTTCGGCCTCGCGCAAAATCCGGATGATTTGCTCGTCGGTAAATCGCTTCTTCATCGAGTTCTCCTTGCCTCCAGGATAAAAGAGAACTCACTTGCCAAATGGCTACAAGAAACGTCCCAGGTCAGTCCAGGACAGGCTGATAGCGATAAGCGCTGGCGCTCATGCCAATCACCCGCAACGCGCGTCGCTCGCTCAAGCCGCCGTGAGTCATATGGCGCACCAAGTCTCGGCGTGACGGTGCGCTCACCACTTTTTTCGCAGCGCCTCGCGGGTGACTTCATTCTCCAGCATCGATTCTGCGAGCAACTTCTTCAGCCGGTTGTTTTCCGCCTCAAGCTCTTCCAGGTGTTTCGCATCGGACACGCTCATGCCGCAGAATTTGCTGCGCCACTGGTAATAGCTAGCCTCGGAAAAACCATGCTGGCGGCAAAGCTCCTTGATTAGCAGGCCGGCCTCCACCTCGCACAAAAAGCCAATGATCTGCTCTTCAGTGAACCGCTTCTTCATGTCCAATCTCCTGACTACGTGATTGAACTCTAAAGCGTCGCGCTACTCAAGGATGGGGGACGTCGCACGGATCACCGACAGGATTATGAATGGCGGCATGCCCGTTGGGCTCTACATCTTTATTCCAGCAGGTAAACTGGAGCCTTACAGTTACTGCAGACTGATATGCATCACCCCAGCGGCCAGTATTCAATCTATTTTTAATATCCCGGGCGACGGCCATTTCTGACTCATGGTTTTGCCCTCGATTCTCGCCATAAAGCGTCATGGACAAATAGCGCAACCCTTCAAGATCGGGGTGATTTAAGTTTGAGATAAATCCAACTGAGTGAACATGGCAGTCAGATTGATCTGCCGGAAAGCCTGTCACCTTGCCCGCAACATGGCTCCCACTAAACCAACTTTTCCCTAGTCGATCGGCATATTAATTTCCCCAATCCTCTGCTCCATTGAGCCCGCTAAACAGGAGTTATCAGTGCCGCACGAATTTCTAATCATGAGCCATTTTTTTTGGCTGCTTTTCACATGCATCACTTCGCCGGGACTCTCCCTCTCAGTAGATTCCAGGAGCGTTCGATAGGCTGAAGCTACACCTCTATCAAGCCCGGAAAGTGCATGCGATTTACAAATTGCTCTTTCAGATTGGAGCCTTGCATTAATGCAAGAGAATGATGGCGATGGTCTGGCGTTGATTGGCACTCGCTTGAGTATCAAGATGGTTTCGCCATACCATCGGAGAGCAATTTCATCACTACTGATGAAGAATAACCAGGACCCGTCGGAGAAAATTTCATCACCATTTTGTGACGAGTGAATTGATCCATTCCAGGCCTCACCTGAGCAATTAATATGCAAGAAATTTACAACCCGTGACTCCGGGATATTAAGCTCGTAGTCCTTTGCTACCGATCCCGTGCCACTTAATTCATGCGCAAGGACTCGATTCAGCGTGCTGCCTACTACAACAGATTTCGATACGGCCACAGGATTGTGGCAGGGAATCGCTTTCTCGGGTGTGTTATTTACAATCTTGGAGAGACTGAAATCAAAGATTCTCCACCTAAGCATGGGGGAGTTCCAGCCATACTGGAACGTTCGAGATGACTGGGTATTGCGGTGGACTTCGCTAACCTCCCACTTCCCCAGCAATTCGATAGGTAGCTGTTGGGGAGGCTGAACTAAAGGGGAGGAATAGACAGCGCTTGCTGCGACCAGTGACACACAAGGAATAGCTCTTAGCATATTTCCCCAAAAAAGCGCAATTCGGCTGAAAGCACTGATTGAGTAATTCTCACGGAAGTTCAATTTTCACTCCATGATATTCGTAGCGACCATTGAGAAGGAGGTTGGTTTCATCATCCCTTCGCTTCACCAAACCGACAAACACTTTTCCTGCTGAAGTAACTCCTTCCTTTATCTTGCTGGTAGCATCAGTCAGATTGCCATCATTAATAAAACTGGTTACTGAAGACCATCGGCCCGCCGGATTGTAAGCAAAGCAAGTCAATGCATCGAACTCATGCTGCGCGAGATCGGAATCTACACTATCCCTAACCATCTTTTCGTAATGAGGAGCTATAAGACGAAGCAAGGCGAACTCTTGTTCTTCGGTTAGCGAAACAAGACTCTTATTGTTTTTTCGGAATTCATCGGCCGCCGTTTCGGTTAGGCCTGATGCCGCCGAAATGCTGGTTGCGACATCCTCAGAGAGACCAATTGAGATCATGTCGGAACGAATGCTTGCGGCACTTCGCATTTTCATGTCGTAGCCTGGACCAAGAGTGACGCCGCTGGCTCCTTTGGGCCAATGAAGAACGTTAGAAACACCTCTGAGGGTCTCTTGCTTGAAGATAAACCAAAATCCTCTCTCGGATAGTTTCGTGGCGGAATAACGAAGAAAATTACTTGAGATTGAAACTGGATGAATGTAGAAAGATTTATCGGTAGCAGGGATTCCGTCTATTTTTCCTTCAACGTCCTCCCACCAAAAAAGTTCCTGCATGCGAGATTTCTCGCTTTCCCATGCCGGCATGTCGGTCGGCGAGATCTGAGAGTCATACTGCTTCCAGGCCTCCGGATTGGCCTTCCACTCGCTGGGGTAGCGCAGGATGATCCGCGAGAGTTGCTGTACGGTACTGCGGCTGCGTTGGGCCGCCTGGAGTTCGCCCAACGTCAGCTTGCCGTCCGGGTGGGTGTCCAGAATGCTGAAAACCTGCTGTAGGGGCGCATCCAGCTGACTCTTCTTGAGTGGCATTTCGCCGCGCTGAAATGCAGCCATGTCTGCCAGGGCCAGGAAGTAGCTGCCGTAAGCGGCCGTTTGAGATTCGGACTCAATTATTGAAAAGTCCACCCATTCGTGTGGAGAGTGCAAGCTGATGCCTGTATGGCCTGCTTCGCCTGCCCAGCCCGTTGCACAGGTGGTGCTATCTCTAACTTGCACTTGCCACCAACGTTTTCCTGCTTCATCCAGTGCAAAGCCGATAGGCTCGGAGGTAGGATCCGGCGTAGCGGGGCGTGCCAGTTCCAAGGCCGAAATAGCAAAGTGATGAGGGACATTGCCGTTCTTGTAGCCGTTGGCGGTGAAGGCGAGCGGATAGCTATTCCAGCCGCTAAGATCTGATAGCACCAACCTCTCTTTCTTGAGATTCTTGAGGTCGTACAAACCACGGTAGGTAGTCGCCGCAATCCATACCGACTCCGCATTCGGCGTTGCGACACGAATGCCCCGATACACTGTAGCCTTGGCCTGTCCATCGGTGCCTCGATTGTTTTCGGCAACAAGATCCGTAGCGGTATAGGGATTGGTGTTAGTGTGTCGATACAGCTTTGTTTCTTGGGCTCCAGCCGGCAGCTTTGCTCGTCGCTCTATCCATTGCAGCTCAGCCACAGGTTTGACTTTCACATAGGTCGCCTCATCCGGCGGGATGCCATCAAGCTCCAGTACCAACCCTAGGCGGAGAACCCCTGTCTGGATGGGGGCCAGGACCGCATTGCGCAATTGTGCGCCGGGCGCTACTCGCAACACCGTCCTTTCTTCCGGTTTAGCCGCTAGCGCTGCGGCTCTACTCTTCTTCAAATAGGCCGGAAGGTCGGCGCCCGCGATGATCTCGTGGTGCAACATCTGGCGGGACGAGCTGGGGTCGACTACCCGGCGATACTCGCCCAAGTGCCCGAGCAATGCTCCTGCTTTAACCTTGATCGGGGTCTTGGGAACCACCACCTCATCAAAGGTCTCCGGCACCTGTGAGTGCGCCTCCAGCGCGGCAAGATGAGCCCAGCCGCTTATGGCGCGGGCCTCAATCGCGGCATCACCTGTCTTCGGAGGCGTTACGTTGCCTTCGGCTATCGATTGAACGCGTACCCATCCTTTCTGGATTTCGCCGCCAATGATGCGCGTACCGGGAGGCAGAATACCTTGAATAGGGGTTGTGCCACCTGCGGGCTGGCCATGTGCCCCCAGGTGGCGCCGGCGATGTTCTGCGAGACGCGGATCCAGCAAGAGCTGTATTCGTCCTGCTTGCCCAGGCGGTCCCACGGGAACTGCACCTTCACCCGGCCGTACTCGTCGGTGTAAATCTCCTCGTTCGGCGGGCCGACCACCACTGCGTTCTGCGGGCCGTCGATGCGCGGCTTGGGCAGCGGCTCGGCGCGCCACTCGGCGTCGTCCGGTACCAACTCGGCCTCATAGTGGTAGTGGGTGCCGGTCTGCGCCTCGGCGTTCTCTTCGGCCTGGCTGGTGTGCTGCTTGCCGCGGTGGACGATGCTGACCGGACGCCAGCCGCGGTTCATGTCCTCGCGCGGGTGGCCGGCAAGAGTGAAGGAGACACCCGGCTGCAGGCGCGGGTCGTCGCCTTCGACCAGGGCGATGCGCGCATCGCGGCGGTGGCCGCGCAGGCGGTTCTCGGCGAAGGGCTTGCCGGCCTCGTCGAACTTGGCGCGGGCGGGGTAGTCGTAGCGCTCGTAGCGGCGGCCCTGATGCTCGAGGTCGACGCCGTCACGGCTGTGCTGGTGACTGTAGCGGGGATGGTGGAAGGTGTAGTCGCGCTGGGTCTGGCGCGCGGTGCGCACGTTCTCGGTATAGGCGAAGCGGCGCAGCGCGGGCTGCGGCTGGTCGCCGCCGGGCGTGGGATTGTACTGCACCGGTTCGTCGCCCACGCGGCCGTGGATGAACAGGCGGTCGCTGTGGACGAGCTGGTGGCCCTCGGCGCTGTGGCGGAAGGAATAGAAAAAGCCTTCCTCGCGCATGATGCGTTCGATGAAGTGGTAGTCGGTGTCGCCGGCCTGCACGCAGTACTCGCGGGCCTGGTGCTCGGTGGTGTTGCGCTGCTCGTAGTCCTGGGTGAGACCGTGAGCCTTGAGAACGGCTTCGGTGATTTGCGGGACGGTGAGGCCCTGGAAGATGCGCCAGTCGGAGCTGAGCTTCAGGCGAGCGAGGCGCGGCTCGACCACGGCGGAGTAGCGCGTGCGCCGGAAACCGGTGTCGCCCTGAACGAAGGAGGACACGGCGCCGTGAATGTAGCGCACCGGGGTATCGCCATGCCAGACGGTCAGACGAGCGGGGCGGTCGAGTACCTGGCCGAAGTCGACCGTGGGGTTGGCGCAGGTCAGTTCGACTGCGAGGTGGAAGGTCTCGGACAGCGCTTCGTGGCACTCGAACTCGACGACCTCGAAGACGTCGCGTGTCTCGCTGCCGACAAGGTCGAAGGCGAAGCGCAGATCGGATTGGGTAGGCATGGCGGGCTCCATAGCAACCTGGGCCCTTGCCCGGGTTATCGCTCAGCTCAAGGTCGGCACGGCCGGCGCACTAAGCGCCGGCCGCGCTTCTGGCCTGGGGTCAGGCTTCCTGCGGTTTGCGCCAGTCGTCCGAAGCTTCGGTGCCGGCGATGGCATGGGTCCAGGTGATCTTGCGGTAGGCCATGGAGACCTTGACCAGTTGGGTGTACTCGGCCTTGCTCGGGTCCTGCGCGTGCGGCAGAACGGTGTTGATATTGACGATGGTGGCGTCTTCGAGCTTGGTGGTGAAGAAGTGCTCCTGCTTGCCCTCGGTGGAGGTGCGGTACCACTTCACTTCCACTTCCGGCAGCATCTCGCCGGAGGCCAAGGCCTGGTACAGCAGTGGGGTGGCCTTGTTCAGCGGTGCGGTGAACACGAACGGCTTGTGCACGCGTTGGCCGGACGGTTGGCCGCTCTGCGGGTCCGTTGGGGTGGCAATCAAGTGCTCGATTTCCTGGACTAGGATCTGGTCTTCATGACCTTCCTGGTAGACGTTGCCCACGGAGTCTGCGGTGAAGGCGCCCTGGGTGATGTTGCCCTGGGTCTTGCCCTGGATGCTGATATAGGCGGGAGTCGGCATTAGCTGCTTCCTTGTATCGTTGACGAAAAGGCCGGTTGGGCCGCGATGCCATCGGTGATGACAGAGGTCTTAACGCAAACGCTGTGCCAGCTTTTGTTTTTGTTTTTTGTTCTTATTTATCAATAGGTTAAATTGATTTCATCGAGACATTGGGAATCATCAAATCTTCGGAAGTCGCGATAAGTGTTCTTTTCTCGGATTTTTCGAGCCAACTTTGACTCGAATTGAAATAACCAATTGAAAATTAAAGATAAAAAATCGAGCCACATTTGGCCTGACCGGGCCAAATGTGGCTCAGTCATTTAAGCCACAACAAATGCCGCGCACCGACTTCTGAAGCGCTACACCCTGGGGACTCGCACCCTGAAGGTGTGCTCCATATGCCAGACCCACCACATCCCTAAACAGCAGATATCTGATGGGTAAATCAGATACTTCTCATTTCTAGAGATGTGTGAAACTTCTAGTATTGACGGAGCCTTCACCCAGCAGGGATCCCGGAAATTCTCACGACATGCACCCGTGCCTTGCATAGCGCAGATGCGGGTGCGCTGAGTGCGCGGGGAGAATTCCCGAGTGGGCAACCTCTTCGACGTGGACCGGTCATGGACATATTCCCTTCTCGGCGTGACTTGATTTCTGTACAGGCAGGCGCGCCGCAGAACGAACCAGGCCAGCATCTGACTCTTGAAAGCAAAAGCACGGCTGATGTGGTCATGTCTGTCCTAGGGCGTGTTCACACTACATTGATTGAAGGTTATGCTTCGGAGATGGAAATCTCCGAAGCCCAATTCAAGCAGATCGAACATTGCTTGCCGCAACAGCGAGCAATGTGAGCCTGTCGAACCTGCAAGTGCTCAACGCGATCCTCTATGTTGCCGAGCACGGATGTAAATGGCGCGGCCTGCCGCCACGTTTCGGTCGCTGGCATACGATCTACACGCGCATGAATCGTTAGTCGCGCAACGGCGTACTGGACCGAGTGTTCACGGAGTTGCAGCGCGCCCAGATTATTCGCGTTCGAATTGAAGCAGTATCGCTGGATAGCCCGATCGTGAAGGTTCATCCTGACGGCACCGGTGCGTTAAAAAAATGGACCCCAAGCGATCGGCAAGTCCCGCGGAGGATGGACAACCAAGATTCATATGGTTGCCGCGGATGCTCGAACAGCCATAACGTTCGCACTGTCGCCCGGTCAAGCCGGCGATGCGCCGCACGGACGTGCATTACTCGAACGCCTGGGACCGCCGAATCGGCCGCTGCATCTGCTGATGGACAAGGCAGACGAAGGCAACGAAACCCGACAACTCGCGCTTGATCTGGGCTTCATCCCGGTCGTTCCTCCGTTGAGCACGCGCGTCGAGCCCTGGGAGTACGATCGACAGATGTATAAACGTCGCAACGAAGTCGAGCGGCTGTTCCGTCGATTGAAGGGCTTTCGTCGCATCTTCTCGCGCTTCGACAAACTCGATTTGATGTTCATGGCTTTTATCAACTTCGCCCTGATCGTCGAAGCCCTTCGCTAGTGTGAACCTGCCCTAAGCCGCCCCCTTCGAACACCCTGCCTTCACCACCCCGCCTCGCCCCATTCAGAAACCTTTGAACTTGTTTTGGACATCGCCCCAACAACACCAGAATCGGCGCCTCTCGGCCTTCCCCCGATGGTGAAGACCACGATCGAACCCGTTCTGGAGCAGGTGTGCACAAGAAACTCGGCTTATCGTTATTCGCGCTGGTCGCCGGCGCAGCCTTTTCGTCGGCCGCATTCGCAGCCGACGATCCGCGCCCCATCTTCATCCGGATCAAGGCCGAGGCGCAGGAACCGGCGGCACGCGCCACCGCCGAACCGCAGCGCCAGCGCGACATGGCGGAATTGAAACGTCTGGCGGCGAACATGCAGCCGTTGATCCCGCAAGGCGCTGCGCGCAGCGCGGCGGAACGCGCCCCGCTCGAACGGCACAATCTCACGCGCTACTACAAGATCTCGGCCGCGTCGCTGCAAGGGCGCGACGCCGAGGAACTCGTGCGCGCATTGAAGCGCAATCCGCTCGTCGAAAGCGCGCAGGTCGAGCCGAAGCCGGTATCGATGAGCAAGCAACGCCCCACCCCGTCAACCGACGCCGATGCAATCGCACCTGAAGCCGGCGAACGTGCGGCCGGCATCCCCGACTACACGAACTGCGAAGGCAAGAACGCGAGGATCTGTCAAAACTACATGGGGCCGCCGGACCCGGCTTCTTCGTACTGGAAGCTGGGCGGCGTCAACGCGTTCGAGGCGCATCGCATCAACGACCATCTCGGCGACAAGGTGCGACTCGTGTCGGACGAGAGCGATCACTGGGACTACGAACACGTCGACCTGCCGAAGCCGTTCATCGAGCACTGGCACGCCGAGCCCCACCGAACCGGGTCGCACGACACAAGCTCGGCCGGCATCATGTTCGGCCGGGCCAACGGCTTCGGCGTGACCGGCATCGCGCCGAAGGCGCAGGCGGGCTATACGAAGTACGGTGCCGAAGGCCTTGTCGACCTGCGCAACGTGCTGCAGGCCGGCGACGTACTTCAGATCGGCGTGCAATATGACATAAGCGACGGCTGCGGCCCGAACGTCGACTGTCTCTTGCCGGTCGAGACCGTCGACCTCGCGTTCGACGCGATCTCCTATCTGACCCAGGAAAAAGGCGTGCACGTGATCCTCGCGGCTGCCAACGGCGGCGTCGACCTCGACGCCCCCCACCATCAGGGCCGCTACGATCGCCGACGCAACGATTCGGGCGCAATCTACGTCGGCGCGGGCAGCCCGGAAACCGGCGCGCGCAATGACTTCTCCGAATACGGCAGCCGCGTCGACGTGTTCAGCTGGGGCAGCAACGTCACGACGACGACCTGGAAACAAGGCAGGCATCAGCTGTACACGATCGGCTTCGCCGGCACCTCGTCGGCGAACCCGATCATCGCGGGCAGCGTGGCGTGGCTGCAAAGCCTTGCGCGCGAGCGCGGGCTCGGCAATATCGCGCCGAAGCAGATGCGCCAGCTTCTCGTCGACAGCGGCAAGCCGCTGCCGGTGGTCGATCCCGGCAAGAACATCGGCACGCAGCCCGATCTCGTGCGCGCGGCGGAGTTGCTCGATCGCGACGGCGGCGCCGGTCCCGCACCTGTCGCCGCGCTGACCGGCCCGACCGATGCGCCAGGCGGGCAACGCGTCGAGTTGTCCGCTCAGGCATCGACCGGCCAGGATCTGACCTATGCATGGAGCAGCCGGCCCGCACTGACATTCGAGCAACGGGGTGCGCACGCCAGCTTCATCGCGCCGACGCTGCAGCAGGACACCGATTATCGGATCACGGTGAAGGTGGTCGACAAGCAAGGGCGCGACTCGCAGGCGAGTCACGACCTCCGGATCAAGTCGAGCGGCAGTGCTTGCCTCGACGCACCCGCGTGGGACAGCAAGAAGACCTACTCGACGTTCCACGAGACCGTGGTCTACGACGGCAAGCTGTATCGCCAGAACTTCTGGAATGTCGGCCAGCGCCCGGATCTGAACTCGGCGCAGTTCGGCAAGCCCTGGTTGCAGCCGGAAGCCTGCGGTCTCGTGCCGCCGCCTGTCGCGCGGATCGAGGGACCGTCGACGGCGAACGCGAACGATCAAGTCAAGCTCTCGGCCGGCGGCTCCGGCGGCAAGGATCTGAAGTACGCGTGGACGAGCCTCGACGGCATCGCGTTGCAGGTCAAGGGCGCCGAGGCGACCTTCAAGGCGCCCGCACTCGAACAGGACAAGAACCTGACGTTCCGGGTGGAGATCACCGACGCCCAGGGTCGCAAGGCAAACGCGAACCATGTGGTCAAGGTCAAGGGGCAGTCAGGCGGCGGGGGTGGAGGCGGCGAAGGCGGCGGCGGAGACGACGTTCCCGCATACCGGCCCGGTACGGAATACCAGGCCGGCGACCGCGTCACCAACGGCGGCAAGATCTACGAATGCAAGCCGTGGCCGTACACGGGCTGGTGCGGACTTTCTCTCGCACACTACGAGCCCGGCAAGGGGACGAACTGGACGGATGCGTGGATTGCCCGCTAGGGCGTGTTGGCCCGCCGCGCCGGAACGCGTCTCGCGAGACGCGGCAGCCGCGATCGAATCCGGTTGTCTGGTGGGCGGACCACCTCATGGCGGAGGGTGTCGCGTTCGTAGTCGATCTGCCCGCGGCTGTGCGATTGGGAGGTCAGAACGTGGCAGTCGGTATCGTCGTATTGCTTGAGCAAGTGACGGGTATTTGCTTATCGGGAACCCGCCCGATCACCCAATGTGGCCGGTTGATCGACATGAGGCCCAAGGAGCGATGCCAGAGCGCGCTGCGTCGGCGGCGTCGTGGAGATCAGCCGCGCAGTTTCCTGCATCATCGGCACGAAACGCGACACCGCTCGATCGAGCGACCACCTGGACGCGGACACGGAAACCTGCAAGCTCGCGACCACGCGTTGACCGAGATCGAATACCGGTACGGCGAGCGCGAGGTCGCCGCGGTAATACTCCCCGTTGCAGTACGCATATCCATCCTGGCGCGCCCTCTGCAAACGCTTGAGCAACTCGTCCACATCCACCACCGTGCTGGGCGTGAAACGCACCGGTTGTGTGCTTTGCAGGACCCGACGCGCCTGCTCTTCGGGCAGACACGACAGAAACGCCCGTCCGGCCGAAGAACAGTACATCGGGATCCGGCGGCCAATCGGCATGTGCACCATCAGCCGCATCGGGCTCGGGAATCGGCCGATATAGATCATGTCCGTCCCGGCCGGCTCCGCCAGGTTGACTGTTTCACCCGCGCTGCGATTGAGTTCGAGCAGATAGGGATTGGCTCGATCCAGCAGCGGATGCGACTGCAGATAGCGACAACCCGCATCCAGGGTACGCGACGACAGCGAATAACGCTTACTGACCGGATCTTTCATCAACAAGCCGATCGCTTCGAGCGTAAAGGCGAACCGCTGGGCCGCGCTGCGACTGATACCCGCGGCAGCGGCAATCTCCGGCAAGCTCATCGATGCGTGCTGCACATCGAATGCATCCAGCACCGCGATGCCCGTGGCGAAAGATTGCACATAGAGCGTCGAGTCTTCGGGGTTCATGATCATCCGTGCGTTGGCGGCAACGTAAATCAGCTCACAAAATGGAGATTAAATCTCGATATTTATCTACCGCATGAGGCCACGGAAAATAAATCAAATATCTCGCGACATCACGATCTCAAAATCGATACGAAATCCTATCCGCCGTCATTTCATATCGCAACCGGGTCTTTTGACTATTGACGATTCTCCGCCCCTGTCGCACGATCAAATCAACATGCAATTCATTAGTATCGCTATGCAATAGCAAAACGCTCGCTGAATAATTTTTCCAGCCGGTGCTTGCCGGCTTGTGCCGCGCGTCATCGATACGGTTTCACGAAGGGAGTCCACATGTTGCAGAAAACCATGAAGTCGTGGGTCGCCGTGATGGCGGCTGCCGCCGCGATCTCGACGGCATACGCCGACCTGCCGTCCTTGAAGGTCGGCGCCACGCCGAGCGCGGTGCCGTTCAACTATCTCGACCCACAGACCAACACGCTCAAAGGCGTGATGATCGACATCGCTGATGCGGTCGGCAAGGAAGTGGGCTTCAAACCCGACATCATGCCGATTCCCTTCACCTCGCTCGTGCCGGCGCTGCAAACCGGCAAGATCCGGATCATCGCTTCCGCCTTCGCGCGCACTCCTGCACGCGCCCAGGTCGTCGACTTCTCGGACGTCGTCGTCAGCTATGGCGAAGGGCTGATCGTGTCGGCAAAGGACAGCACGCCTTATCGCAGCTTTGCGGACCTGAAGGGCAAGACCGTCGGCGTCCAGGTCGGCACGACCTATGTCGAACCGATCAAGGCTGCCGGCGCCTTCAAGGAGGTCAAGATGTACGACACGATGGCCGACATGGTCCGCGACATCTCGCTTGGCCGTCTCGATGCCGCATTCGGCGACGGCCCCGTGGTCGCCTACCAGGTGCGTCAGGTCGGCGCAAACGTGCGCTTCGTCGACACCTACAAACCGGTGATCGCCACTGACATCGCCCTGGCCGTCAAGAAGGGCAATGCCGCGACGGTCGCGCGGCTCAACGAGGCAATCGCCAAGCTCCGCCGCGACGGGACGCTCAGCGCGATCCTCGCGAAGTGGCACGTCACGTCCTGATCGACTCGTCTCCACCACGCATGCATCCATGAGGCCTGTCCCCGACGGGATGCATGCACACGCTCCCGAGAGTTGCAGATGCTCGATTCTTTCCTGACCGATGCAGTGGCCTACCTCCCCTTGCTGCTTCAAGGCGCACTGACCACGATCTACATCACCGTCGCGGCGCTGGCGATTGCCACGCTGCTCGGCTTGTGCTGGGCGCTTCTGCGCGTGAGCGGCATCGCCCCGCTTGCCCATGCAAGCCGCGTGCTGACCAACGTCATCCGCGGCGTCCCGATCATCGTGGTGCTGTTCTACATGTACTTCGTGATCCCGGAGATCGGCATCAGCCTGACCGCCTTCCAGGCCGGCTCCCTGGGGCTCGGCATCGCCTATTCCTCGTATATGGCGGAAGTATTCCGCGCCGGCATCAACGCCGTGGATGTCGGGCAGTTCGAGGCCGCACAGTCGTTGGGCATGTCGCGGACGAAGTTGATGCGGCGGGTGATTCTGCCGCAGGCGCTGCGCATCGCACTACCGCCGTACGGCAACAATGTCGTGATGATGCTCAAGGACTCCTCCCAAACCGCAGTCATCACCGTGGTCGAATTGTCGATGCAAAGCAAGCTGATCGCATCGGCGACCTTCAAGAGCGCGACGGTCTTTACGCTTGTCGCACTGATGTACCTCGCCATGAGCCTGCCGATGATGTACTCGCTCGGCCGCCTCGA
This sequence comes from Burkholderia sp. FERM BP-3421, assembly GCF_028657905.1. Lineage (NCBI taxonomy): Bacteria > Pseudomonadati > Pseudomonadota > Betaproteobacteria > Burkholderiales > Burkholderiaceae > Burkholderia > Burkholderia sp. FERM BP-3421. The sequence goes on along the minus strand of NZ_CP117782.1, from coordinate 72,569 downwards.
AAAACGCATGGGGAGCAGCAAATGATCAAGATCGAGCACCTGAGCAAGTCATTCGGTACGCACCGCGTGCTGAACGGCGTCAACGCCGAGATCCACCCAGGCGAAGTGGTTTGCCTGATCGGCCCGTCGGGTTCGGGCAAGTCGACGCTGTTGCGTTGTATCAACGGGTTGGAACGCTATGACGAAGGAAGTATTTCGGTGGAAGGCATTCGCGTCGACGCCGGACACGCGGGAATCCGTCTGGTCCGGCAACGCGTCGCGATGGTCTTCCAGCGGTTCAATCTCTTTCCCCATCGCACGGCGCTCGGAAACGTCACGGAAGGTCCCGTTCACGTGAAGGGGGAAGATGCCGCCGCGGCTGCCGATCGCGGGCGCGAACTGCTGGCCAGCGTAGGTCTGGCTGAAAAGGTCGATCACTACCCGCATCAGTTATCGGGCGGTCAGCAGCAGCGCGTCGCCATTGCACGCGCATTGGCGATGCAGCCCGACGCCATTCTGTTCGACGAACCCACCTCCGCGCTCGATCCGGAATTGGTCGGCGAGGTTCTGGCCGTGATGCGCGGGCTGGCCGAGAAAGGCATGACGATGATCGTCGTGACGCACGAGATGGACTTCGCCCGAAACGTATCCGACCGGGTGTTGTTCCTCGATGGCGGGCGAATCGCCGAGCAAGGACCATCGAGAGAAATTCTCACCGCACCGGCCAACGAGCGCACGCGGGATTTCCTGCGGCGCGTCACCCACGCCGCCTGAAGCAGCGAAAGACCTTCGCCATCTCCGAATCCGCATAACGTATAGGCTTGCCATGACGCCCAATTCCTTCATGCCGACGTCCACGCTCTGGGCTGCCACCACGCTCCCGCGTCAGGCAGCGCCCCCCATCTCCGCGCCGCTTTCCATCGATGTCGCCGTGATCGGCGGGGGCTTCACGGGATTGTCGGCTGCGCTCCACCTTGCCCAGTCCGGCATCAAGGTGGCGCTCTTCGAGGCTCACGAAATCGCTCACCGTGCGTCGGGCCGCAATGGAGGCCAGGTGGTCCCAGGCTTCAAACCGACGCCGTCGGCCCTCATCGCCCGCTTTGGAGCAGAGCGCGCCGCGCGCATGATGCGATTTGCCTACCGCAACGCGGATGAGCTGTTCGAACTTGTCGAGCGCTATCGGATCGATTGCGACGCGGCGCGCGGCGGCTGGATCCAGGGTGCGTATTCCGACATGTCCGCGCGCTATTTGCGAGCCAGGGCCGAGGAGATCAACATGCACGGCGGCGACGTCGAATACCTCGAACGCGATGCCATGGCAGCGGCGACCGGTTCGACATTCTGGCCCGCGGGCTTGCTCGAGCGGCGCGCCGGAGCGGTGCATCCGCTTGCCTACGCGAGAGGATTCGCAAACGCTGCAATCGCGTGCGGCGCAATCATCCATGAGCACTCGCATGTCAGCGCGGTCATACCGACAGGAAGCCGTATCGCGCTGACCGTGAACGGCTACCTCGTTCACGCACGGCAAGTAATCCTGGCTACCGATGCCTACACCGACCGGCTATGGCCCGCGGTCGCGCAATCGTACGTCACCGTGTCGAGTGCGCAGATCGCCACGGATCCTCTTCCGTCAGCGTTGCGTGACGTCGTCATGCCGCGCCGCGCAGGCATCTCCGAGACGCGCAAGATCACGTACTACTGCCGCATCGACCCCGAGGGCCGCTTTGTCATCGGCGGCCGCGGACGCTCTGCCGAAACGCTCGATCCCGCGACGCGCGCGCAGCTTCGAAACGCCGCCATCAAGCGCTATCCCGAACTCGCCGATGCGACTTGGCCCCATGGATGGGTGTGTCGTGTGGGCATGACCATCGATGACTTGCCCCGTCTGCACCGCCTGGCGGACGGCGTATGGACCGCCTATGGATACTGCGGCCGCGGCGTGGCGATGGGTACGGCGCTCGGCCGCGTGCTCGCGCAGGCCGTGCGTGGGCATGATGTCGCTCAGCTCGACTTCCCCGTCACGCCGATCTCGCGCCTGCCGCTCTATCCCGCCCGGCAGCTCGGCGCTGCCCTGGCAATCAACTGGCACCGGCTGCGGGATACGCTGGGATATCCGGCCTGACGTGCGTGAATCCCCGCATGCGCCGCAACGACGCCTTGCAGGGATCCTCCGTGGAAAATTCAAGATCTCATGAAACGGATGGCGCAATCGAATCGAAAAGATTGCCTCCCCGACGCTCGCGCGCGTCGGGGAGCATGCGTCCACGGCTGCTATTGCGCAGACCACACCGCCAGTTCGTAGCCATCGGGATCGATGAAATGAAACCGGCGCCCGCCAGGAAACGAAAACGGTTCGCGGCTGATCTGCCCGCCGGCCGACACCACGCGTCGTTGCGCATCGGCAAGATCATCGGCATACAAGATCACGAGCGGCCCGCCCGGCCGCACCTGCTCGCCCATGGCGAAGCCGCCAGTCAAGCGGCCATCGCTGAACTCGCTGTAGGCAGGGCCGTAGTCGGTGAAAGTCCAACTGAACGCCGTGCCGTAGAAGCGCTTGCTGCGCGCGATGTCCGTGACGTTGAACTCGATATTGTCAATCCGGTGATTCTTGCTCCCGACGTCCATGCAGTCCCTCACGCAAAAAGATGAAAGAATGCATGATCCCTCAATTGCTCCTTCGGGTCTCGAGAAAAATAGCCACCATCGAATCGCGTAGTCCGCACACCCAGTCCCCGCCTTCCCTTTCACACGCCATGCCGGACCAGGCATACGCCCCCCATTCCCACCGAAGGACGAGCCCACCGAATCAAGTCACGCCGACGCCCAGCGGCTCGAAAAGGCTTCGGCGCAATGCCGCTCGTCCCGACAGCAGGGCCGTGCAGCAGGCTAGCCAGCCGGTCTCTGGACCGCGGTTCCGCTTATGTGGGACAATATCGCCCGCTCCACCTTCCGCTGCCAGGCAGCCTGAATCGCACCGTGTAGCCCGCGCGAAGCCGCCTCGTCGAAGGCGGCTTTTTCGTATCGGGCGCCGGACGGGTCCCACCCGCCGCACGCGACCAGGCACCGCCGCCCCGCTCACTGATTGCGAAGATGATCCACGATCCGAACGACCCCGCCCTGCCGCAAGACGGCGCGAGCGCCGACGACACCCCCTCCGACGCGAACAACTCGGACAATCCGCTGCGCCACCGCCGCATCCGCAGCTTCGTCACGCGCGCCGGCCGCGTCTCGACCGGCCAGCGCCGCGCGCTCGACGAGCTTGGCCCGCGCTACGTGGTCCCGTACACGCCCGAGCAACCCGACTGGAACCTGGTGTTCGGCCGCGCCGCGCCGCGCATCCTCGAGATCGGCTTCGGCATGGGCGCGTCGACCGCGGAAATCGCGGCGCTGCGCCCCGGCGACGACTTCCTCGGCGTCGAGGTCCACGAGCCCGGCGTCGGCGCGCTGCTGAAGCTGATCGGCGAACAGAACCTGACCAACATCCGCATCATCCAGCACGACGCGGTCGAGGTGCTCGAGCACATGATCGCGCCCGCGAGCCTCGACGGCGTGCACATCTTCTTCCCCGATCCGTGGCACAAGGCGCGCCACCACAAGCGCCGGCTGATCCAGCCGCCGTTCGTCGCGAAGCTCGCCGCGCACCTGAAGCCGGGCGCCTACCTGCACTGCGCGACCGACTGGCAGAACTACGCGGAACAGATGCTCGAGGTATTGAGCGCCGACCCCTCGCTCGACAACACCGCCGACGACTACGCGCCGCGCCCCGACTACCGGCCGGTGACGAAGTTCGAACGGCGCGGGCTGCGCCTCGGTCACGGCGTCTGGGACCTCGTGTTCAAAAAGCGCGCAGGCTGATACGCACGGCACGCGGCCCACAACAAAAAGGCGGCGCCCTCGTCCGAGGCCGCCGCCTTTTTCATTGCCGCGCCGCCGGCATCAGCGCCGGCGTCGCCGCCTCAATTCCAGTTGAGCCAGCCGCTATACCCGACGAGCAGCACGAACAGCCCGAACACGATCCGATACCACGCGAACACGGTGAAGTCGTGCGACGCGATATAGCGCAGCAACCAGCGCACGCACGCGAATGCGCTGATGAACGCGGCCAGGAGCCCGATCGAGAACAATCCGATCGCGTCGACCGAGAACGCGTGCCAGTCCTTCACGGTTTCATAGAGCGTCGCGCCGAAGATGATCGGGATCGCGAGAAAGAACGAGAACTCGGTCGCGACGCGCCGGTCGAGCCCGAACAACATCCCGCCGATGATGGTCGAGCCCGAGCGCGACATGCCCGGAACCAGCGCGAAGCATTGCGCGAGACCGACCTTGAGCGCGTCGACCGGCGTGAGCGCATCGATCGTCTGTACGCGCGGCGGCTCGGTGCGCTCGCGCTGACGCGCTTCCGCCCACAGGATCACGAGCCCGCCCGCGACCAGCGCAAACGCGACCGGCACGGGCGAGAACAGCGCCGCCTTGATCGCCTTCTCGAACAACAGCCCGAGCGCGACCGCCGGAATCGTCGCGATCACGACGTTGAGCGTGAAGCGGCGCGCCTGCGGCTGGCTCGGCAGCCCGCCGATCACCGCGCCGATCCGCCGCCGATATTCCCAGCACACGGCCAGGATCGCGCCGAACTGGATCACGACGTCGAAGGTCTTCGCGTGTGCGTCGTTGAAGTTCAGGAAGCTGCCGGCAACGATCAGGTGGCCGGTGCTCGACACCGGCAGAAATTCCGTCAGCCCCTCGACCACGCCGAGGAGCAACGCTTTGCAGATCAGGATCCAATCCATCCGTAGCCCAGTTTCGAAAGTCCCGGAAAAGGCCACGGCGCCCACCCGACGCGCGACCCGCCCGGCCACGCGCGTCGCATCTCGTCATTTTTCGACGATCGCCACACGTATGCCGTTTGTAAGAATTGTGATTGTACCGGGTTCGTAGTTCACCCCGCCGAATTGCAGCTGCTCGGGCTTGAACGTGTAGATCGGATAGTTGGTCAACAGCTGGGTCGCGAGCATCCCGGCGGCCGCGCCGATCTGCTGGGTATAGGCCTGCGCTTCGCCGTCGAGATTCACGCTGTCGACGGCCGGCGACTTCAGCACCACCGAACGGCTCGGCGCGTCGTAGGCGAGCTGGCCGGACACCGTGAAGGTGCCGTTCACCGGCGCGCGCAGGAACGGGCTCGTGAAGCGGGCGTCGAGCTGCACCGCCACCCGGTTCTGCTCGGGCTTCAGCCCCACCGCCGGATTCGCGAGCGCGACCTCGACCACCTGCGCGACGGTGTGCTGGTACGGGAACTTGCGCGCGATCGCCTTCTGCACGTCGCCCTGCGAGAACGTGTAGTGATCGGGAATGAACGGGAACGTCGATGCGCACGCGGCGAGCGAGACGGCTGCGCCGAGCGCCGCCAGCGACGCGGACAGGAAGCGGCGCCGGCCCGGCGCGCTCGATGGGATCATGCGCAATCTCCTGCTGATGGGGTCTGGGCTGAGGGCCGCGTCGCGGCTTCCAGCGTGGTGAGCCAGGCGAGCGCGTGGGCGCGGGTGCCGCCGCACATCTCGTCGCTGGGCTGCAGGCCGCCGCAGCACGCGGGCCGTTCGGGGCGGCCGAAGATCCTGCAGCGCGCGTCGGCGTCGAGCTGCACGCAGGGCACGCCGGCCGGCTTGCCGTCCGGCATCCCGGGGATCGGGGTCGAAATCGACGGCGCGATGCAACACGCCGCGCAGCCTTCGCGGCACGCATGCGCCGCCCGCTCCGGCAACCCTGCCTGACCTTCCTCAACCATCGGATCCATCCCCAACCTGCCTCGATACCCTGCGCTGCAACGACCTCGGCGGCAACGCGCACGACGCCGGCCGAAACCGCATTGTGCCATCCCTCGTCTGCTGCGACGTTATTACACAATTCGGCGCGCGCGCCCGTTTATATACTCGGAAGCGTCCTGAAGCACGCTCCGAGCCCCGCATGACGACGCCCTCCGCCTCCGATCTGTTCCGCCCCGACCTGCTCGCGAAATACAGCGCGAACGGCCCCCGCTATACGTCCTACCCGACCGCGCCGCAGTTCCGCGACGACTTCGATCCCGCCGACTACCTCCGCGCGGCGGCCGATCCGGGCGCGGCGGCCAGCGAGCTGTCGCTGTACCTGCACGTGCCGTTCTGCGCGACCGCGTGCTTCTACTGCGGCTGCAACCGGATCGCGACCCGCAACCACGCGCGCGCACGGCCCTACCTCGACCAGCTGCGGCGCGAACTGGCGCTGCAGTCCGCGCTGTTCGACCCGGGCCGCACCGTCACGCAGCTGCACTGGGGCGGCGGCACGCCGACCTTCCTGTCCGGCGACGAGACGGCCGAGCTGATGGAGGCGATCCGTGAGCACTTCACGCTCGCGCCGGACCGGCACGGCGAATTCTCGATCGAGATCGACCCGCGCACCGCGTCGCCCGACACGCTCGCGCACCTGCGCGAACAGGGTTTCAACCGGCTGAGCCTGGGCGTGCAGGACATCGATCCGCAGGTGCAGCAGGCGATCAACCGCGTCCAGCCGCTCGACCTGACCGCGCGCCTGCTCGCGGCCGCGCCCGCGCTCGGCTACCGCTCGACCAGCATCGACCTGATCTACGGGCTGCCGCACCAGACCGTCGACAGCTTCTCGCGCACGCTCGACACGATCATCGAACTCGCGCCGGGCCGCCTGTCGGTGTTCGGCTACGCGCACCTGCCGCACCTGTTCAAGATGCAGCGGCAAATCGACGCGGCCGCGCTGCCCGATCCCGCGACCCGGCTCGCCCTGCTCGGCCTCGCCATCGAGCGGCTGACGGCCGCGGGCTACGTCTACATCGGCATGGACCACTTCGCGCACCTCGACGACGAACTGGTGCGCGCGCAGCGCGACGGCACGCTGCAGCGGAATTTCCAGGGCTACAGCACCCAGGCCGACACCGACCTGATCGGCATCGGCGCGTCGTCGATCGGCAAGGTCGGCGATGTCTACGCGCAGAACGCGAAGGACCTGCCCGCCTACGGCGCGGCGCTCGACGCGCGGCGCCTGCCGATCGCGCGCGGCATCCGCCTGAGCGCGGAGGACCGGCTGCGCCGCGACCTGATCACGCAGCTGATGTGCAATCTCGAACTGCCGTTCGAGACCTTCGAGGCGATCTACGGGATCCGCTTCGCGGAGCGCTTCGCGCGCGAGCTGGACAGCCTGCGCGACTTCGAGCGCGACGGCCTGCTGTCGATCGGCGCCGACCGCCTGACGCTCCATCCGGCCGGCCGGATGTTCGTGCGCAACATCGCGATGGTGTTCGACGCCTACCTGGCCGGCAACGCCGCGCCGCGCTATTCGAGCACGGTATGACGCGCCGGGCGGGGGCGACCGGTTCTTGCTAAAGTGTCGGTTTTCCCGCCCCCGGTTTTCCCCGCACGATGCGCACCACCAAAGCGACCTACGCGGTCGAACGCCTGAAGACCCGCACCGGCAACCCCCGTTACGCGGCGGTCAGCATGCCCGGCGACCTGTTCTACCTGGCCGACCGTTCGAGCGGCGCGACCGAGAAGCTGTGCACGCCGCTGCCGCTCGACGAATTCGTCGCGTTCGTCGACGGACTTGGCCCCAGAAAGCCGCGCAAGGTCAGCAAGCTCGACCTCGCGCTCGAGGAACAGATGCGCAACAGCAAGCGCTGACCCGCCCGCGGCCGCCCCGCAGGCCTTCTGAAGGCGAGCCCGGCGCGCCGTTTGGTACAATCGCGGCGTTTCTCTACCCTCGCTGATGGCCTATCCGGCTGCATGACCACCATGAATATCGAAAACGCGCGTTTCAATATGATCGAACAGCAGATCCGGCCGTGGGACGTGCTGGATCAGGAAGTCCTGGATCTCCTGTCGGTGATCAAGCGTGAAAACTTTGTCCCCGCCGCGCACCGCAACCTCGCGTTCGCCGACCTCGAGCTGCCGCTGCCCGGCGGCCGGAAGATGCTGTTCCCGCGCGTCGAGGCGCGCATCCTGCAGGAACTCGCGGTCAAGAAGCACGAAAGCGTGCTCGAGATCGGCGCCGGCTCCGGCTTCATGGCGGCCCTGCTCGCGCATCGCGCGCAGCACGTCGTGTCGGTCGAGATCGATCCGGCGCTCGCGGCGCTCGCCGCCGAGAACCTCAGGAACAACGGCGTGACCAACGCCGAAGTCGTGCTCGCCGACGGCTCGCAGGGCCTGCCCGCGAAGGCGCCCTTCGACGTGATCTGCGTGTCGGGCGGCCTGCCCGTGGTGCCGCAGGCGCTGCTCGAACAGCTGAAGGTCGGCGGCCGCCTCGCGGCGTTCGTCGGCGGCCGGCCAGTCATGAAGGCGCAGATCATCACGCGCGTCGACGACACCCAGTTCCGCGTCGCCGACGTGTTCGAAACCTACGTCGATCACCTCGTCAACGCGGTCGAGCCGTCGCGCTTCAAGTTCTGAGCCGCACGATGACGATGCAGATCCTGACCGCCCGCGATCTCGCCGCCTGGCTGGCCGACGCGTCGCGCCCCGCGCCCGTCGTGCTCGACGTGCGCGAGCCGTGGGAGATCGAGACCGCGCGGATCGCGAACAGCGTGTCGATCCCGATGCAGCAGATCCCCGCGCGCAGCGAGGAGCTGGACGACGACGCGGAGATCGTCTGCGTCTGCCATCACGGCATGCGCAGCGCGCAGGTCGCGATGTTCCTCGCCTCGCGCGGCTACACGAAGCTCTACAACCTGCAAGGCGGCATCGACGCGTGGTCGCGCGACGTCGATCCGTCCGTTCCGCGCTACTGATCCTGCGGTGCGTCCCGCACGCACCCCACGCGCCGCTCCGCCCGCCGCCGCACCCGCCCGCCGCCGCACCCGCGCGATGCCCTGAACCGGGCCTCGCCGGCGCGCGGCGCGGGGGCGGCCCCGCCCGGTCCGCGCCGCCGGCGCCGTTCGATCCGCCGCACGCATGACGCACGCCGCCTCCCCAGGCCGCGCCCTCGTGCACCATTTCCGCCCCTGATACTGCACCGCGACGCATCATCGCGTGCGCGCCGCCGTCGCGCACGCCGCCCGCCGATCTTCGCGCGGCCCCCGTCCCCGCACGCGCCGCGCCCCGCGGCGGGCGATCTGGCACATGCCTTGCGTAGTGCTGAGCGTTGCGCGTCCGTTACGGTGCGCGACCCAGCCAACACGTCAAGGGGAACCCGATGAAACGCCGCAGTCTGTTGAAATTCGGCTCGATGGCGGGCGCGCTCGCGCTCGTGAACCGCCTCCCGCTCGCCCACGCCGCGGACGCGGGCGGTCCGATCAAGATCGGCATCCTGCACTCGCTGTCGGGCACGATGGCGATCTCCGAGACGTCGCTGAAGGACACCGCGCTGATGACGATCGCCGAGATCAACCAGGGCGGCGGCGTGCTCGGCCGGCAGTTGCAGCCGGTGGTCGTCGATCCCGCATCGAACTGGCCGCTGTTCGCGGAAAAAGCGCGCCAGCTGCTCACCCGGGACAAGGTCGCGTGCGTGTTCGGCTGCTGGACCTCGGTGTCGCGCAAGTCGGTGCTGCCGGTGTTCGAGGAGCTGAACGGGCTGCTCTACTACCCGGTGCAGTACGAAGGCGAGGAGATGTCGCGCAACGTGTTCTACACGGGCGCCGCGCCGAACCAGCAGGCGCTGCCGGCCGTCGAGTACATGATGAGCGCCGAGGGCGGCGGCGCGAAGCGCTTCTTCCTGCTCGGCACCGACTACGTCTATCCGCGCACGACCAACAAGATCCTGCGCGCGTTCCTGAAATCGAAGGGCGTGAAGGACGCCGACATTCAGGAGGTCTACACGCCCTTCGGTCACAGCGATTACCAGACCATCGTCGCGAACATCAAGACCTTCGCGCAGGGCGGCAAGACCACCGTGATCTCGACCATCAACGGCGACTCGAACGTGCCGTTCTACAAGGAACTCGGCAACCAGGGGCTGAAGGCGACCGACGTGCCGGTGGTCGCCTTCTCGGTCGGCGAGGAGGAGCTGCGCGGCATCGATGCGAAGCCGCTGGTCGGCCACCTCGCCGCCTGGAACTACTTCATGTCGGTGCGCAATCCGACCAACACGAAGTTCAAGTCGCGGTTCGCCGCGTGGGTGCAGTCGCAGAACCTGCCCGGCGGCGCGAAGCGCGTGACCAACGATCCGATGGAAGCGACCTATGTCGGCATCCATCTGTGGAAGCAGGCCGTCGAGAAGGCGAAGAGCACCGACGTCGACAAGGTGCGCGCCGCGATGATCGGCCAGAGCTTCGCCGCCCCGTCGGGCTTCACGCTGACGATGGACGGCAACCATCACCTGCACAAGCCCGTGATGATCGGCGAGATCCGCGGCGACGGCCAATTCAACGTCGTGTGGCGCACCAAGACCGCGCTGCGCGCGCAGCCGTGGAGCCCGTACATCGCGGGCAACCAGGGCAAGCCCGACGTGGTCGCCTCGATCCCCGCGTTCCTGCGCCGCGCCCGCGTCGCCTGACGCCCCGCTCGCGCGCGGCCCGGCCGCGCGCGCCCTCCGAGTTCGCCAGGAAACCCTGATGCCGATGCTCTCTTCCCGCGTCGTCCGCGCGTGCGCCGCGCTCGCGACGCTCCTCGCGCTCGCCGCGGCCGTGCCCGCGCACGCGCTCACGGCGGCCGACGCCGCCGCGCTTGCCGGCGACGATTTCGATGCGAAGGCCGTCGCGGTCGATCATCTGGCCGCCGCCGGCGACCCGGCCGCCGTCGCGCTGCTGCACGCGCTCGCCGACGGCGACGCGCTCGCGACCGACGACGGCCGCCTGCTGATCCAGCAAGGCGACGCCGCGCGCGACGCGCTCACGCAAGCCGCCGTCGCGGCGGGCAACGCGCAGCCCGTGCTGCTCAACAACCTGTTGCGCTCCAAGCTCGCGAACGCGCTCGCGGCGCTCGATCTCGGCTCGCCCGATCCCGCCGCGCGGCGCAGCGCGCTCGACGCATTGCTGAAGAATCCCGACCCGTCGTTGAAGCCGCTGATCGACGCGGCCCGCGCGCGCGAAACCGATCCCGCGCTCAAGCGCCGCCTCGATGCGCTGTGGGCGATCGCCGCGCTGCATGACCCCGATCCCGCGAAGCGGCTCGCAGCGGTGCAGCTCGTCGCCGCCCGCCATGATCTCGACATGATCGAGCAGTTGCGCCCGCTCGTCGCGAAGCGCGCCGACGGCGGCTGGGCGGAACCCGACGCCGCCGTGCGCGCCGCCGCGCAGCAAGGCCTCGACGCCCTGCACGCGATCCAGCGCCGCGGCGAGATCGTCGGCACGCTGTTCGCCGGGCTGTCGCTCGGCAGCGTGCTGCTGCTCGCGGCGCTCGGCCTCGCCATCACCTACGGCCTGATCGGCGTGATCAACATGGCGCACGGCGAATTCCTGATGATCGGCGCCTACGCGACCTACGTCGTGCAGACGCTCGTGCAACGCTACCTGCCCGGCGCGTTCGACTGGTATCCGCTGCTCGCCGTGCCCGCGTCGTTCTGCGCCGCGGCGGCGGTCGGCATCGTGCTCGAACGCACGGTGCTGCGCCACCTGTACGGCCGCCCGCTCGAAACGCTGCTCGCGACCTTCGGCGTGAGCCTGATCCTGATCCAGGCGACCCGCATGCTGTTCGGCGCGCAGAACGTGCAGGTCGAGAATCCCGCGTGGATGAGCGGCGGCGTCACCGTGATGCAGAACGTGATCCTGCCGTACAACCGGCTCGCGATCCTCGCGTTCGCGCTGCTCGTGGTCGGCATCGCATGGGCCGTGCTGAACCGCACCCGGCTCGGCCTGTTCGTGCGCGCGGTCACGCAGAACCGGCGCATGGCCGCCTGCGTCGGCGTGCGCACCGCACGCGTCGACGCCTATGCGTTCGCGTTCGGCGCGGGCATCGCGGGCCTCGGCGGCTGCGCGCTGTCGCAGGTCGGCAATGTCGGCCCGGATCTCGGCCAGGGCTACATCATCGATTCGTTCATGGCCGTCGTGCTGGGCGGCGTCGGCCAGCTCGCCGGCACCGTGCTCGGCGGCTTCGGGCTCGGGCTCGCGAGCAAGGCGATCGAACCGTTCTGGGGCGCCGTGCTCGCGAAGATCATCGTGCTCGCGATGATCGTGCTGTTCATCCAGAAGCGGCCGCAAGGCCTGTTCGCCCTGAAGGGGCGCAGCGCGGAGGCCTGACATGACATCGCTCACCTCATCCCTGTCCGGCACGCGCGATGCGCCCGCGCCGCCCGCCGGCGCCGCCGCCGACGGCTTCGCGCTCGGCCTGCCGCCGCGCCCCGCGCTGCTGTCCCCGCGCGCGTGGCGCGCGCTCGTCGCGCTGTGCCTCGCGGTCGGCGTCGGCGTGCCGCTCGCCGCGCTGGTGGCGCCGGAAACCAGCGCGCTCCATCTGTCCGCGTATGCGATGACGCTGGCCGGCAAGCTCATGTGCTACGCGATCGCGGCGCTCGCGCTCGATCTCGTGTGGGGCTACTGCGGAATCCTGAGCCTCGGCCACGGGCTCTTCTTCGCGCTCGGCGGCTACGCGATCGGCATGTACCTGATGCGCGCGATCGGCCGCGACGGCAAGTACGGCAGTGACCTGCCCGACTTCATGGTGTTCCTCGACTGGCACCAGTTGCCGTGGTACTGGAGCGGCACCGGCCATCTCGCCTACGCGCTGCTGCTGGTGATCGCCGCGCCCGCGCTCGTCGCCTGGGTGTTCGGCTACTTCACGTTCCGCTCGCGCGTGAAGGGCGTCTACCTGTCGATCATCACGCAGGCGCTGACCTTCGCCGCGATGCTGCTGTTCTATCGCAACGAGACCGGCTTCGGCGGCAACAACGGCTTCACCGACTTCAAGCGCATCGCGGGCTTCGCGATCACCTCGCCCGGCACCCGCACCGCGCTGTTCCTGCTGACCTTCGCGACCCTCGTGCTGGCCTTCGTCGGCGCGCGCGCGATCGTCACGAGCAAGCTCGGGCGGGTCGTCACCGCGGTGCGCGACGGCGAGACGCGGCTCATGTTCCTCGGCTACAGCCCGCTCGCCTACAAGCTGTTCGTGTGGACCGTATCCGCCGTGCTGTGCGGCATCGCGGGCGCGCTGTACGTGCCGCAGGTCGGCATCATCAACCCCGGCGAGATGTCGCCGGGCAATTCAATCGAGATGGCGATCTGGGTCGCGGTCGGCGGGCGCGGCACGCTGATCGGCCCGATCATCGGCGCGTTCGCGGTCAACGGCGCGAAGAGCGTGTTCACCGCGTATTTCGCCGAGTACTGGCTGCTGTTCCTCGGGCTCATCTTCGTGCTGGTGCCGCTGCTGCTGCCGCGCGGCATCATGGGCCTGCTCGATTCGATGCGCCGCCAGGGAGATCGCTCATGAACGCAGCCCACGCCCCTGCGGGCGAGCCCGACCTGCGCGCCGTCAGCGGCAGCGCCTCGCTCGCGCGGCCGGTCACGCCCGGCGCGATCGACACCTCGCACGGCACGATCCTGTATCTCGACGACGTCGAGGTGAGCTTCGACGGCTTCCGCGCGCTGAACAAGCTGTCGCTCTCGATCGACGCGGGCGAGCTGCGCTGCGTGATCGGGCCGAACGGCGCGGGCAAGACGACGATGATGGACGTCATCACCGGCAAGACCCGCCCCGACGCCGGCAAGGTGTTCCTCGGCCAGACCCTCGACCTGACCCGGCTCAACGAGCCGGAGATCGCGCGCGTGGGAATCGGCCGCAAGTTCCAGAAGCCGACCGTGTTCGAGCAGCATCCGGTGTGGGAAAACCTCGAATTGGCGATGCAGACCGACAAGCGCTGGTTCGCGTCGCTGCGCGCGCGGCTCGATCGCGCGGCACAGGCGCGCATCGAGGAGACGCTCGCGCTGATCCGCCTCGAAGACAGCGCCTATCGGCTCGCGGGCGAGCTGTCGCACGGCCAGAAGCAGCGGCTCGAGATCGGCATGCTGCTGATGCAGCGTCCGGCGCTGCTGCTGCTCGACGAGCCGGCGGCCGGCATGACCGACCACGAGACGATGGCGCTCGCCGAGCTGCTGAACACACTGCGCGGCAGCTGCTCGATGATGGTGGTCGAGCACGACATGGAATTCGTCGCCGCGCTCGCGGGCGAGACGGGCCGCGTGACGGTGATGGCCGAGGGCGCGGTGCTCGCGCAGGGCACGCTCGACCAGGTCAAGCGCGACGAAACGGTGATCGAGTCTTATCTGGGACGATGAAGCGATGCTGACGATCGAAGGTCTCAACCAGTACTACGGCGGCAGCCATATCCTGCGCAACGTGGGCCTGTCGGCGCGCGCGGGCGAGCTGACCGTGCTGCTCGGCCGCAACGGCGTCGGCAAGACCACGCTGCTGCGCTGCCTGATGGGCGTGGTGCCCGCGCAGAGCGGCCGCATCGCATGGCGCGAGCGCGCGCTCGGCGCGCTGCCGCCTTATGCGCGCGTCGGGGCGGGCCTCGCCTACGTGCCGCAGGGCCGCGACATCTTTCCGCGGCTGACCGTCGAGGAAAACCTGCTGGTCGGCGCGGCGAGCCGCAAGGCGCCCGCGCGGATCCCCGAACGCATCTATCGCCTGTTCCCGGTGCTGAAGGACATGCGCGCGCGCCGCGGCGGCGACCTGTCGGGCGGCCAGCAACAGCAGCTCGCGATCGGCCGCGCGCTGATGAGCGAGCCGGAGCTGCTGATCCTCGACGAACCGACCGAGGGCATCCAGCCGTCGATCATCCAGGACATCGGCCGCACGCTGCGGCAGCTGGTCGAGGAAGCGGGGATGACGGTGCTGCTGGTCGAGCAGTATTACGATTTCGCACGGGCGATCGCGGACCACTACTGGGTGATGAGCCGGGGCGAGATCGTCGCGGGCGGCGCGGGCCGCGATATGGAGGCGCATGGCGTGCGCGAGTTGATCGCGGTGTGAGCGGTGTCGGCGGTGTTGACCCGGGCCGATCCGCCGCGCGCCGACCGCACCGGATACGCCGCGTGCGACTCGCCGCGCAAAGCCCTCGTGCCGAACCGCCGCGCATCCTGTAGCATGGGCGCGCCGTTTGTCCCGATTGCGCCGATGTCCGCCCACGATCCCCACCCGCCCGCCCCGCCTCCGCCAAGTCGTGGCGCGCCCGCCTCGAACTCGGTTTCGAGCGGCGCGGCGCGCGCACGACCCTCACGCACCGGCTGCACGACGGCCCGCTGCGCGTGCAGCGCGCGCTCTACCCGGAAGGCGAGGCCGTCTGCCATGCGGTGATCGTGCATCCGCCCGGCGGCGTCGCGGGCGGCGACCGCCTCGACGTGCGGATCCGGCTCGGCGACGACGCGCACGCGGTGCTGACCACGCCCGGCGCGACCAAGTGGTACAAGTCGAACGATCTCGACGCGCGCCAGCGCATCGCGCTCGACGTCGGCGCGCGCGCGAAGCTCGACTGGCTGCCGCAGAACAACCTGTTCTTCGATGCCACGCACGCGTCGCTCGAATTCACGCTGCGTCTCGGTGCGGGCGCGAGCGCGCTCGGCTGGGACGTGTCGCAGCTCGGCAGGCAGGCGGCCGGCGAAACCTGGCGCGCGGGGCGGATCGCTTCCTACGCGCGCTTCGCGGGCGCCGACGGCGCCGCGCTGTGGGTCGAGCGCGCCCACCTGCAGGCCGACGACCCGCTGCGCGACGCGCTGCAAGGGCTCGACGGCTTCCCCGTGTACGGCACGCTGTGGGCGCTCGGCGACGCCTGCGACGCGGCGCTCGCCGAAGCGCTCGCGCCCGCCCTGCCGTTCGACGCCGCGCTGCGCGCCGGCGCGACCTGCGTGACGCCCGGCGTCGTGATCGTGCGCGCGCTCGCGCATTCGACCGAAGCGCTCCAGCAGCTGTTCACGCAGTTGTGGATGCAACTGCGTCCGCGCGTGCACGGCGTCGACGCGATGCCGCTGCGACTGTGGCAAACCTGAAATCCGCACCACGCTGACGCACCTCCGGGCCGCACCGCGCCAACGCGGTGCGGCCGGGCACCGCCGCGACGCGCAACCGCGCCGAAATCCGGCATGGCATGTCCCTTGCTGATACACGTGATCTGTCATGTGCCGCGACGCCGCATGCGGTGCTACGATAGCCGCGCGCGATCGAGACGGTTGCGCGCGCAAATATATTACGTTTTCCTGATAATCGATCTTTCATGAAGCTGACGCCCCGCGAAAAGGACAAGCTGTTGATCTTCACCGCCGCGCTGCTCGCGGAGCGTCGCCGGGCGCGCGGGCTGAAGCTCAACTATCCGGAGGCGGTCGCGTTCATCACCGCCGCGCTGATGGAAGCGGCGCGCGACGGCAGGACCGTCGCGGAAGTCATGCACTACGGCACCACGCTCCTGAACCGCGACGACGTGATGGACGGCGTGCCGGAGATGATTCCCGACATCCAGGTCGAAGCGACCTTTCCCGACGGCACGAAGCTCGTCACCGTCCACCATCCGATTCCGTGAAGGCCGCCATGCGTGACCGTTGTCCCCCCGCCGCCGTGGAGGCCGCATGATTCCGGGCGAAATCCTGACCGACCCCGGCGAGCACGAACTCAACGTGGGCCGCCACACGATCGTGCTGACGGTGGCGAACGCCGGCGACCGGCCCGTGCAGGTCGGCTCCCACTATCACTTCCACGAAGTCAACGATGCGCTGGCGTTCGATCGCGCGGCCGCGCGCGGCTTCCGGCTCAACATCGCGGCCGGCACGGCCGTGCGCTTCGAGCCGGGCCAGACGCGCACGGTCGAGCTGGTCGAGCTGGCCGGCGCGCGCATCGTGCACGGCTTTCAAGGCAAGGTGGCGGGGCCGCTGTAAGCGCCGCGCCCGCTCCTCCACGGAATTCCCACCATGACACTGCGCCTGAGCCGCCGCGCGTACGCGGAAATGTTCGGCCCGACCACGGGCGACCGCGTGCGCCTCGCGGATACCGAGCTGTTGATCGAGATCGAGCGCGACTGCACGATCTACGGCGAAGAAGTGAAATTCGGCGGCGGCAAGGTGATCCGCGACGGCATGGGCCAGTCGCAGCGCAACGCCGCCGAGGTCGCCGACACCGTGATCACCAACGCGGTGATCCTCGATCACTGGGGCATCGTGAAAGCGGACATCGCGCTGAAGGGCGGCCGGATCGCGGCGATCGGCAAGGCCGGCAATCCGGACATCCAGCCCGGCGTGACGATCGCGATCGGCGCGGCCACCGAGATCATCGCGGGCGAAGGCATGATCGTGACCGCGGGCGGCATCGATACGCACATCCACTTCATCTGCCCGCAGCAGATCGAGGAAGCGCTCGCCTCGGGCGTCACGACCATGCTGGGCGGCGGCACCGGCCCCGCGGCCGGCACCAACGCGACCACCTGCACGCCCGGGCCCTGGCACCTGGAGCGCATGCTGCAGGCGGCCGACGGCTGGCCGATCAATCTCGGCTTCCTCGGCAAGGGCAATGCAAGCCTCGCGCAGCCGCTCGTCGAGCAGATCGCGGCGGGCGCGATCGGCCTCAAGCTGCACGAGGACTGGGGCACCACGCCGGCCGCGATCGACACCTGCCTGTCGGTGGCCGACGACACCGACACCCAGGTCGCGATCCACACCGACACGCTCAACGAAGCCGGCTTCGTCGAATCGACGGTCGCGGCGTTCAAGGGCCGCACGATCCACACCTACCACACCGAGGGCGCGGGCGGCGGCCATGCGCCCGACATCCTCAAGGTGTGCGGCGAGCTGAACGTGCTGCCCTCGTCGACCAATCCGACCCGGCCCTACACGATCAACACGCTCGACGAGCATCTCGACATGCTGATGGTGTGCCACCACCTCGACCCGTCGATCGCCGAGGATCTCGCCTTCGCCGAATCGCGGATCCGCCGCGAGACGATCGCGGCCGAGGACATCCTGCACGACCTCGGCGCGCTGTCGATGGTGTCGTCGGATTCGCAGGCGATGGGACGGGTGGGCGAGGTGATCCTCCGCACCTGGCAGTCGGCGCACAAGATGAAGGTGCAGCGCGGCGCGCTGCCCGGGGACGGCGCGCGCAACGACAATTTCCGCGCCAAGCGCTACGTCGCGAAGTACACGATCAATCCGGCGCTCACGCACGGCATCGCGCACGAGGTCGGCTCGATCGAGCCCGGCAAGTGGGCGGATCTCGTGCTGTGGGAGCCCGCGTTCTTCGGCGTCAAGCCCGCGATGGTGCTCAAGGGCGGCATGATCGCGCTGGCCCAGATGGGCGACCCGAACGCGTCGATCCCGACGCCGCAGCCGGTCCACTACCGCGAGATGTTCGCCACGCGCGGCGGCGCGCTCGCGCGCACCTCGCTCACCTTCGTGTCGCAGCTCGCGGCGGACGCCGGCATCGCCGCGCGCTACGGGCTCGCGAAGCGCGTGGTGCCGGTGCGCGGCTGCCGCACCGTGACCAAGGCCGACATGATCCACAACGCATGGCGGCCGTCGATCAGCGTCGATCCCGAGACCTACGACGTGGTGGCCGACGGCCAGCTGCTGACCTGCGAACCCGCGACCGTGCTGCCGATGGCGCAGCGCTATTTCCTGTTCTGACGTTTCCGCTTCCGCCCATGCGCACGCTCGACAAACGCATCGCTCCGCACGTGAAACTCGCCGCCTCGCTCGTCGCGCGCGCGCCGGTGCTCACGCTCCCCTACGACGCGCGCTGCCGCAGCCGGCTCGCCGCGACCCTCGACGACGGCGAGGCGGTCGCGCTGCTGCTGCCGCGCGGCACCATCCTGCGCGACGGCGACGTGCTGGTCGCGGACGACGGCGGCCTCGTGCGCGTCGCGGCGGCCGCCGAGGCGGTGCTGCGCGTGCGCGCGCCGGACCCGCTCACGCTCACGCGCGCCGCGTACCACCTCGGCAACCGGCACACGCCCGTCGAGATCGGCGCGGACCGCCTGACGCTCGAATACGATCCGGTGCTGGCCGACATGCTCGCGCGGGTCGGTGCGACGGTCGAGCGGGTCGACGCGCCGTTCCATCCGGAGGCCGGCGCATACGGCGGCGGCCATCGCCACGGCCACGACGCGAGCTTCGCGGAGGACTATGCGCTCGCGCAGCAGGTGTTCGACGAACGCCACGGGCACTCGCACTCGCACTCGCACTCGCACTCGCACGACCACGACCACGACCACGACCACGACCACCAGCATGGCCCGTCGTGCTCGCATACGCACGGCCATGGACACCGCTGAACTGCTCGCGCTGCTGCATCTCGCCTCGCCGGCGCTGCCGATCGGCGCATTCAGCTATTCGCAGGGGCTGGAAGCCGCGCTCGACGCGCAGCTGATCCGCGACGCCGACAGCGCGCGCGACTGGATCGCGAGCGGCCTCGCGGACGTGCTCGCGCACGGCGAGCTGCCGTTCGTCGCGCACCAGCTCGCGCGCTGGCGCGAGCACGACGCGCCCGGGCTCGCGGCGGCCAACGAGGAGTTCGTCGCGAGCCGGGAGTCGTCGGAGCTGCGGCGCGAGACCGAACAGATGGGCTGGTCGCTCGCGCAGCTGTGCGCGTCGCTCGAATGGGGCGACGCGGCGCGCCGCGCGACGCTCGCCGCGCTCAGGCCGATCGCGCTGCCGACTGCGTTCGCGTTCGCGGCCGCCGCGCACGACGCGCGCGCCGACGCGACGCTGACCGCCTATGCCTTCGGCTGGATCGAGAACCAGACCGCCGCCGCCTTGAAGGCCGTGCCGCTCGGCCAGCTGGCCGGCCAGAAGATCCTGGTCGCGCTGCGCGCGCCGATCCGCGATGCCGTGGCGCGCGCGCTCGCCATCGCGCCCGACGCGCTCAACACCTTCGCGCCGCAGCTCGGCATCCTGTCCGCGCGTCACGAAGCGCAATACTCCCGGCTGTTCCGCTCCTGAGCCCACGATCATGAATGCATCCTCGCCCTCCTCCCCAGCCCGTCGCACCAAGAAGCTGCCGCCGCTGCGCGTCGGCATCGGCGGCCCGGTCGGCTCCGGCAAGACCACGCTGCTCGAAATGCTGTGCAAGGCGATGCGCGCGCAGTACGACCTCGTCGCGATCACCAACGACATCTACACGAAGGAAGACCAGCGCCTGCTGACCGTGGCGGGCGCGCTGCCCGAGGAACGGATCATGGGGGTCGAGACGGGCGGCTGCCCGCACACGGCGATCCGCGAGGACGCGTCGATCAACCTGGAAGCCGTGGAACGCATGCTCGCGCGCTTCCCCGACGCGGACATCGTGTTCATCGAATCGGGCGGCGACAACCTGGCCGCGACCTTCAGCCCCGAGCTGTCGGACCTGACGATCTACGTGATCGACGTCGCGGGCGGCGAGAAGATCCCGCGCAAGGGCGGCCCCGGCATCACCAAGTCGGACCTGCTCGTGATCAACAAGACCGATCTCGCGCCGATGGTCGGCGCGAGCCTCGAGGTCATGGCCGCGGATACGGAGAAGATGCGCGCCGCGCGCCCTTACGTGATGACCAATCTGAAGACGCTCGACGGCGTGGCCGAGGTGGTCGCGTTCATCGAGCGGCGCGGCCTGCTGCGGCTGTAGCCGGCAGGCCGCGCGCGTCGAACGCTTACGCGGGATCGGGCAGGCGCGCGAGCAGCACGTCGAGCGTGCGCGCGGTCGCGCCGCGATGGCGCGCGGCGAACGCGGCGGCCGCCGCGCCCATCGCGACGCGCCGGGCGCGATCGGCGAACAGCGCGTCGAGCGCGCGCGCGAGATCCGCGGGATCGCGCACCTGCTCGGCCGCGCCGGCCGCGACGGCGTCGGCCGTGGCCTGCGTGAAATTGAACACGTGCGGCCCGATCAGCACCGGCACGCCGACCGCGCAGGCCTCGATCAGGTTCTGGCCGCCGAGCGGCAGCAAGCTGCCGCCGATGAACGCGACGTCGGACGCCGCGTAGTACGCACCCAGCTCGCCCATCGAATCGCCGAGCAGCACCGCGACGTCGGCCGGCAGCGCGGCGGGCGCCACGCGCTCGGACGCCGCCGGCGCCGCGCCGGGCGCCCACGCGGAGCGGCGCGCGCAGCTGAGGCCGCAGCGCTCGACCAGCGCCGCCACCTCGTCGAAACGCTGCGGATGACGCGGCACGAGGATCAGCAGCGCACCCGGCGTCGCGAGCGCCGCGAACGCCTGCAGCACCAGCGCTTCCTCGCCTTCCCGCGTGCTCGCCGCGACCCACACCGGCCGCGCGCCGATCGCGGCGCGCCAGGCGCGCCCGCGCGCCGCCAGTTCGGGCGGCGTCGTCATGTCGAATTTCAGGTTGCCGAGCACCGCGACCTGGCGCGCGCCCAGCGCGCTCAGGCGCTCCGCGTCAGCCGGGCTCTGCGCGAGCACCCGCGCGAAGCCGCCGAACACGTCGCGCGCCGCCGCGCCGAAGCGCGCGGCGCGCCGGTACGAGCGCGCCGACATCCGCGCATTGGTCAGCACGAGCGGCACGTCCGCGCGACGGCATTCGTCGATCAGCGTCGGCCACACCTCGGTCTCCATCACGAGGCCGAGCGCCGGCCGCCACGCGCGCAGGAACCGGCGCACCAGGTGCGGCATGTCGTACGGCAGATAGCAGCGCAGCACGCGCGCGCCGAACAGCTGTTCGCCCGTCGCGCGGCCGCCGGGCGTCATGTGGGTCAGCAGGATCTTCGCGTCGGGCCGCGCGGCCAGCAGGGCCTCGACGAGCGGCTGCGCGGCGCGCGTTTCGCCGACCGACACCGCATGAATCCAGATCAGCGGCGCGGCGTCGTCCGGGCCGCGCGCGGCCAGCGCATGCGCGTCGCGACGGCCGAAGCGCTCGGCGATGTGCTCGCGATAGCCGCGCTCGCGCCGCGAACGCACCCACAGCCGCAGCACGGCGAGCGGCGCGACGATCCACCACAAAGCGCGATAGATCGCCCTCAGCATCGCGAGCCCGCCCGCATCGAGAGGCGCGCGCTCAAACCAGCGCCCTGCCTTGCAGGCGCTCGAGGATGCCGAGCGGCGCGCACTCGGGGCGCGCCATCGCCTCGACGGGCAGGAAGAAGGTCTGCTCCATCATGAATTGTCCGGACATCACCGCGTGCGAGGTCTGGTCGGAGAAGCAGATCCACACGCTGCCGGGCGGGAACGGCATGGTTTCCTGCGCGCTGTCGCGCTGGTAGTCGAGATCGGCCTTCATGCGGTCATGCAGGTTCAGCATCAGGTGGTCGTACGCGCTGCGCTTCGACTTCGTCACGTGCAGCAGGTCGAACAGCCACGCGGCGCCCGGCAGCTGCGGCCTGATGTGCGGCAAAAAGCGCCGCGCGACCGCCTCGAACGGCTCGCCGACCCGCCACACGCGCGGCGCGCCGGCCGGATTCACGTTGGTGAACACGCGCAGGATCCGCTCGCCGTAGTTCGGCCGCGACGGGAACGCGTCGACGTGGAGCCGGCTGTCGTCCTTGCGCCAGGACGTCTGGCGGGTCTCGACCTGCATCAGGCGCAGGCTCGTCGGCGCGACGCGCAGCCGGCCGCGATACTCGGGAAAGAGGCCGTCGACGAGCGAGCCCGCCTGCTGCTGGAAGCGCGCGACGAGCGCGCGCACCGCCGACTGCATGACGCTGTCGCCGAGCACGCCCGCGAGCGCGCCGCCGTTCGGCGCGAGGCTGATGTTCTTGCGCTTCGGGTCCGCGAGCGCGGGATCGAGCAGCGCTTCCTCGCCGCCTTCGATCGCGAAGCGCAGGTTCGGAAAGTACAGCACCTTGCCGGTCTCGACCGCGGCGAGCAGCTGCTCGCGCGGCACGGAAAGATTGCGCCCGCTCCAATCCGCGGACGCCACTTCGATGATCTGGGATTCGCTCATGATCGCCTGGGTGAATTACAGGAGGCCGAATGCCTCGAGCGCGGCCTGGACCTGCGCCAGCGACGCCGGCTGGCCGGCCGTGCCGAGATTGACGACGTTGGGCGACCAGTAGCCGCCGGTGCGCCAGGCCGTGGCGAAATTGTACAGTTCGACGGTCGGCCGCTTCAGCGCGGCGGCAATGTGAACCAGACCTGTGTCAACCCCGACGGTCGCGGCCGCGCCGTCGATCAGGCCCACCACCGCGGGCAGCGACAGGCGCGGCGGCACGATCGCGGCCGCGCCGAAGCCCGCCGCGAGCCGCTCGCTCGTGATCCGCTCGGCCTCGTTGCCCCACGGCAGCACGAGCGACGCGCCGCGCCGCACCAGCGCCTGGCCCAGCTCGCGCCACGCGGCGTCCGGCCACTGCTTGTCGGCGCGCGAGGTCGCATGCACGAACACCACGTAGGGCACCGGCAGGTTCAGGTCGAGCGCCGCCAGCGCGCGCGCCGCCGCGCCCGTGTCGAGGCCGAACGCGATCGGATCGGTGGGCGCGGGCGCCGGATCGCCGAGCGCGGCCGCGGCCAGCTGGCGCGAGCGCTCGACCACGTGGGTGCGCGGCGCGATCGGCACGCGCCGGTCGTAGAAGAAGCGCACCGGCCACTCGTAGCCCGCGCCGTCGGTCCGGTTGCCGAGCCCGACGAGCGGGCCGCGCGCCCAGCTCGCGATCCACGCGGTCTTGATCAGGCCCTGGCAATCGATCACGAGATCGTAGTGCTCCTCGGCGAGCCGGCGCCGGAACGCGCCGATCTCGCGCCAGGTCGCGCCCGAGCCGAGCCGCTTGCGCCAGCGGCGCAGCGAGAACGGCAGGACGTTGCGCACGCCGTCGACGAGCCGCACGAGGTCGGCGAAGCTTTCCTCGACGAGCCAGTCGATTTGCGCATCGGGATGCCGGCGCCGGATATCGGCGATCACCGGCATGTTGTGCACGACGTCGCCCAGCGACGACACCCGCACGATCAGAATCTTTTGCACGCTGAAAAAAAGCCGGCGAACGGCCGGCAGGGGCAGAAAGGGGGGATTTTATCGCGATGCGGCCCGGAGAACGGCAAAAAGCGGCGCGCGCTCGCGCGCCGCGCCGCTTTCGGGGCCGAACTTGCGCCCGCGCAACCGGCGCGGGCCGCCGGGCGCACGCCCGGCTTCGCTCAGAACGGCAGCTGCGCGTCCGGCTTGGCGGCCGTCAGCGCGGCGCGGAACGCCGCCTTGATGCGCTCGATTCCGGCCTCGCTGGTCGCCTCGAAGCGCAGCACGACGACGGGCGTCGTGTTCGACGAGCGCGCGAGCCCGAAGCCGTCGGGGTACTCGACGCGCAGGCCGTCGATCGTCACGATCTCGTCCGCGCCGTCGAAGCGCGCATTCGCGCGCAGCGCGTCGATCAGCTTCACGTTCTCGCCTTCCTCGAGCTTCAGTTGCAGCTCGGGCGTCGAGATCGAATTGGGCAGGCCGTTCAGCAGCGCGCTCGGATCGGCGACGCGCGCGAGGATCTCGAGCAGCCGCGCGCCGGTATAGAGGCCGTCGTCGAAGCCATACCAGCGGTCCTTGAAGAACACGTGGCCGCTCATTTCGCCCGCGAGCGGCGCGCCCGTCTCGCGCAGCTTCGCCTTCACGAGCGAGTGGCCGGTCTTCCACATCAGCGGCTCGCCGCCCTTCTCGCGCACCCATTGCGCGAGATTGCGCGTGCACTTCACGTCGTAGATGATCTGCGCGCCCGGGTTGCGCGACAGCACTTCCTCGGCGAACAGCATCAGCTGGCGGTCCGGATAGATGATCTGGCCGTCCTTCGTGACGACGCCCAGGCGGTCGCCGTCGCCGTCGAACGCGAAGCCGATCTCCGCATCGGTCTCGCGCAGCGCGCGGATCACGTCCTGCAGGTTCTCCGGGTGCGCCGGATCCGGGTGGTGGTTCGGGAAATGGCCGTCGATCTCGGTGAACAGCTCGACCACCTCGCAGCCGAGCGCCTTGAACAGGCGCGGCGCGAGCTGGCCCGCGACGCCGTTGCCGGTGTCGACGACGAGCTTGAGCGGACGCGCGAGCTTGATGTCGCCGACGATGCGCTCGAGGTAGGCGTCGGCCAGGTCGCATTGCTCGTAGCTGCCGCTGCCCGACGCGAAATCGTTCGCGACGATGCGCCGGTACAGCGCCTGGATCTGCTCGCCGTAGATCGCCGCGCCACGCAGCACCATCTTGAAGCCGTTGTAATCGGGCGGGTTGTGGCTGCCCGTGACGACGATGCAGGAGTCGATGCGGCGCTCGCCGCCCGCGAGCGCGAGCGGCACGCTCGCGCCGAAATAGCCGACGGGGGTCGGCACCATGCCGACGTCGACCACGTCGACGCCCGCGGCGCGCAGGCCGTCGGCCAGCGCACCGATGAGATCCGGCCCGGACAGGCGTCCGTCGCGGGCCACCACGACCGCGTCGCCGCCCTGGGCGCGCACTTCGCTGCCGAATGCGAGGCCGATCGACCGGGCGACGCCCACGTCGAGCGTCTTGCCGATCACGCCCCGAATGTCATACGCCTTGAAAATGGATTGCGAAATCATCGATTCACTCTCTGTCGTGCATGTAAAAATCTGGCCGCCGCGCCGGCCGGCGCGGGCCGGATCAGGTGAGGAACGGGCCCGATCCCACTTATAATGGCCGGTTTCAGAAACGCGGATCGCGCCATTCTAATGCCTGGATGCTTCAATGCAGCAAAGTCGCGCGCAAAAGCGGCCGGCGCGGTCATCTTGCGTACATTCCCGCCCCGTCACCGATGCTGAAACCCCTGCTCGCGCGCATCGCCAACCCCGACGTCGCCAAGGCCGTCGCCAATCTGGTCTGGCTGGGCCTCGAACGGCTCACGCAGATCGGCGTCGCGATCGCGATCAGCGGCCTGCTCGCGCGCTATTTCGGGCCGGACGTGTTCGGCAAGTGGCAGTACGCGAACACGCTGCTGCTGGTGCTCGCGCCGCTCACCTGGGTCTGCGGCGCGGAAATCCTCGTGCCGACCATCGTCCAGCGCCCGCCCGCGCAGCTCGGCGCGGTGCTCGGCAGCGCGTTCGCGCTGCGCTTCGTGGTGTCGGTCGCGGCGCTCGCGCTGACCTGGGCCGGCATCGCGGCGGGGCTCGTCGATCCGCTCGTCGGCGCGATGCTGGCCGGCCTCGCGGTGACGATGGTGCTGCGCGAGCCGTTCGTCGGCGTGATCAACGCGTGGCTGCAGAGCATGACCTACAGCAAGCCGCAGCTGCTCGCGAGCATGGCCGCCGCGCTCGCCAAGGCGCTGCTGGTGTGGCTGCTGGTGCGGGCCGCCGCCGCGCCCGCGCGGTTCGGCTGGCTGTGGGCGCTCGAGGCCGCCGCGATCGGCGCGGCGCTGCTGCTCTACTACCGGCGCCGCCATGGCGGCAGGCTCGGCTGGCGCCTCGACCGCCCGCTGTTCCGCCACTTCGCGACCGCGGGCACGGTGTTCTGGCTCGGCCTCATCTGCATGTACCTGTTCCTGAAGCTCGACCGGCTGATGCTCGAGCGCCACGTGTCGTTCGCCGAGCTGGGCCGCTACGCGGCCGCGCAGCAACTGAACGAAAATTGGATCACGCTAGCGCTGATGCTCGCGCAGACCCTCGCGCCCGCGTTCGTGTACCGGGTCCAGGATCTCGCGCGCCTGCGCCGCAACGTGTGGCGGCTGATCGCCATGACGGCCGCGCTGATGGCCGCGGGCGCGCTCGTGCTCGACCTGCTCGCCGGCGTGATCATCGGCCGCGTGTTCGGGCCCGGCTACGAAACCTCGGTCGAGATCTTCCGCTGGGCCGTGTGGCTGTCCGTCCCGGCCGGCATCGAGGCGATCGGCAATCTCATCGTGCTCAAGTACCAGGCGAAATTCGTGCTGCTGACCAAATGGCTGCTCGCGCTCGCGTGCGCCGCGCTCGTCAACCTCGTCGCGATTCCCCGGCTCGGCCTGTACGGCGCGCTGGTCGGCCTCGCCGCCGGCTACCTGGCGGCGGCGGCCGTCAATTTCCACTACATCCGTTTCAAGCTGCGCCCATGACGCCCACCTCCTCCCCGCGCGCCGCGCTCGATGACGTCGCCGTGCTGATGCCCGTCTACAACGGAGGCGACGACGTCGCGCGCACGCTCGCCTCGTTCCGCGAGGACGCGCGCGTCCACGTCCTGATCGTCGACGACGGCAGCACGCCGCCGATCGTCGCGCCGACACTGCCGGGCCTCGTCGTCGAGGTGCTGCGGATGCCGCGCAACGTCGGCATCGAGCGCGCGCTCGCGGCGGGCATCGACGCGCTCGCCGCGCGCGGCTTCCGCTACGCGGCGCGCATCGACGCGGGCGACCTCGCCGCGCCGGGCCGGCTCGCCAGGCAGTTCGCGTATCTCGAGGCGAACCCGCGGGTCGCGGGCCTCGGCATGTGGACCCAGGTGGTGAGCCGCGACGGCCGGCCGCTGTTCATGCTCACGCCGCCCGCCGAGCCCGCCGCGCTGCGCCGCACGCGCTTCTTCCGCTCGCCGTTCGTGCATCCGTCGATGATGCTGCGGATCGACGCCGTGCGCGCGGTCGGCAACTATCGCGCGCACTATCGCGCGGCCGAGGATCTCGATCTGTTTTTGAGACTGATGGCGCGCTACGATTGCGCCAACCTGCCGGAGCTCGGGCTGTACTATGAGCTGAACGAGGGCGGGATCAGCGCGACGAAGCGGCGGCGCCAGGTCGGCTCGACGCTCGCGTTGCTGCTGCGCCATTTCAACCCGCTCAACCCGTACGACTGGGCCGGGCTCGCGAAGAACCTGCTGCACTTCGTGACCCCGTACCGGATGCTGCAGCGGATCAAGCGCGCGCTGTTCGGCGCGAACCGCTCCGCCTGATGCGCGCCCCGATTTTTTTGCGAATTTTTTCATGAGCCTTGCCACGCCATTGCGCATCGTCCTCGTCTGCAATACCGCCTGGGCGATCCACACCTACCGCCACGGGCTGCTGCGGATGCTCGTCGCGCGCGGCGCGCAGGTGACCGTGCTCGCGCCGCGCGACCGCACGGTCGAGCCGCTGATCGCGATGGGCTGCCGTTACCTGGAGCTGCCCGTCGCCTCGAAAGGCACCGATCCGCGCCAGGACCTGCGCACGCTCGCCGCGCTGTACCGGCACTACCGGGCGATCCGGCCGCACCTCGTGTTCCACTACACGATCAAGCCGAACATCTACGGCTCGATCGCCGCGTGGCTCGCGCGCGTGCCGTCGATCGCGGTGACCACCGGGCTCGGCTACGTGTTCATCCAGCCGAGCCGCGCGGCCCAGGTCGCGAAGCGGCTGTACCGGTTCGCGTTCCGGTTCCCGCGCGAGGTCTGGTTCCTGAACCGCGACGACCTCGCCACCTTCGAGCGCGAACGGCTGCTCGCCCATCCGGCGCGCGCGCGGCTCCTGCATGGCGAAGGCGTCGATCTCGAACAGTTCGCGCCCGCGCCGCTGCCCGCCGGCGACGCGCCCGTGTTCATCCTGATCGGCCGCCTGCTGTGGGACAAAGGCGTGCGCGAATACGTCGAGGCGGCCCGCATCGTGCGCGCACGCGAACCGCGCGCGCGCTTCCAGCTGCTCGGGCCGCTCGGCGTCGACAATCCGAGCGCCATCGGCCGGGCGGACGTGGACGCGTGGGTCGGCGAAGGCGTGATCGAATATCTCGGCGAGGCGCACGACGTGCGGCCGCATATCGCGGCGGCCGACTGCGTGGTGCTGCCGTCGTACCGCGAAGGCGTGCCGCGCACGCTGATGGAAGCGTCGGCGATGGGCCGCCCGATCGTCGCCACCGACGTACCCGGCTGCCGCGACGTGGTCGACGACGGCGTGACGGGCCTGCTGTGCGCGGTGCGCGACAGCGCGAGCCTCGCCGGCCAGCTGGAACGGATGCTGTCGATGGACCCCGCCGCGCGACGCGCGATGGGGGAACGAGGCCGGCGCAAGGTCGCCGACGAGTTCGACGAGGCGCGCGTCGTCGCGCGCTACCAGGATACGATCCGCGCCCAGACGGGCGCCTCACTCTGAGGAACTCAGAAAAATGAACGCACAAGGCACGATACTCGTCACGGGCGGGGCGGGCTACATCGGCTCGCACACCGTGGTCGAACTGCTCGAACACGGCTACGACGTCGTGATCGCCGACAACCTCGTCAACAGCAAGCGCGCGGCGCTCGAACGGATCGCCGCGATCACGGGCAAGACGCCCGCGTTCTATCCGATCGACGTCTGCGACGAAGCCGCGCTCGCGCGCGTGTTCGACGCGCACCCGATCCGCGCGGCGATCCACTTCGCGGCGCTCAAGGCCGTCGGCGAATCGGTCGCGAAGCCGCTCGACTACTACCGCAACAACCTCGACAGCCTGCTCGCGCTGCTCAAGGTCATGCACGCGCGCGACGTCCGGCACATGGTGTTCAGCTCGTCGGCGACCGTCTACGGCGTGCCCGAGCGCTCGCCGATCGACGAGCAGGCGCCGCTGTCGGCCACCAATCCGTACGGGCAGACCAAGCTGATGGCCGAGCAGATCCTGCGCGACGCGGAGCGCGCCGACCCGAGCTGGCGAATCGCGACGCTGCGCTATTTCAACCCGGTCGGCGCGCACGCGAGCGGGTTGATCGGCGAGGATCCGGCCGGCATCCCGAACAACCTGATGCCGTACGTCGCGCAGGTCGCGGTCGGCAAGCTCGAACGGCTGCGCGTGTTCGGCAGCGACTACCCGACGCATGACGGCACCGGCGTGCGCGACTACATCCATGTGGTCGACCTCGCGCGCGGGCACCTCGCCGCGCTCGACGCGCTCGTCGCGCGCGACGCGAGCTTCGTCGTCAACCTCGGCACCGGGCAGGGCTACAGCGTGCTCGACGTGGTGCGCGCGTTCGAGCAGGCATCCGGCCGGCCGGTGCCCTACGAACTGGTCGCGCGCCGCCCCGGCGACGTCGCCGAGTGCTACGCGAACCCGGCCGCCGCGGCCGAACTGCTCGGCTGGCGCGCCGAATTCGGCATCGAGCGCATGTGCGCCGACCATTGGCGCTGGCAGGAAAACAACCCGCTGGGTTTTGTATAATCCGCTGTCCCTCTTCCGAGCGCATCCATGCTCAGCTTCGCCGCCGGTTTCCTCGCTTCCCTGCTCGTCACGCTGCTCGTCATCCGCTACGCGCACCTGCACGAGAAATTCTCGATCGACGGCGATCTCGCCGGCGTGCAGAAATTCCACGTCCGGCCCGTGCCGCGGGTCGGCGGGATCGGCATCGTGCTAGGCCTCACGGTCGGCGCGTTGCTGCTGTCGCGCCGCTATCCGGCGGTCGCGGGCAGTATCTTCGGGCTGGCCGCCTGCGGCGCGCCGGCCTTCGCCTCGGGGCTCGTCGAGGACCTGACCAAGAAGGTCTCGCCGCTCGCGCGGCTCATCTGCACGATGGCCGCGGCCGCGCTCGCGTTCGGACTGCTCGGCATCGCGATCACCCGGATCAGCGTGCCGCCGCTCGACTTCGTGCTCGGCTATGTCGCGATCTCCGCGGTCGTCACCGTGCTCGCGGTCGCGGCGCTCGCGAACGCGATCAACATCATCGACGGCTTCAACGGGCTCGCCTCGATGGTGGCGTTCATGATGTTCGCCTCGCTCGCCTACGTCGCGTTCCAGGTCGGCGACCCGGTCGTGCTGTCCGGCTCGCTGATCATGATGGGCGCGATCATGGGCTTTTTCATCTGGAACTTCCCGGCGGGGCTGATCTTCCTCGGCGACGGCGGCGCCTACTTCATCGGCTTCATGCTCGCGGAACTCGCGATCCTGCTCGTGATGCGGCATCGCGAGGTGTCGGCCTGGTATCCGGTGCTGCTGTTCATGTATCCGATCTTCGAGACCTGCTTCTCGATCTACCGGAAGAAATTCATCCGCGGGATCTCGCCCGGCATTCCGGACGGCGTGCACCTGCACATGCTGGTGTACAAGCGGCTGATGCGGTGGGCGGTGGGAACCAAGCATGCGCACGACCTGACGCGCCGGAATTCGCTGACATCGCCGTATCTGTGGCTGTTGTGCCTCGTGGCCGTGATTCCTGCGACGCTGTTTTGGCGACACACGGCCCACCTGTTCACGTTCGTCGTGCTGTTCGCGCTCACCTATGTGTGGCTTTATGTGAGTATCGTGCGGTTCAAGGTGCCGCGATGGATGGTGGTGCGAAAGACGCGGCGCAAGCCTTGAAATGGCGCTCGCCGCGCCCGCCGGCTCAATCGGATTGCGGTCGCGCGGTGCGCCGTCGAACCGGACGCGGCTGATTCTTCCGCAGCCAAGTGCGAGGCGGCCCTACCGTCATCGCGACGAGCCGCGTGTCAACGGCTCGATGCCGAGCGCGTCGGCACGCTCTGCAATACCGGCGCGGCAACCGACTGGTATTCCGGCACCCAGCGCCGCAAATCGCGGCGAACCTCATCGTCGCCGAGCACACGATGCTGCATCAGCCACGGCAGCAGTTCGGCGAGCAGGTCACCGGGTACCTCGCGCGCGCGCGCGATCCTCAGTTTCGGGTGCGGCGTGCGCGTCGTCGTCTCGTCGTCAGCGAGCAATTCCTCGTAGAGCTTCTCGCCCGGCCGCAGGCCAGTGAACTCGATGCGAATCTGCTCTTCTGAGAAACCGCACAGGCGGATCAGGTCGCGCGCGAGGTCGACAATCTTCACGGGCTGTCCCATGTCGAGGATGAAGATCTCGCCGCCCCGGCCCATGCTCGATGCCTGCAACACCAGTTGCGAAGCCTCCGGGATCGTCATGAAGAAACGCGTGATCTCCGGATGTGTGACCGTCACCGGCCCCCCTTTCGCGATCTGCTCCTGGAATTTCGGGATCACGCTGCCCGCGCTGCCGAGTACGTTACCGAACCGCACCGTCTCGAACTGCGTGCGCTCGCTCGTCTGCTGCAGCGCCTGGCACGCCATTTCCGCGAGGCGCTTGCTTGCGCCCATCACATTGGTCGGGTTGACGGCCTTGTCGGTCGAGATCAGTACGAAATGGCGCACATCATGCCGGATCGCCGCGCGCGCGACACGGTACGTGCCGAGCACATTGTTGCGCAGCGCCTGCCACGCATTGTGCTCTTCCATCAACGGCACGTGCTTGTACGCGGCGGCGTGGAACACAATGTGCGGCGCGTGGCGCGACATCACCTGATCGAGCAGCAGCGAATCCTTCGCATCGCCGATGATCGGCACAACCGGCTGCTCCGGGAAGCGCTCGTGCAACTCTTCGGTCAGCCGGTACATCGCGTACTCGGACAAGTCGAACGCGATCAGTTGTGCAGGGGCGAAACGCAGGATCTGCCGGCACAATTCAGACCCGATCGACCCGCCCGCTCCCGTGATCATCACGACGCGACCGCGCAGCAACGCCTCGACGTGCGGCGTATCGATCGTGACGGCCTCGCGGCCGAGCAGGTCCTCGAGATCGATATGACGCACTTGCGACAGGAAGCCCTGGCCCGGCATCAATGTCGTCAGCGACGGCAGCACCAGCGCCTTCACCCTGGCGCGCACACAAAGGGTCACGACACGGCGCTGGACTTCGACCGTGGCCGACGGGATCGCGATGATTGCGTATTCGATCTTCGACGCCTCGGTCCAGTAGGCCAGGTCGTCGATCGCCCCGAGCACCTTGTAGCCGTACACCTCGCGACCGTGCTTCGTGACATCGTCGTCGAGCAACCCGACGAGGCGCCACTCGCCCGAGCGCGACAACTCGCGCGCGAGGTTCGCACCGGCCGTACCCGCGCCGAGCACAAGTACGGGCTTGCCCTGCCCGACGAGGCCGCCGTACAGGTAAAACTCCTTGGTCGCACGATACAGCGCGCGCGCGCCGCCCATAAACAGGAACAGCATCAACGGGAAGACAAGCAGAACGGAACGCGGAATGATCGGCGTCGGCTGAAACATTACCGCGCCGATCATCACGATCATCCCGCCGCCCGCGAGCGCCTTCGAAATGCGCATCAGGTCGGGCAAGCTCGCAAATACCCACAGGCCGCGATACAGGCCGAACACGTGGAACATCAACGCATAGACAGGGAGCACCCAGACGAGCGCTGTCAGCGCGCCGCTTACAAAGTCAGGCGGGATGCTGCCATTGAATCGCACCAGGTACGCCAACAACCACGCAGCCGCCACGGCCAGAAAATCGAACAGAAAAGCGCTCAATGACAGCCATGATGCTTTGGATCGCAACATCGGCGAGAGACCTCAAGAATTGATACCGGTGGGGGGTTGGACCTTGCTCCAACGTATGTCGATCAAGACCCCGATGCAGGCAAGAGCCCCATACCAGCCGATGCAAAACAGCCATTGCACCCGTTCAGCACGACCCAACACCCACAGTGCAAGCATTATGCCTACGAGCATGGTGAGGTACCAGTAGATGGCAGTACGGCAATGACTCATGCCTGTACGCACCATCCGTTGATAATAATGCTCCCGATGCGCCTGCCAAAACTTTTCGCCCCGAAGCAATCGTTTCAAGAGTGTTACCGATGCATCAGCAATGAAGGGTGCGAACACCATGCCGGGAAACCACAATGGCCAGATCGCGTCGCGCCACCCCCAGTAGCCAAGCGCCCCCGCCATGAAACCGAGTGGAATCGAGCCGGCATCGCCAAGGAAAAGCCGCGCCGGATGGAAATTCAGCAGGAGAAAGCCCAGGGCCGCGCCCGCAACGGCCGCGCCGGCGATCACGAGATCCGGAGCCGGCTTCGCGCCGCTCAGCGCCGCCACCGCATAGGCCCCGAACCCGAACAGCGCCATCCCGCCAGCAAGACCATCCGCGCCATCCATGAAATTATAGAGATTGGTCAGCCACACCATCACAAAACCGATTCCGGCAACCAGCCACCAAGGCGCATCGGCCCGGTAGCCGATCAACAACACGGCCACCGCCACGAGGTGCGCGGCGAACCGCAGCGGCGCGGGTAACCCGCGCCGGTCGTCGATCTGCGACACCGCGGCAAGCATCGCCGCGGCAAGCGCGATCAGCCACATCCCGGGAGCCAGGCCCAGCAGTGCGGCGACGAACACCGGTACGATACCCCAGCCGCCAACGCGCGGCGTCGGGCACGTATGCAACGAACGCTCGTTCGGAATGTCGGTTGCGAGCCGCCATGCGAGCCCGCTGGCAAGCAGGACGCGCAGGATCGCTGTCGAAGCGACGGCTGCGGTTAACGCTACCGCGAGCGCCCCCAGCCACGTAGTCGTTGCAAATTGCATGAGGCCCATCATTGAGTGCTGCGCGAACGATACCACGCGGCCGTCGCCGCCATGCCCTGCCGGGTGGTATAGGGCGGTTGCCAGCCGAGAACCTGTCGTATATGCGTGGTATCGATGTGCAGGCTGCCGGTCAACCGCTCGATGCTCGCACTGCGGCCAGTCAGCCTGCCGAGCGCTCGCAACAGACCCGGAGGCACCGGAATGAGCCGTGCCGGCTTGCCGAGCGCGTCACCGACCATTCGCAGCAGTCCCGTGACGGTCGGCGCGTCGTCGTCGGCGACGTGGAAACACCCCCCCGCCGCGCGCCGGTCGATTGCGCATTGCAGCAACGCGTCCGCAAGATTGCGGACGTAGACAACACTGCGCCGTGACTCAATTGCGCCGAGCGGCAGCGGCATGCCGCGCGACACGGCGTTCATCATCCTCAGAAAATTAGCGCGTACGCCCGGTCCGTAAACGAGCGGAGGACGAACGATGACGACGTCGAGTCCGGCCGACTCCCCGAACTGCACGAGCCTGCGCTCGGCGCGCAGCTTCGATAGTCCGTACGCGTCCCTGGGACGAGGCGCGATGTCCTCGACAAGCGGGACGTCCGCACTCCACTCGGCGATGGCCTTGATACTGCTCACGAACACGAAGCGGGTCGCGCCGCGCGCATGCGCGGCCTTTGCCACACGCAACGCACCGTCGACGTTGGTCGCGTCGAACGCTGCGCCGGCATCACGCGCCTCATCACGCATGACATGCACGCGTGCCGCCAGATGGACGACACAATCGACCTGCAGATCAGCCGGCCATGCGGCCTCCATCCCATCGAAATCCGCGGTATCGTGCACCCATTCCCGCACGCCGGGTACGCAACCGCCGGCACGGCGCGCGATCCCGGACACCGTGTGGCCCTGCGCCTGCGCCAGCGTGCACAGCGCACGCCCGACGAAGCCGTTTGCACCCGTCACGAGCAAGGCGCTCATCGCCACCTCCAGCCGTGACGATTGAAAAAGTGGAATGCGGACGCCGCGAACATCTGGATATGCTTGGCCCCCTTGCGGGCGGCCCCGCCACCAAAGTGCACGATTTTCACCGCGGGCACATAGGCGATTCGCGCTTTTTCGTGGACCCTGAGACTGAGATCGTAATCCTCGAAATACAGAAAGTAGCGTGGATCAAACCCCTGCAGCATCTGCAGCGCGGAGGTCCGGAAAAACATAAAGCACCCGCTGACGATCGGCGGATCGAGCACGACGTCGCGCTCGCCGATCACGTCCCGCATTTCGTATCCGTTCAGCCGCTTCGCGAATCGCGATCGCACCCACGCAGGCGCGAAGCCCCGGAGGAGCAGATCGAACAACGACGGATAGCGCCGGCACAGATACTGCATCCGGCCATCGTCACCCCTGACGTGCGGCGCGAGCAACCCGACATCCGGATGAGCGTTCATGAAACCGATCGCCTCCGCGAATCCCGACGCCTCCATGTCGACGTCGGGATTCAGAATCAGATGGAACGCGCTGTCCGTCTCGGCAAGCGCCAGATTGTGTCCCCTGCCATAGCCGACATTGCCGTGCCCACTGATCAGCCGAACCTCGACGTCGTCGAGATCGCGATACGGCTGAATGGCGGCGCCGGCCGCTTGATCATCGTTGTCGATCAGCGCGACCTGAACCGGGCGATCAATTGCGCCCGCTTCGCGAGCGAAACGGGCCGCGCGGCTCACGCTGTGAAGCGTGCGCTCGAGCATCGCCGGCTCGGAGCGAAACGTGACGATGGAAACCGTAACGGAAAAGCGTGGATGCATGTGTATATTTGACCTCGGCATGCAGCGAATCAGCGTTTGCCGGACCGGTTCGTCAGCCCGTGCGCGACACCGGTCGCCATCGCCGCGACTCGCCGCGCACGCGGAGACATGAACAGGCTGAAATAGGCGAACGACCCGACAGCGCGAATCATGAGCGCCATGCGCCAGCGCAACGGCAGTCGCGACATCTTCGCCACCAGCAGAGTGTTGCGGATCATGTAGTAGTCGCGTAGCGGTGAATGAACATGAATGCTGCGCCAGCGGCCGATCCAGACGCGCTGCACCTCATCAC
This sequence comes from Burkholderia sp. FERM BP-3421, assembly GCF_028657905.1. Taxonomy (NCBI): domain Bacteria; kingdom Pseudomonadati; phylum Pseudomonadota; class Betaproteobacteria; order Burkholderiales; family Burkholderiaceae; genus Burkholderia; species Burkholderia sp. FERM BP-3421. The sequence continues at coordinate 36,484 of NZ_CP117782.1, read as the reverse complement.
CCAATGAATGAAGCAAACCAGCCGCCCCGACTGCGAAAAGGCGATAGCCGTGCGTGCGTGCGCGAAAGCACCACTCCGTGTCGACATGATCAATGAAGAGTTCGTCGCGCATGCCGCCGATCTCGTCGAACACGGACAATACGATCAGGGTTCCCGACGAGATCAGGAAATCGACCTCCGTGATTTCGTCGCCACCGCACTGAATGCGCCGCAGCCGGACACCCCGCATCACGACGAACGATGCACGGGCGCCCGTGCGACTATCGATCGCAACCGGCCCGACCGCGCCCACTTTCACGCCTTCCCCGGTCAGATGCCGTTCGGCACCGACCAGTTGCGCCACCATATCGGGTGCCGGCTTACTGTCGTGATCGAGCAGCAGTACGTAGTGGCATCCGGCACGACGCGCATATCGGATGCCTTCGTTGTGCGCGCTCGCAATTCCGCGATTTTCGCCGAGCGGCACGACGTCCACCTGCGCGTGTTGCGCAAGTGTTTCCAGAAACCCGAGCGCCGATGGCGCCGACCCATTGTCGACGACGACGACGCGCGCCAGTTGCGGCGTCAACGCGTCGATCATCGCGCGCAGATGCTCGATATCCGGATTGAAACTTACGATGACCGCGCACACCTTGCGATCATCCGTCTGTTCGAAGCGATCCGCCTCCTGCGTCAGCGCGGTGCGCCCCATACGTCTTCCCGTGAACAATTTTTGCGACAGACGGCCCGGCTGCCAAGACCTCGTCTGACTGGCGTACCGGACCAGCGCATGATCCGGTCCATCGTTGTACGCGCTAGGATGGCCGCTTGATTTCGCTTGTCTCGATCTGAATCGAGTCGGTACCAACCGGCACGACATCAATACTACCCTTCAACTCGCTTTCGGACAGGAAGAAATAGAGGTCATTGGCACCACGTGTCACCGACTCGAAGTATTCGCGAGATTGCGTCGCGTCACGGGTCGTCAGCCTGACCGCGCCGTCCGCGGCGCTGTTCAGGCGCAGCCGGACCACGCCGGTGCGCGAACCGGACGAATGGGGACCATCAAGCGACAGGACGGCCGGTTCGCCAAGGGTGCCAAGCGCGCGGACGACCCGCATCGGATCGCCTGCGCCGGCGGCCTTCCGGAACGCCTCTTCGCCGCGCCAGTAGTAGAGATTGCCGAGCGGCGCAATCGAGAATCGCTCCGTCATCACGTAGATCACCACATCCGGACGGTATTTCTCGATGAGCGCGGGCAGGTTCAACGTATGCCCCGGGTAGAAGTGATGGTGCTCCTGGATCACCTCGCGAAACGACGCCTGCAGGTACGGCGACAGGCTGTTCCCCATCGAATCACGCAACACCAGTGCGCGTAGCTTGTTCGGCGCGCTTTGGTTACGCGTGTGTCGCGGCAAATCCAGCACATCCGTCTGCGGATTGCCGTTCAGCGATACCCAGTTGCCGTCCGCCGCCAGCATGTCGATCGACGGCGTCGGTTCGGACAGCGAGACCTCATCCCATTGATTCGGCACATGGATATTGACCATCCCATCGAACTCATTGCCGTAGGCGACATGGCTGATTGCCGTGTAAGGCTTGGTGCCGTATGCGTGGAACCCCGGCAGCTCGGTTTCGAGGCGCCTTGCAATCGGCTGCCAGGCTGCATATGCACCATAGCCGGTCCAATGGCTGTTCAGTTTCGAATAGCTCAGGCCCGACGCTTTCGCTTCGATCAGCGCACCGCGAACGTCAAGCAGTTCGTCCCCGGCGTATTTCTTGAACTGATCCAACGCGGACGGCTTCCCTTCACGCATGGCTTGCGCCCAGCGCGGCAGTTTCTCCGGGTAGATATTGGCCTTCATCGGCGCGAGTACGAACAGCAGGGGGATGTTCCGCGACTCGAGCCAATGACGCTGCGAGTCGAGCACTTCCGCCCACTGCTGCGCCTCGCCGTCGCTGATTTCGCGCGCGCGCACTGCCTGATCGAAATTCTCGTTGTGCATGTTTCCGAGAAACACCCATCCGTCCTGCCCGATACGCGCGGCATGAGGATTCGATGAAATACCAAGCCGATACAGCGTAGTCGAATACATATCGAGTGCGCCGTTCCAGACCGGATTGCTTCGCCGCACCTGCTCTTCCAGTCCCGTGACGTCGCCGCCGCGCACGTACGCGTGAAGATAGGAAGACAGCGCCGGGCTGTACAGACAGGAGACGGCGGGAATCAGCGTAGCGGCGAAAAAGGCAAGCGCTGGAAAATATCGATTCAAGGCTCTCATTTTCTACCGGTCAGAAACGGAAATACAGAAACGGGCTGAACGAGCCCGACAGAATCTTCACACTCGATATGACGAACAGCACCGACCCCGCAATCATGGCCGTGGGCATCGTCATGCCTGCGATGCGCGGCACGCACCAGGCCGACAGCTTCGCTGGCACGGGCGTCGAGAACACTGCGCCCGCGATCAGCAAGACGGCAAACAGCGGGTTCAGGTACTGATACAGCGCCGGCGACGAAAATCCGTGCAGTCCGACCATGGCCTTCCAGAACGTCAGCGCATCCGAAAAGTGCGTTGCGCGGAACAGGACCCACCCGAAGATCACGACCAGCAGGGTGTACAGATGCGAGACGGCGCGCGGCAAGCGCTCGAAGCCTCGAGCAGCGGCGCGCTCAAGCAGCAGAAAACCGCCATGCCAAAGGCCCCAGACGATGAACGTCCAGGCCGCACCGTGCCAGAGCCCCGTGAGGAAAAACACGACGATCAGATTCACGTACGTGCGCATCCTGCCCTTGCGGTTGCCGCCCAACGGAATGTACACATAGTCGCGAAACCAGAACGACAGGGTCATGTGCCAGCGACGCCAGAACTCCTGGATATTCCTGGAAATGTACGGGTAGTTGAAGTTGAGCGGGAAATCAAATCCCATCATCAACCCGAGGCCGATCGCCATCTGCGAATAGCCCCAGAAATCGAAAAAGATCTGGAAGGAATACGCCAGCGCGCCGACCCACGCCAGACCGAAATCGATCTGCGCGGGCGGCAAGGCAAAAACAGCGTCCGCCGTCATCGCGAACGTATCGGCGAACAACACCTTCTTGGCGAGCCCGAGCACGAACAGGTAGATGCCGTGCGACAGCATGTTGGCGGTCACGGTGCGCTTGCCCATCGCATGGCCGATCATGTTGTAGCGCAGGATCGGGCCTGCAACGAGCTGCGGGAACATCGTGAAATAGGTACCGACGTTGACGAGGTTCCGCGTTGCCTTGACCTCACCTCGATAGACGTCGACCACGTAGCTCAGCGCGTGGAACGTGTAGAAGCTGATGCCGAGCGGCAATGCGGCATGCACGACCGCAACGTGCACCGGCAGCCCAAGGACGTGCACGACACCGGCCAGGTTTTCCGTCAGGAACGTGATGTACTTGAAGTAGCCGAGCAGGACGAGATTGGCGCCAACACACAACGCCACCAGCATCCGAGGCCCAAGCAGAAACGCACGCCCGCGCTCGCGCGCGCGACCCACGAGCAGACCGAATGCGTAGTTGATGAGGATAGAGGCGATCAGAATCCAGATCTGCCTGTGCTCGCCCACGAAATAAAAGGCCAGCGACGCCCCGAACAGAAAAATATTCTTGTATACGACATTCCTGATGCTTCCGTATCCTACGAAAAACAATGGAAGAAACAGAAACAGAAACGAAAATGAACTGAATACCATGCCACCATCCCGGCGCTAGCGAGCCCTACATCCTCGGTGGAACCGTCGACGCATGGCTCATGTCATCATGATTGGCGGGAGCCGCCCACGGCATCCTCGAGGATGCGCACGACATCGGCATTTCCCCAGATCGCATACGAATCGTAGGGGCGCCGCGGAAACTTGTTGTACTCCGGTCGAATGCTCAACTGGCGATCTGCAATGAAACGCTCGACGGCCGTTCGCAACGCAACGGGCTGGCCGCTGCAGCAATTGATCACGCCGCGATACGCCTCCTGCGTGGATACCAGTGCGATCTGACGTCCCAAGCGGCCGACCTCGATGAAGTCGTACAGCATCTCCCCGCTATTGAGCGGGAACGTCGGCTTGTTTTCGGCTTCGGCCGCCAGCAGCTTCGCAAAAATCGAGTTGTTCCGCGTATCGTCGCCGACGATGTAGTACATTCGCAGCCATTTCCAGTCAATGCCATGCTTCTCGCACAAAAGCGAAAGCGCCTGGCGCAGGAAATTCTTGGCGACGCCATAGGGATTCAACGGATTGGTCGGCGTCTGCGCGTCCACCTCGCCGACGTGATAGCCGATCTCATGCATCGACCCGGCCACTGCGATATGTTTCAAGCCGCCCGAAATCAGCCGCTCGACGAAACGATAATGCTTCAGCGCATTGCCGATGTGGGACGGATCCTGGTGATTGAATCCAGCCTCCCACGCCAAATGGATGCACACGTCCGGACTACCGATCCGTTCGAACGTATGGACGCCTTCGTCGAAGATGTCCATCGAACGATAATCCACGCCGTCGATCATGTCCCCGGCTGAATACGTATCGCGACCAATCGCGACCACCTCGTGCCCAAACTCCACGAGCGCACGCACCACATGTCGGCCGACGTACCCGCCGGCGCCCGTAACAGTCACTCTCACTGCCACCCCCTTACTGAATCAGAGCATTATCCGACAGGTTCACCGGACAAACGCCCGGTAAACGGAACGCATGGTGCGAAACACCGGCCTGAGCATCCGGGTCACGCGCGGATGCTTGCTGCCAAAAGAGCGTTGCGCGATGCGCAGGCATGTCCCCAGCATGAATCGCAGCGAGGCGGGATGCGCATTCAGCGAGATCCAACCGATCTGATCCAGGATATTTCCGTTCGGCAACAGCCCTGCGATTCGCTGAAGCTTGTACTCAAGCTTCGTGTAGCTTGATGCCGCCATCTCGCGGTTCATCACGCAATGAACCAGGTATCCCGCATCGTGAACAGCATAGCCCATCAACCGCTCCAGCACGTGCGCGAGCCCGCCGTCCGTGTGGTCCGGTTCCGGATTGAAGTCGGTCCATTTCCACTCGTACTCGAACAGCTTTTTCAGCGCATCGGGACGGAACCAGAACATCGTCCCGTACGGCGCCAACGGCGTATAGTCGTCGCGCGGCGTGAGGATCTTGAGCTTCTTCACCCATTCCTCGACACCCGGGCGATTGGCGAACCATGCGTGGCCAAGCGTCGGATAGGCGATGTGAATAACCGGCGGCATCAGCATCCCAACGTGTGGATTGTCGTCGAAAACGCGCAACAGGTTCTCAACAAAAGCTTCGTTGTACAACAGATTTTCCAGCAGGTGCGCCTTGAACAATCGCCCCATGTTGTAGCTGTTCTGAGGCGACTTCTTCGAATGCAGGCGGCAAATATAATCATATCCGCCGTCGAGCACGACGTCCTTGCAGGTGATGAACAGCGACGACATATCGCGGCCCCGGTTTTCCTCCGTCACCCGCACCTCGTACCTCCAGCCGAGGTCGAGCGCCTTGAGCCGCTCCTCGATGTCCTGCTTCTTTTCGTCGCTGCTCGTGGTGATGTACAGATCGAACGACCGAGGGATGCGACTGATGTACGTGACCATCTCGTCGAGCATGTCCGGATAGTACAGATGCACGATCACGGCCACCCGGGTCCCAGTCTCCGCACGTGGCGCACCATCCAGTACATCGTTCAGAATGTGAAGATTGTCCAGATTGGTATACAGATTTCGCGGAACCGTTGTTCTGCTGACATTCTGCCAGATCAGTCCGGTATCGTAATCGCTTTGCTCCTCGACGATTTTGATGGCGTCTTTCAGAATGACCGCGTTCTGCTCGAGAAACAGCGGATCATGGAAAAAGAGGCGGCGCTTCAGGATCGGCGAGCGATCCTCGAGCGTCGTGACGACACTCTGGAACGTCGCATACTGAGTTGGATACGCTTCCGGGTCAAGATAGACGTCGTAGCGATAGCCCTTGCCGCTGAAGTGCGCGGTGAATTTCGACTCGTGCTGCAGAATCGAATCCTGGTAGGACTTGATCATGGGCATGTCTGCCCAGTATTTCTTGAACTCGAGCGACGTGAACAATCGCTTGCGCACGGTAATCCAGTGCGACTGGATGTGCAGCGGCAGCACGCCGCTGCCGGTAAACGGATTCGGCACCATTTCCTTGTGGGCACTGACCCCCCAGAAATCGATGTCCGAATTCCCGTCGAAATGTTCAAACATCTCCGAGAACGGGAAGATCGGGCCGAAGAACGTGTAGTTCAGCAGGATGAGTTCATCGAAGGCTTCCAGGCGGTCGATCCCGTAGGCCTCCATTGCCTCCTTGTACGCCCAGACATCAAAGCCGACGTTCTCGCGCACGAAGACCGTATCCGCAACGCTTTCCAGCGCATCACGCCCTTCAGGCTGCAGTTCCGAATTCGACACGACAAAAATTGTGTCGACATGCTCTCGAAGCGCACGCAGTTTGTGGATGATGAAATCATCGACGACCCCGTGCTCGTCATAGAACATGTAAAAGGCGATTCGCTTCATCACTTGTTCACGTAATTATTTAAATTTGCTTGACGGCGTCAGGCGCTCGTCTGTGCATGCTGCGACTCGAGATATCGACCAATGATGTCTCGCGCAGGCCCGTCACCGCGGACACAGCCACGCTCCAGCCAGATCACCCGCTCGCACATCTTCTCGAGCAGTTCCATGCTATGGGACACCAGGACCATGATGTTTGCCTGATCAATGAACTGATCCATGCGCGCGGTCGCCCGTTCGACGAACGACGCATCGCCACCCGCGAACATTTCGTCAAGGATCAGAATTTCAGGCGGCACTGCCGTCGCGATTGCGAATCCGAGCTTCATGTACATACCGGTCGAATAATATTTGACCGGCGTATCGATGAATTCCGAGAGGCCGGTAAACTCGATGACCTCACTCTCAAATTTCTCGATTGCCTTCTTGGAAAAACCAAGAATCGCACCATTCAGATAAATGTTATCCCGTCCACTCAATTCCGGCTGGAAACCCGCGCCGATCTCGAGCAAGGGCGCGATGCGCCCCTTCACGTCCAACGCGCCGCAACTCGGCGGGTAAATTCCGCAAATCGCCTTCAGCAACGTGCTCTTTCCCGCTCCGTTGTGGCCAACGATACCCACCCGCTCACCGTGGTCGATGGTCAGCGAGATGTCGCGCAACGCCCAGAAATCGTTGAAGCTTCGCTCCCGATGGCGCCCCATGCCGGCAATGATCTGCTTCAGCGACGGAGACCGGTCGTGATAAAGCCGAAATCTGACGCCTAAATCCGATATTTCAATTTTCGAATCCATGAATCACAGCCTAAAAATAATTTTTTTCGAATACCGCTGAAAAACAATCAGGCTGATCAGCGCCATAATAGCCGACGTACCACAACTCACCGCGACACTCATCGCATCCGGAAAAACTCCTTCATAGATCGGCGCACGGAAAAGTTGCACGAAGTAATACAGCGGATTGAATTTGAAATAAATTCTGTATTGCTCCGGAACAAGCGATACCGGATAAATAATCGGCGTGATGTAATAAACCGCTTGCATCAGAATCGAGATGATGTGAGCGGTATCCCGCAAATACACGAACACCACGGAAAAAATCAATGCGAGGGCACCGCCCAGCACGCCTGTAATCAGGAATGCGACAGGTAGAAACAGCAATGCCGAAGTGAGCTTCGCCCCCAGGATCAGCACGATCACGAACAGCGACACCGTGCTCAGCACACTGTCGACAAGCAGGCTGACCGCCGCCGACACCGGAAAGATGTGCTTCGGGACGTAGATCTTCTTGATGAGCCCTTCGTTGGTGATCATCGACGTGCCACCCGCCTGAATACATCCGTTCAGGAAGTTCCACGGGATAATCGCACTGAACAGAAAGATCGCATAATCCTTCAGGCCGATACGCAGCACGATCGAGAACACGACCGCGCTGACAGCAATCATCAGCAGCGGATTGACGAGCGTCCAGAGAAACCCTATGGCCGTCCGCCGGTACCGAAGCGTAAGATTCTGACTAATGAGCTGAGAAAGCACATAGCGATAGGAAACCAGCTCAGAGAAAAAACTCACAATCATCCGCAATCAAGGCTCCGGAAAATGCAAAAGATCTGACGCGCAGCGCGTCACACGAAGCAATCTGCTTCGGCCAGGGTCTTCCCGAGCTTGTCCTTCGCTGCAAGAATCGGATCGCCTTCGATCGGCCATTCGATGCCGACCGTCGAGTCGCTCCAGAGCAGGCTGCGCTCGTATTCCGGATACCAGTAATCCGTGGTCTTGTAGAGAAACTCCGCGGCTTCCGACAGAACGACGAAGCCGTGCGCAAAACCTTCAGGCACCCACAGCTGGCGCTTGTTCTCGGCAGACAGCCTCACGCCCACCCACTTGCCGAAATTCGGCGAGCTGCGGCGGATATCGACGGCGACATCGAAAACTTCCCCGGCAACGACTCGCACGAGCTTGCCCTGGGGATGCTGGATCTGATAATGGAGGCCACGCAGCACGTTGCGCGCCGAGCGAGAATGGTTGTCCTGGACGAAGGCCTGACTCACGCCGGTCGCCTCTTCGAATTCGCGGGCGTTGAAGCTCTCGAAGAAGAAGCCGCGATCGTCGCCGAACACCTTGGGTTCGAGAATCTTCACGCCCGGCAGCGTGGTGTCGATAACGGTCAGATTCATGCAATGCACTCGGCAATGATTTGATGCAGATAGGCGCCGTAGCCGTTCTTGGCAAGCGGCTTCGCAAGCGCCCGGACCTGGTCCGCGGTAATCCATTGATTGCGATACGCAATCTCTTCCGGACAGGCGACCATCAGGCCCTGACGGCGCTGGAGCGTCGCGATGAACGTCGCGGCGTCGAGCAGCGATTCGTGCGTGCCCGTATCCAGCCACGCGTATCCACGCCCCATGATCTCGACATTGAGCCCGCCTTTTTCCAGGTAGCACCGGTTTACGTCGGTAATCTCGAGTTCGCCGCGCGCGGATGGCTTGATGCTCTTCGCAATGTCGCACACCTGATTGTCGTAAAAGTACAGCCCGGTAACCGCGTAGTTCGATCGCGGTGCGGCCGGCTTCTCTTCGAGCGACAGGGCCTGGAATTGCTCGTCGAACTCGACGACGCCGTAGCGCTCGGGATCTTGAACGTGGTAGGCGAATACGGTCGCCCCGTCGGTGCGTGCGTCAGCGCGCTTGAGTTGGGCAACCAGCTCGTGGCCGTGAAAGATGTTGTCGCCGAGAATCAGGGCCGATGGCGAGTTGTCCAGAAATTTTTCGCCAATCAGAAATGCCTGCGCCAGACCGTCGGGCGAAGGCTGCTCCGCGTATTGCAGATTGAGCCCCCACTGGGACCCGTCACCCAGCATCTGCGCAAACCTCGGGGTGTCGGCGGGCGTCGAAATGATGAGGATGTCGCGGATGCCCGAGAGCATCAGCGTGCTCAGCGGGTAATAAATCATGGGCTTGTCGTAGACCGGCAGGAGCTGCTTCGATACCGAATGCGTGATCGGGTAGAGGCGCGTGCCTGACCCACCCGCCAGAACGATTCCTTTACGTTTCATTTTTGATTCTCCAAACTTGTGGCGACACGATCATCTGTCAGCCATCATCGCCGCAATCTCGGTCACCTGGGCGAGCATCTGATCGACGCCCACCTGCCACGCCGGCAAGCTCAACTCAAGGTTTTGCCGCAATTTCGTCGTATCGAGACGAGAATTCTTCGGACGCAATGCCGACGTCGGATACTCCGACGTGCTGACCGCCTTGATGTCCTCCGCCTTCGCCTGCGTCACCAATCCAGCATCCCGCACCGTCGCAATGACGTGGCGCGCGTATTCGAACCAGGATGTCTCGCCCTGCGCCGTCAGGTGATACACCCCATCCTGCGCGACATCGATGCGCCCGTCCAGATAGCGGCGAATGGCGTGTGCCGTCACGTCGGCAGTCAGTGCGGTCGAGGTCGGCGTGCCGAATTGATCGGCCACCACTCGCAACTCAGGCGTGCGGCGCGCAGCCTGAATGATTTGTTTGGGAAAATTGACGCCATGCACGCCGAACGCCCAGCTGGTCCTGAAAATCAGATGCCGGCATCCCGCCCGGCCTACCGCCCGCTCGCCTTCCAATTTGGTCGCGCCATACACGGAAAGTGGATTCGGCTCGTCGCTTTCCACGTAGCGCCCGGCCTTCTGTCCGTCAAAAACATAGTCGGTCGAGTAATGGACGAGCAAGCTCCCCAATGCGGCCGCCTCCTCGGCGAACACGCCGGGTGCCTGCGCATTGACCGCGCGCGCGACGTCCGGGGCCTTTTCCGCCTGATCGACGGCCGTGTAGGCGCCCGCATTCACAATGACGTCCGGGCGCAGTTCGCGCACCAGCCGGCGAATCGCGTCCGCGTCGGCCAGATCGCAACGCGCGCGCCCAACCCCGATGACCTGGCCCAGCGGCGCCAAACTGCGCAACAGTTCGAAACCCGCCTGGCCGTTCGCACCTGTAACGAGGAATACCGGACCAGCACGCTCCTTAACCATTGCTGGCCCCCCCCCACTTCGCGTATTCGCCGGATACAACCTCCTCGACCCACGCCTCGTGATCGAGATACCACCGGACGGTCTTCGCCAAACCCGTCTCGAACGTTTCAGCAGGCTTCCAGCCCAGTTCGCGCTCGAGCTTCCGCGCATCGATCGCATAACGGCGATCATGGCCCGGGCGATCCGTCACGTACGTGATCTGGTCGCGATACGAACCGGCCGCCTTCGGCCGCGCCTTGTCGAGCAGGTCGCACAAGGTATGCACGACATCGAGGTTCTTCTTCTCGTTCCAGCCGCCGACATTGTAGGTCTCGCCTGGCACGCCGCGCGCGAGCACCTCGCGGATCGCGCTGCAGTGATCTCCGACGTACAGCCAGTCGCGCACGTTCTGCCCATCGCCATACACCGGCAGCGGCTTGCCCGCGAGCGCACTCGCAATCATCAGCGGAATGAGTTTTTCCGGGAACTGGTACGGACCGTAGTTGTTCGAACAGTTCGTCGTGAGCGTCGGCAGGCCATACGTGTGATGATAGGCGCGCACCAGATGGTCAGAGCCGGCCTTCGTCGCGGAATACGGGCTGTTCGGCGCGTACGGCGTCGCTTCGGAAAACTGCGGATCGGTCGAGGACAGCGAACCGAACACCTCGTCGGTCGATACGTGCAGAAAACGGAACGTCGCCTTGCCTGCGTCGCTCAAGCCGTTCCAGTACTGGCGCGTCGCTTCCAGCAGGGTGAACGTGCCGACGACATTGGTCTGCACAAAATCGGCAGGCCCGTGAATCGAACGATCAACATGACTTTCGGCGGCGAAATGCAAAACAGCGCGCGGCTTGTGTTCGGCGAGCAATGCGTCGAGCGCGGCCCGATCGCAGATGTCAACTCGCGCAAACACGTGCGCCGGGTTGCCCTCCAACGATCTCAGCGTTCGCAGGTTGCCTGCGTAGGTCAGCTTGTCGACGTTGAGCACCGCTTCGTCGGATTGGTTCAACCAGTCGAGTACAAAGTTGGCACCGATAAAACCCGCGCCGCCCGTAACCAGGATCATGAGGCTCCCTCTAGTAATGCGAGGCGGACGCGCGGAGCGCGCCGCCGAAAAGATTTCTCAAAGTAGTGAGGTCACAGACCTCGACCACTCAGGCCCGGCATTTTAACCGCTGAGCGAGCCGTCCCAAGTCATCAGATGTTAATTTTCGGGGGGAAAGCAACGATTATAAGAAGTCGGCCCATGCAAAAGCCATGCCGCTAACAACTTGATACAGCGCTCCGGACCCGACAGGAACAAGAAAATACACGTCGAATCAAATGGTTATCGTGGTGCAAATATTGCATCCCGACCCGGTTGCAACGATCATTCTTCTATTGCCACCACCTGCTCGCATCATCCGCCATGACGTCAACCCCCATCGCCATCGGCGACCTCCAGGGCTGCCACGCCGCCCTGCAAACCCTGCTCGACACGCTCGCCCCCGCCTCCGACACCCCGCTCTGGTTCGCCGGCGACCTCGTCAATCGCGGCCCGGCCTCGCTCGCCACGCTGCGCGAGGTCATCGCGCTCGGCCCGCGCGCCACGGCCGTGCTCGGCAATCACGACCTGCACCTGCTGTCGGTCGCGGCCGGCATCCGCACGCTCAAGCCCGGCGACACGATCGGCGAGATCCTGGCCGCGCCGGACGCCCCCGACCTGCTCGACTGGGTGCGGCAGCGGCCGTTCGCGCATGCCGGGCCGGGCATGCTGATGGTCCACGCCGGGCTGCTGCCGCAATGGGACATGACGCTCGCGCTGGAGCTCGCCGACGAACTGCAGCGCGCGTTGCGCGGGCCGGACTGGGTCGACACGCTGCGCAACCTGTACGGCAACGAGCCGAACCGGTGGCATCCCGATCTGAAGAAAAAGGACCGGCTGCGCGTGGCCTTCAACGCGTTCACCCGGATCCGCTTCTGCACGCCCGACGGCGCGATGGAGTTCCGCGCGAACGGCGGGCCCGCCGCCGCGCCCGCCGGCTACCTGCCCTGGTTCGACGCGCCCGAGCGGCGCAGCGCCGACATCACGGTGGTGTTCGGCCACTGGGCCGCACTCGGCCTGATGCTGCGCGACACGCTCGTCGCGCTGGATTCGGGCTGCGTCTGGGGCAACCAGTTGTCGGCCGTCGTGCTCGACGCCGATCCGGCGCGGCGCACCGTGACGCAGGTGGCCTGCGCGTCATGCGGGGCGGCCGGCGAATAGCCCGTCGCCGCGCGCAGCGAGCGCTCAGCCTTCGCCGCGCGTCAGCGTTTCCGCCCCTGCCTCCTGCGCCGGCGCGTCGGCCGGAACGGCAACCCGCGCGGCCGCCGCAAAACGCGCGCGCGCCGCATCGCCCGGCCGCGCGCACTTTTCCTGCAACACCGCGAGCGACGCCGCCACCGATTGCTGCGCGCGCGCGGCCAGCTCGCGCCGGTCCGCCCCCGGATCGAGCGGGGCGCCGACGTACAGGTGCGCGGTCAACGGGCCGTCACGCAGCACCCGGCCCAGCGATTCGCCGAGCGACATCTCGCCGATATAGGCCGGCGCGAGCGACTGCCGCCCCTGTCCGTCTTCATACATCAGGCAAACCGGTTGCACGGGGCAGCCGGCCGACACGGCGGCCTGGAACAGGTTCGCATGAAACGGCAGCAGTTCGACGCCGTCGGACGTCGTCCCTTCCGGAAACACGCAGATGAGCCCGCCGCCCTGCATCCGCTCGGCCAGCTCGTGCATGATCCGCCGCGCCTCGCTGCGCTTCTCGCGCTGGATGAACACGGTGCCCAGCCGTTCCGCGAGCCAGCCGACCACCGGCCACTGCCGCACCTCCGCCTTCGACACGAACGGCGTCGGACGCCAGGCATTGATCACGTAGATGTCGAGCCACGACACATGGTTGCCCACCACGAGCGCACGCGCGTCGAGCCGCGCGTCGTCGTTGTGCACGACGAGCCGCATGCCGCACAGCCGCAGCATCTTCTCGGTCCACGCCCGCGTGAGCTGCTGGCGGCGCGCGGGGGTCGCGCGCCCGAAGCACAGCGCGATGGTCGCCATGCCGCGCAGCAGGTGAAGCACGAGACGCGCCTTGCGCAGAGCGTTCATCGCGGCGCCCCGCTCAATGCCGCTCGAACGCCACGTGGCCCGCGACGAGCGTCGCGCGCACCCGGGCGGGCAGCTCGTAGCCGAGGAATGGCGTGTTGTGCCCCTGGCTCTTCAGCACGCGCGGCTCGACGCGCCAGTGTGCGCGCGGATCGAACACGCACAGGTCCGCCGCGCCGCCCACCGCGAGCCGGCCGGCCGGCAGCTTCAGCACGTCCGCCGGCGCCGCGCTGATCCGGTTCAGCGCGCGCGCGAGCGGCACGCCGGCCTCGTCCGCCCACTTCACGGTCAGCGACAGCAGCAGCTCGAGCCCCGTCGCGCCCGGCGTGGCCTCGGCGAACGGCAGCAGCTTCTCGTCGTCGTCGACCGGCGTGTGATCCGAACAGATCGCGTCGATCGTGCCGTCCGCGACCGCCGCGCGGATCGCCTCGCGATCCCGCTCGCCGCGCAGCGGCGGATCGAGGCGGAACTGCGCGTCGAAGTAGCCGATGTCGACGTCGATCAGGTGCAGGTGATTCGCGCTCACGTCGCAAGTCACCGGCAGCCCTTCCGCCTTCGCGGCGCGCACGAGCGCGATGCCGGCCGCCGACGACAGCCGCGCCACGTGCACGCGCGCGCCCGTCACGCGCATCAGCTCGAACAGCGTGTGCAGCGCGATCGTCTCGGCCGACACCGGCACGCCCGACAGGCCGAGCCGCGACGCGAGCGCCCCGCTCGCCGCGACGCCGCCCTTCGCGAGAAACGCGTCGAGCGGGCGCAGCCACACGGTGTAGCCGTAGGTGCTCGCGTATTGCAGGGCGCGCAGCTGCACCTGCGTGTCGACGATTGGCACATTGGCCTGCGTGAAGCCGACGCAACCCGATTCGGTCAGCTCGACCATCTCGGTGATCACCTCGCCCTTCAGGCCGACGGTCAGCGCGCCGAGCGGATAAACGTGCGCCTGGTGCAGGTTGCGGGCGCGGAACTTGAGCATCTCGACGAGCCCGGGCTCGTCGAGCACGGGATCGGTGTCGGGCGAACACACGAGACTCGTCACGCCGCCCGCGACGGCCGCGGCCATCTCGGACGCGAGCGTCGCCTTGTGTTCGTAGCCGGGCTCGCGCAGACGCGCCGACAGGTCGACGAAACCCGGCGCGACGATGAGGCCGCTCGCGTCGATCGTCTTCGCCGCCGTGAAATCGGCCGGCGCCACGCCGATCGCGGCGATCTTGCCGGCGGCGACGAACACGTCGGCCCGTTGTTCGGTGCCCGCGACCGGATCGATCAGCGTGCCGCCTTTGATATGAATCTTCATGCGCTGCCTGTTGATTCGTTGAAGTCGTTGAAGTCGGGAGAGCGGCGGCGTCAGTCGTGGTTGCCCGCGACGATGCCCATCACCGCCATGCGCACCGCGATGCCGAACGTGACCTGGTTCAGGATCACCGACTGCGGGCCGTCCGCGACCTGCGAGTCGATCTCGACGCCGCGGTTCATCGGCCCCGGGTGCATCACGATCGCGTCGGGCGCGGCAAGCGCGAGGCGCTCGGGCGTGAGGCCCCAGCTCTTGAAATACTCCTGCGCGGACGGCAGCAGCGCGCCGCTCATCCGTTCGTTCTGCAGGCGCAGCATGATGATCACGTCGACGCCGCGCAGCCCTTCGTCGAGGTTGTGGAACACCTTCACGCCCATCTGCTCGAGGCCGCCCGGCAGCAGCGTGCGCGGGCCGATCGCGCGCACTTCGGGCACGCCGAGCGTGGTCAGCGCGTGGATGTCGGAGCGCGCGACGCGCGAATGCAGGATGTCGCCGACGATCGCGACGCGCAGCTGCGTGAAGTCGCGCTTGTAGTGGCGGATCGTGTACATGTCGAGCAGGCCCTGCGTCGGATGCGCGTGGCGGCCGTCGCCGGCGTTGACCACGTGCACGTGCGGCGCGCAGTGCTCGGCGATCAGGTACGGCGCGCCGCTCGATGCATGGCGCACGACGAACAGGTCGGCATGCATCGCCGACAGGTTGTTGATCGTGTCGAGCAGCGATTCGCCCTTGCTCGTCGACGAGGCGTTGATGTTCAGGTTCAGCACGTCGGCCGACAGGCGCTTCGCGGCGATCTCGAAGGTCGTGCGGGTGCGCGTCGAGTTCTCGAAGAACAGGTTGAACACCGACTTGCCGCGCAACAGCGGCACCTTCTTCACTTCGCGGTCGGTCACGCTGACGAACTGCTCGGCGGTGTCGAGGAGATGCGTGACGATCGAGCGCGGCAGGCCTTCGATCGACAGCAGATGCTTGAGCTCGCCGTTTTTCGTGAGCTGCGGGTTGCCCTTCAGGAAACCGTAGCGGAAACGTTCGGCGGGCGCGGCCGCGGCGGAGCCGCCCGGGCGGCCGGTGGTGTCGAGGGTCATGGTAGGCGTGATTCCAACGTGATGCTGATCTGCGGTGCTGGGTCCGGGCGCGCCCGGACGATCCGGATGCGGCGCGCTTATGCGGTGCGCGCCTCGGTGCGAAGCGTGAAACGCGCGTCGGCGGTGCGTTCGAGCACGAGCGTCGCGTCGGCGGGCACGTCGAGCGCGCCGCCGACGAAACGCGCGGCCACCGGAAGCTCGCGGCCGCCGCGATCCGCGAGCACCGCGAGCTCGACGGCCGCCGGCCGGCCGTAGTCGTACAGTTCGTTCAATGCGGCGCGCACGGTGCGGCCGGTATGGAGCACGTCGTCGACGAGCACGATGCGGCGCGCATCCACCTCGAACGGCAGCGAGGTGGGGCTCGCCTGGCTGTGCAGGCCTTTCTTCGCGTAGTCGTCGCGATGCAGCGCGACGTTGACGACGCCGAAGCCCGGCGCGCCCAGGTCGCGCGCGAGGCGCTCGGCGAGCCAGGCGCCGCCGCTGTGGATGCCCGCGAGCACGGGACCCGCCGGATCGGCGAACGCGGCCGCGCCGTGGGCGCCGCGGATCTGGTCGAGCAAGGCGCGATAAAGCGCCTCGGCGTCAATTGAACTCATGATGATCGGACAACTGGTCGAGATACTGTTGAAGAATCACGCTGGCCGCCTCCGCGTCGATCGGGCCGACCCGTTCGCCGCGCGCCCGCGCGCCCGCGCGCGCGTCGACCGACGAGTAGCGCTCGTCGACCCAGCTCACCGGCAGGTTGAAACGGCCGTTCAACTGGTTGCCGAAACGCCGCGCCAGCTGGGTCATTTCATGCGCAGCGCCGTCGGGATGGAGCGGCAGGCCGACCACGAGCGCGTCGGGACGCCATTCGGCGATCAGCCCGCCGATCGCCTTGAAACGGTGCTCGCGGTTCAGGTTCGGGATGATGGTGAGCGCGCGCGCGGAGCGGGTCAGCGTGTTGCCGATCGCGACGCCGATGCGTTTTTCACCGTAGTCGAACGCGAGGAGCGTCGCATCGCGCGAGCCCGCCGCGCTCATGCGTGCCCTGCCTCGCCGGAAAGCATCGAGGAACTGACGCCGAGCAGCCCGAGCGCGGCTTCGAAGCGCTCCTCGGCCGGCGTGTCGAACACGATCTTCGGATCCGCCTCGACGGTGAGCCAGCCGTTCTTCGAGATTTCCTCTTCGAGCTGACCCGCGCCCCAGCCTGCGTGACCCAGCGTCAGCAGGAAGCGCTTCGGGCCGGTGCCGGTGGCGACCGCCTCGAGCACGTCCTTCGAGGTGGTCATTTCGAGGCCGCCCTCGACGCTCATCGACGAGCTGTACGAACTGCCCTCGACCGGCTCGTGCAGCACGAAGCCGCGCTCAGTCTGCACCGGGCCGCCGAAGTACACGGGGATATGCAGGAGCGGTTCGATCTCGAGCTTCAGGTCGATACGGTTGAACAGCGATTCGAGGTCGATATCGGTCGGACGATTGATGACGAGGCCGAGCGCGCCGCGTTCGCTGTGATCGCAAAGATAGACCACCGTTCCCGAGAACGTCGGATCGGCCATGTTGGGCATGGCGATCAGGAACTGGTTGGTGAGATTGATGCGATCGGAACTCTTGGACATGGTTTGAATTTTAGCAAAGACTCGCGGCGCGGCGGCGCCACGGGTCAAGATGGCAGAGTACGTTGCACTCTATCACGCGTTCGAGTCGGACCGGCGTCGCTTCGCGCGACGCGCGAAGCGACCCGTCAGGCCTGCGCGGGCGGGCGCGCGAGCAGGTCGGCGAGCGACCAGCACACCGTCGACAGGCCGCTCGGCGCGACGCCCGCCGCGATCTTGTGCAGCGCCGCCCGCAGCGCCTCGGCCGCGCGCGCGACCACCGCCGCGCCGGCCGCGTCGGGCGGGCCCGCGAGCGCGCGCCGCCGCCAGGCGAGACCGAGCGCGTCGGCGAGCAGCGCGAGATGGCCGAGCCCGAGCGCGCCCGCCGCCGCACCGACCCGGTAGGCGGCATCGGCCGCGCGCAGCGCGGTCCCGGCATCCGCCGCGCGGATCTCGCCCGCCAGCTCGGCCATCGACGCATCGGCCGTCTGCAGGAAATCCTCGTAGGCGTACGCATTGACGGTCACGACGCCCAGCTCGCGGGTCGGCGCGTCCTCCAGCGCGGCGCGCTCCGCCCGCGCGGCGTCCGCTTCCCACAGCGTCTCGGACGCCTGCGTGGCCGCCACATGCCAGTCGACCGTCAGGCCGTAGTCACGCAGCAGCTCGACGTCGTCGGCATCCTCCGCCGCAGCGCCGTAAAGCGCGTAATCGCGCCATATCAGCGCGAGCGTCTCGCGCACCAGCACGGGCGATGCCACGCGCAGGCCGCGCGCCTGCTCGCCCAGCAGCAGGTTGCAGCGCGCGAGAAAGCGCTTCAGCTCGGCCGCGCCGCTCACCCGCAGCGCGTGCGCGCACGCGCCCGCGAGACGCCAATAGTCATAGGGGAGCGGACCGGACAGCGCCGCCGCGCAGGCGGCGATCTCGTCCAGGGCTGCGTCGGGCGGCGCCTGCGGCGCGCGCAGCACGGCCAGCAACGCCTGCTCGAAGCGGGCCCGGACATGCAGGAACGCGTGGTCCGGCAAGGTGTGAAGCGTGGCGGGCGGCACCGGCCGCCCGGCGAGCGCGAGCGCGTCGTGCGGCGTGTCGGTGCGCAGGTCGCGCGCGACCTGGGTGCGCAGCGCGTGATAGTGCTCGAACAGGACTGGCGAGCAGGCCAGCTCGCGCAGATTGTGGCGCGCCACCGCGAGCCGGAACGCGCGCAGCGCCGCATGGAACGCCATCGGCGATACGTCGGCGGCCGCGAACGGCGCGGCGTGCGACAGCGCGACCACGAAGCGGTGCGCGGCCAGCCAGCCCGCATCGCGCAGCGCCGCCGCCGCGACGCCAAGCGGCGCCGCCGGCGACGACTCGCGCTCGAAGGCGTCGGCCGCCTCGCGCAGCGCGGCTTCCGCTACGCGCACTGCGCCCCCCCGCGGATTGGGCAGGGCTTCAAGCACCGCTTGCGTGATCGGATCGGAACTCATGCGCGCGCTTTCACCTCCCGGCAAGCCGGATCATCGCGTGACGCGCGGTCGACCCCTTCCTGACGCGCGTCGCGCACGGGCTGCCGGCGCCCACCACGGACACCGGCGCAAGACGGTCAGATCTGCACCATCTCGAAGTCTTCCTTGCGCGCGCCGCATTCCGGGCAGGTCCAATTGATGGGAACGTCTTCCCAGCGTGTGCCCGGGGCAATGCCCTCGTCCGGCAAGCCTGCCTCTTCGTCGTAAATCCAACCGCAGATCAGGCACATCCAGCTTTTATATTCCATCTTAAGCCGTGTAAGGAAAGTCCGTTGATTTGAGAGCCATGATGGTACCGTGTCGGGGCCGGACTGCCTAGCAATCCGCCTCGACGCGCGGCGCTTCGTTGCGGTGCGATAAAAAAACCCGGTCGGCCCGCCTGATTCGGCCGCATAATGCCGACAGGATGCCCATGCTTGGTGCGTCCCGCCGTTGTCCTGCCTGTCCGTTTTTTCTTGCCCCATTTTTCCATGTCCAGCAATGCCCCCCCGATCGTCCTCTCCTTCGGCTTGTCCGATCCGACTGGCGGCTCCGGCCTGCAGGCCGACCTGCTGACGCTGGCGAGCATGGGTTGCCACGGCGTGTCGGTCCTGACGGGCTATACCGTGCGCGATTCCGCCGCCTGCGACGAAGTGACCGGGCTCGATCCCGACACCGTCGCCGCGCAGGCGCGCATGCTGCTCGAAGACATGCCGGTGGCCGCGTTCAAGATCGGCGCCGCGACCCGCGCGGAAGTCGTGAGCGCGATCGCCGAGGTGGTCGCCGACTACGACGGCGTGCCGCTCGTACTCGCGCCGGATTTCACGCTCGACGACGAGCACGTGCTCGCGGCCGACGACCTGCGCGAATCGATCGCCGACCTGCTCGCGCCGCAGACCACGCTGCTCGTCGCCGACCACGCGACGCTGATCGCGCTCGCGCAGCCGGACGGCGACGCCGAAGCGCCGAATCTCGACGCCGCGATCTCGCACCTGCTGGCGCAGGGTTGCGAATACATCCTGGCGACCGAGACCGGCTCGCACCGCCTCGTCAACACGCTGTACGGCGAGGAAGGCCAGATCCGGCAGGATCTGTGGGAGCGCACGCCGCACCGGTTGATGGGCGTCACCGATACGCTCGGCGCGGCGATCGCCGCGCTGCTCGCGAACGGGCAGGAACCGCCCGAGGCGGTGCGCGAGGCGCAGGAGTACCTGTATCAGGCCACGCGCGACGCGTTCCGTCCCGGCATGGGCGCGTATCTGCCGGATCGCTTCTTCTGGGCGCGCAGCAACGAGGACGAAGCGCTGCTGCAACCCGCCGCCACCCGGCCGACCGCGGCCGGCAAGAGCGCGCCGGGCTGAACGCGGCGGCGCGCCCGCCCCGGCCGCCGGCGCGGTGCACGATCCGTCGGCCCCAATAAAAAACCCGCATCGCTGCGGGTTTTTTATTGGGTGAACGCGCGTCGCCGCGCGTTCCTCAATGCAAGCGGCGTAACGCCGATTACATATCCATGCCCATGCCGCCCATGCCGCCCGGCATGCCGCCAGGCATCGGTGCGTCTTCCTTCGGCAGCTCGGCAACCGCTGCGTCCGTCGTCAGCAGCAGGCCCGCGACCGATGCCGCGTTTTGCAGCGCGGTGCGCGTCACCTTGGTCGGGTCGACCACGCCGGCTTCCACCAGGTCGCCGTACTCGCCCGTTGCCGCGTTGTAGCCGTAGTTGCCCTTGCCCGCTGCAACTGCCGCCACCACGACGCTCGCCTCTTCGCCACCGTTCGTGACGATCTGGCGCAGCGGCTCTTCCATCGCGCGCAGCACGATCTTGATACCGGCGTTCTGGTCGGCGTTGATGCCCGTCAGGCCCGCGATCGCGGTGCGCGCGCGGATCAGCGCGACGCCGCCGCCGGCCACGATGCCTTCTTCCACAGCTGCGCGCGTGGCGTGCAGTGCGTCTTCGACACGTGCCTTCTTTTCCTTCATTTCGACTTCGGTCGCAGCGCCGACCTTGATCACTGCCACGCCGCCGGCCAGCTTGGCCACGCGCTCTTGCAGCTTTTCACGGTCGTAGTCCGACGTCGCTTCTTCGATCTGCGCACGCACTTGCTTCACGCGCGCTTCGATGTTCACGGCTTCGCCTGCGCCGTCGATGATCGTCGTGTTTTCCTTGCCCACTTCGATGCGCTTCGCCTGGCCCAGTTCAGCCAGCGTCGCCTTCTCGAGCGTCAGGCCGGTTTCTTCCGCCACCACTTGACCGCCGGTCAGGATCGCGATGTCTTCCAGCATCGCCTTGCGACGATCGCCGAAGCCCGGCGCCTTGACCGCAACAGTCTTCAGGATGCCGCGGATGTTGTTCACGACCAGCGTCGCGAGCGCTTCGCCTTCGACGTCTTCCGCGATGATCAGCAGCGGACGGCCAGCCTTCGCGACTTGCTCGAGCACCGGCAGCAGATCACGGATGTTCGACACCTTCTTGTCGTGCAGCAGCACGAACGGGTTGTCGAGGACGGCGACTTGCTTGTCCGGGTTGTTGATGAAGTACGGCGACAGGTAGCCGCGGTCGAATTGCATGCCTTCGACGACGTCCAGCTCGTCGGCCAGCGACTTGCCGTCTTCGACGGTGATCACGCCTTCCTTGCCGACCTTGTCCATCGCTTCAGCGATGCGATCGCCGATCGACGAATCGCTGTTCGCCGAGATCGAGCCGACCTGCGCGATTTCCTTGTTGGTCGTGCACGGCTTGCTGATCTTCTTCAGCTCTTCGACAGCCGCTGCGACTGCCTTGTCGATGCCGCGCTTCAGGTCCATCGGGTTCATGCCCGATGCGACGTACTTCATGCCTTCGCGAACGATCGATTGCGCGAGGACGGTTGCCGTCGTCGTGCCGTCGCCGGCGTTGTCGCTGGTCTTGGAAGCGACTTCCTTGACCATTTGCGCGCCCATGTTCTGGAGCTTGTCCTTCAGCTCGATTTCCTTCGCGACCGACACACCGTCCTTGGTGACCGTCGGGCCGCCGAAGCTGCGCTCGAGCACCACGTTGCGGCCCTTCGGACCCAGCGTGACCTTCACTGCGTTGGCGAGAATGTTCACGCCTTCGACCATCTTCGCGCGGGCGGAATCGCCGAATACGACGTCTTTAGCTGCCATCTTCTAACTCCTTGGGATTCTTTGAGAATGGGTACGTTGGCGAACGCTTACTTAGCGTTGACCACGGCCATGATGTCTTCTTCGCGCATCACGAGCAGTTCCTGACCGTCGACCTTGACGGTCTGGCCAGCGTACTTGCCGAACAGGATGCGATCGCCGACCTTCACGTCGAGCGCGATCTGCGCGCCCTTGTCGTCGCGCTTGCCCGGGCCGACGGCCAGGATTTCACCTTGATCCGGCTTTTCTGCAGCGGCTTCGGGGATCACGATGCCCGACGCGGTCTTGGTTTCCTGATCCAGACGCTTGACGATCACGCGATCGTGCAAAGGACGAAGGTTCATACTCACTCCTCTCTTGATTGAGACTGAAGAACGCTGAGGGAATCTGCCGGGCCGGAAGCCCGGCAGAGAATTGTTAGCACTCTAGTGCAGCGAGTGCTAATTATATGGACGGGTTTTGACAAATTCAAGAACCGCCCCAGGATCCTTCCCCGATCGGCCTGATCTCGCTCAATGCCCCGCCCGGCGGGCTTTCTGGCGATTTCGACGCACCGATGCCGCAGTGCGGAAAGTGTAACAGTTGCAAGGGTCGGATCCGATGAGCAGGTTCCCGCACCCTGAGCCGCCCCCGCGAGACCGGGGGGCCGCGGCCTCAGGACAGCGTGCAGACGAGCTTGGCGAGCTGACCATCCCACCCGAACTGGGCTTCGGCCGCGTGGATCCGGCGGCGCGCCGCCACCGACCGGTCCGCTTCCAGCGCGACCGCCTCGCGATGGATCTCGGGGCTCTGCGCCTCGAGCGCGGCGAGCCGCTGCGCGTTCGCCTGCGCGGCCGTCTCCGGGAACAGCTTCTCGCACGCGCGTGACAAGCCGATCATCTGCGCCGCCGGATCCCGGCCGGGGTCCGGGCTGTCGGCCGGCGCGAGCGAGGCGAGGCGCTCGGCGGCAGGCAGGCGGCGACGCGCGGCGTCCGCGACGGCCGCCGCGTGGTCCGCCGCGCGTGCGCCGGGCGGCGCGATGCCGGGCTGCGTCGCGAGTATCTGGCTGGCCATGGTGATGAAATCGTTTTCGCAGGCCACGCGATCGTCAGCCGCGCCTTTCCCGCAATAGTCGACAGCCTTCATATGAATCAGCGCCGCCTGCGGCGTCAGTTGCGCGTCGGTGAACGGGACGTCCGCCCGGCTCGCCGGCGTGCACGTCACGCAGGCAAGGGCGCACATCAGGGTTCGGGTGAAATAGTGCATCGGATTGGCAAGCTGGGCGAACCGGCTCAAACAGCGCGCCCGACGCGAACGCACGGGCAACCGGCCGAAAAATGAACGGAACCAACAGCGGACGATGGTACCAATCCGCGCGCGCCATCCACAAGCCCGCCCACGACCGTCGACGCCTTCATGAACCCCGGGTCACTCCCGACCGTGGCATTTTCGGTTTGGCGACTACACTACGAAAGAGGATCCGGCACGCTCCGGTCCCTGCCGGGAGATGCCGCCATGAATCGGCCGCTGGTTCGGATTCCGCTCCGCTCGATCGGTGTTGCATCGATGCGGAAGCGTTGGTTGTGGTTGCTGGCGTTGAGCGTCATCACGCTCGCCGCCGTCGCGAAGCTGTGTCAGCTCGAACTCGAAAGTTCGCGGCTGCAGGCGCGCTACCTGTCCCGCTACGACCAGACGCTCGCCTATCAGCCCGGCGCCGGGCCGAGCAACGCGCTCCGCTTCCCCGGCGACGGCCCCTACGACCTGCGGCTCGGCTACACCGCGCTGCCCGCGATCGAGCAGCGCCTGCTATCGCGCGGCTTCATCGTCACGGCGCAGGCGCGGCAGTCGGACCGCATGCGCGCGCTCGCCGACGCCGGCCTGTTTCCCCCCTACGACGAAAAAGACCAGACCGGCCTCACGCTGCGCGACGCCACGGGCGCACCGCTCTACACGGCCCGCTACCCCGCGCGGATCTACCCGTCGTTCGACGCGATCCCGCCCGTCGTCGTCGCCGCGCTGCTGTATATCGAGGATCGCACGCTGCTCGACGCCGCCGCGCCTGAACGCAACCCCGCCCTCGACTGGGGACGTTTCGGCCGCGCGCTCGCCGATCAGGGCCTGCGTTTCGTCATGCCGCACCAGGCCACGCCCGGCGGCAGCACGCTCGCGACCCAGTTGGAGAAATTCCGTCACTCGCCGGGCGGCCGCACCGCGACGCCGCCGGAGAAGCTGCGGCAGATCGCGTCCGCGTCGCTGCGCGCGTACCTGCACGGGCCGCAAACCCTGCCCGCGCGCGAGGCGCTCGTCGCGCGCTACCTGAACGCGGTGCCGCTCGCCGCCCGTCCGCACCTCGGCGAAGTGATCGGTATCGGCGACGGTCTCGCCGCGTGGTACGACCGCGACTTCGACGAGGTCAACCGCCTGCTCGCCGCGCCCGCGACGCCCGACCAGCTCGCCGCGCAGGCGCTCGCGTTTCGCGAGGTGCTGTCGCTGCTGATCGCTCAGCGCGCGCCCTCCTATTACCTGCAGCGCGACTTCCCGGCGCTGCAGCGCCTGACCGACAGTTATCTGCGCCTGCTCGCCGCCAACGAGGTGATCACGCCGGCCCTGCGCGACGCGGCGCTCGGCGCGTCGATCGCGCTCAGTCCGGCGCCGGCGCGCGCGCCGGCCCAATCGTTCGTCACGCGCAAGGCCGTGACCTCCGCGCGCGCGCATCTGCTCGACGCGCTCGGGACGCCCGGTTTCTACGCGCTCGACCGGCTCGACCTCGACGCCACCGACACGCTCGACAACCGCGTGCAGCAGGCCGTGTCCGCGCGCCTCGCGGGCGTCGCGACGCGCGCGGGCGCGCAGGCGGCCGGCCTCTACGGCTTCGAGATGCTGCGCCCCGCCGACGATCCGTCGCACCTGACCTACAGCTTCACGCTGTACGAACGGCGCGGCGGCGCGAACCTGCTGCGCGTGCAGACGGACAGCGTCAACGAGCCGTTCGACATCAACCAGGGCGCGCGCCTCAATCTCGGCTCCACCGCGAAGCTGCGCACCCTCGTCACCTACCTGCGCATCATCGCGGCGCTGCATGCGCGCTACGCCCCGCTGTCCGCCGCCGAACGCGCCGGCTTGAAGCCCGATCCGTCGGATACGCTGACCCGCTGGGCGCTGTCCTACCTGGCCAGCGCGCGCGACCCGTCGCTGCCGGCCATGCTCGACGCGGCCATCGAACGCAAATACTCGGCGAGCGCCGGCGAGACCTTCTATACGGGCGGCGGCGCGCAAGCGTTCACCAATTTCGACAAGATCGACAACGGCCGGATCCTGACCGTGCACGCCGCGTTCACGCATTCGGTGAACCTCGTGTTCGTGCGGCTGATGCGCGACATCGTCCACTACGAGATGATCGAAACCTCCGGGCCCGCGTCGGCCTGGCTCGACGATCCCGCGGCCCGCGCGCGCTACCTGGACCGCTTCGTCGACGACGAGAGCCGCGTCTACGTGAAGCGTTTCTACACGCGCTACGCGGGCCGGACCGACGACGACGCGCTCGCCGCGATGCTGCGCAACGTGCGCAAATCGCCGCCGAAGATCGCCACGGTGCTGCGCAGCGTCGCGCCCGACGGCCCGCCCGCCTGGTTCGACGCCTGGATGCGCGCGACGCTCAAGGGCACGCCGGCCGCGACGCTGCCGGACGACGCGCTCGCCGCGCTGTACGCGAAGTACGGCGTCGATCGCTTCAACCTCAACGATCGCGGCTACATCGCGAGCGTGCATCCGCTCGCGCTGTGGACGCTCGCCTACCTGCGCGCGCATCCGGGCGCCACCCTCGACGACGTGGAGGGCGCCAGCAGCGACGTGCGGCGCACCACCTATTCGTGGCTCTACAAGACCCGCTATCACGCCACCCAGGACCGCCGCATCCGCCGCATGATCGAGCTGCGCGCCTACGATGCGATCGGCCGCGAATGGCGCGCGTACGGCTACCCGTTCGCCCATCTCACGCCGTCGCTCGCGGCCGCGATCGGCGCGTCCGGCGACCAGCCCGATGCGCTCGCGCACCTGATCGGGATGATCGCGAACGGCGGCAACGACGCCCCGACGCAAAGCATCACGCAGCTCACGTTCGCGCCGGACACGCCCTACGAAACGCGCTTCGCGCGCGCGCCGGCGCAGCCTCGCACGATGCTGCCGCCCGAGATCGTCGCCGTCGTGCGGCGCATGCTGCGCGACGTGGTGCTCGACGGCACCGCGCGGCGGCTCGCCTCCGGCCTCACGCTGCCCGACGGCAGGACCTTCGAGATCTACGGCAAGACCGGCACCGGCGACCAGCGCTTCAACGTCTATGCGCCGGGCGCGCGCCTCGTCGAATCGCGCAAGGTCAACCGCAGCGCCACCTTCGTGTTCGCGATCGGCGAGCGCTTCTTCGGCGTGCTGACCGCGTATGCCCACGAGCCCTACGCGGCGCGCTACGACTTCACGAGCGCGCTCGCGGTGCAATTGCTGAGATCGCTCGCCCCCGAGTTGCAGCCGCTGTTCACCCCGCCGCCCGCGCGGCATGCATGACGCGCCCCCTCAAAATAATACCCGGGTAATATTGCACCTCGAATAATACCCGGGTATTATTCGAACCATCCTGTTCCTCGGTGTCCGTCATGACTTCTCATTCCGCCTTTCCCGCCTACACGAGCTTCGCGGGCCACCGGCGTCTCGCCTCGGGCTCGTTGCAGGCCATCGCGCTCGCCACCCGGCACGCGCTCGATCGCGATGCCAATGCGTCGATCCTGATTTTCGACAACCGCACCGGCCGCTCGATCGACGTCGATACGCGTGGGCCGGACGAGGCGATCCGGGCGCGCTATCCCGACACGCCGGCGCCCGCTGGCGCGTCGGCGTCGGCAAGCGACGACGCCGACGCCGCGCCCGCCGCCCGCGGGCGCGGCCGGCCGAAGCTCGGCGTGATCGCGCGCGAAGTCACGCTGCTGCCGCGTCACTGGGAATGGCTCGCGACGCAGCCGGGCGGCGCCTCGGTCGCGCTGCGCAAGATGGTCGACGACGC
This sequence comes from Burkholderia sp. FERM BP-3421, assembly GCF_028657905.1. Lineage (NCBI taxonomy): Bacteria > Pseudomonadati > Pseudomonadota > Betaproteobacteria > Burkholderiales > Burkholderiaceae > Burkholderia > Burkholderia sp. FERM BP-3421. Next base: position 9,233 of record NZ_CP117782.1, on the reverse strand, counting down.
CCGCCGCAAGCACGGCGAACGCGACCGCGCACGTCAGCAGCAGGAACGCGCGTATCACTTCATGTCGGCGCTCGCGGGCGACCTGCCCGGCTTCGAAGAGGCCACCCGCGCGCTGTTCGCGCGCGACGCGGCGCGCTTCGACGCCTGTATCGCCGGCTGGCCGCGCGATGTCCGCGAACACGCGGCATGGCTCGCGTCCGCGGTCGACGCCGACACGGCAGCGCCCGACGCCTGACCCGCGCGGCGCACGCGCGCCGCGCCCCCTTTCCCGTTCGTCACTTCACGCGACGTCGCGCGGTCCGCCGCGCGTCATGGCGTCGCTTTGCCCAAAGGAATCCCGCATGTCCACCCGGACCACCCTCGCCCCGCCGCCCGTGCGGCCTTTATGGAAAACCTATCTGGCGATCCTGTTGCCGATGATGCTGACCAATCTGCTGCAATCCGCCGCCGGCACGATCGACGGTCTCTACCTCGGGCAGATGCTCGGCGTCGATGCGATCGCCGCGGTCTCCGCGTTCTTTCCGGTGTTCTTCCTGCTGCTCTCGATCATCATCGGCCTCAGCACCGGCGCGACGATCCTGATCGGCCACGCGTGGGGCGCGGGCGATCTGCCGAAGGTGCGCGCGATCGCCGGCACCGCGCTCGCGCTGATGCTCTGCGTGGGCGTCGTGATCGCGATCGGCGGCGGCTTCGGCGCCGCGTCGCTGATGCGTTGGCTCGGCACGCCCGCCAACGTGCTCGACGAGGCGAGCCGCTATGCGACGCTGATGCTGGCCGGCATGCCCATCGTGCTGCTGATGTGGCTCACCACCTCGATGAGCCGCGGCGTCGGCGACGCGGTCACGCCGCTGCGCACGCTCGCGTTCGCCACGGTGCTCTCGCTCGCGTGCACGCCGGCGCTGATCCGCGGCTGGTTCGGCCTGCCGCGCCTCGGCGTCGCGAGCGCCGCGGTATCGACGCTCGCGGCCTTCACGCTCGCGCTGCTCTGGACCGCGTGGCACTGGCGTCGCCGCCGGCATCCGCTCGCGCCTGACCACGCGCTGCTGCGGAACCTGCGCATCGAGCCGGCCATCGCCGCGAAGATGTTGCGGATCGGCGTGCCCGCCGCGCTGCAGATGCTGACGATGGCGCTCGCCGAATTCGCCTTGCTCGGCCTCGTGAACCGTCACGGATCGGATGCGACCGCGGCTTATGGCGCGGTCACGCAAGTGATGAGCTGGATTCAGCTGCCGGCGATGTCGCTCGGCATCACGACGACGATCCTCGCGTCGCACGCCATCGGCGCGGGCCGCGCGGAACGGATCGGCGCGATCGTCGGCACCGGCCTGCGGCTCAATCTGCTGTTCACCGGAAGTATCGTGGCCCTGGTGCACGGCTGCGCGCCGTGGCTCGTCGGCGCGTTCCTGACCGCGCCGGAAGTGGTTGCGCGCGCACTCGATCTGCTGCACATCGTCGCCTGGAGCGTGGTCGTGCTCGGCTGCGCGAACGTGCTGGTCGGCGCGATGCGTGCCAGCGGCGCAGTCGCCGGTCCGACCGCGCTCGCGATCGGCGCGATCCTGTGCATCGAATTGCCGCTCGCGTTCTGGCTGAACGCCCGGGTCGGATTAGCCGGCATCTGGTGGGCCTGCGCGACGACCTTCATCGCCATGCTCCTGCTGCAAACCCTGTACTACCGCCTGGTCTGGCCGCGCCGCCGTATCGTGCGGCTCGCCTGAGGCGCTTCGAGCCGTCGCGCGGACGCGTGCAGCATGCACCCGCGCGACGTCATGCTCAGCCCACCAGCGCGTCGCGCACCGCCGCGAGCCACAGGCCGACCGCGTGCGCGCCCGGATCGGCATGCCCGAGCGCCCGCTCGCCGATATAGCTGGAGCGGCCGCGGCGCGGCGTCATCGACGCGGTGCGCGCCGCGCCCGCCTCGGCCGCCTCGACCGCCGCGCGCAAGGCGGCCGCCGTGTCGACGGCCCGCGCCTCGAGCGCCGTGCGCAATGCATCGGCCGCCGGCTGCAACGCATCGACCATGGTGCGGTCGCCGGGCCGCGCGCCGCCCAATTCCATCACGCCATCGACAGCCGCCGAGAAGGCGCGCGCCCAGGCATGCGCATCGGGTTCGCGCACGCCGTCGAGCGCGGCGGCGGCGCGCATCAGCATGATCGCGTACAGCGGACCGGACGTGCCGCCGACCACGCGCCGGATCGTCGCCGACATCTCGCGCAGCACGGCCGCGGGCAGTTCGGCCGACGGCCAATCGTCGAGCGCATCGCGCATCGCGTGCGACGCGCGTGACAGGCTGATGCCGAGATCGCCGTCGCCGACGCGCTGATCCATCTCGGTCAGCAATGCCTCCGACGCCAGCAGGCTCGTGCACACGGCCTCGATCGCGCGCCGCAGCGCCGCGTCGCGCGCGAGCCGCGCCTCGGCCGACTGCGCGCGCGGCGCGGCGGGCGCCGCCTTCGCGACCACCGCCGCGAGCGCGCCGCCATGCACAGGCCACGCGCTCGTGCGCGAAGCCGCATCGAGTCGCGCGAGCCGCGCGTCGTCGAGCCGCAGCACGGTCAGCGACACGCCCGCCATCTCCAGCGCGCTCAGGAACGTGCCGGCCCACGCGCGCTCGACCCGCAGGCCGAGACGATCCAGCTCGCGCAGCGCGGCGGCCGCGACGATGTCGAGTTCGCTCGCGGGTGTGCCGCCGAGATTATTGACGAGCAGCGCGACGCGCTCGCCGCGCGCCGGGGCGAGATCCGTCACGATCCGGTCGAGCAGGCGCGCGACGATCGCATCCGCCGGTTCGAGCGCACCGCGCTCGACGCCCGCCTCGCCATGAATGCCGAGCCCCCATTCGATCTCGCCGTCGGCGAGCGAGAAGCCGGGCTTGCCCGCCGCCGGCACCGTGCACGGCGTGAGCGCGACGCCCATCGTGCCGAGCGCGGCGGCCGCGTCGCGCGCCGCCTGCGCGACCTCGGCGAGCGGCCGGCCCTCGGCCGCCGCCGCGCCGGCGATCTTGTGCACCAGCACCGTGCCCGCGAGGCCGCGCCGCCCCGCATGCTCGCCTCGCGCCGACAGCGCGACGTCGTCGGCGACCACCACCATCTCGACCGGGATGCCCTCCGCGCGCGCGATCTCCGCCGCGAGGCCGAAGTTGAGGCGGTCGCCCGTATAGTTCTTCACGATCAGCAGCACGCCCGCCGGACCCGCGACCGCGCGGATCGCATCGAGCACCGCGTCCGTCGACGGCGACGTGAACACCTCGCCCGCCACCGCCGCGCTCAGCATGCCCAGCCCGACATAACCGCCGTGCGCCGGCTCGTGGCCTGCGCCGCCGCCCGAGATCAGCGCGACCTCGCCGCGCGCGGCCGCCGCGTCGGCATCCGCGCGCACCACGATCGTCGTGTCCTGCAGCAACGACAGGTGCGGATTCAGCGCGACGAGGCCGTTCAGCATGTCGGGCACCACCGTACCCACATCGTTGATCAGTTTCTTCATGTTGGTCCTCTCAGGGCACTCTGCCCAATATCATTCGTATCGTCCTGGCATGGAGCCCGGAGGCGCGTCGCGCTGCGCATCCGGGTGCCTGCACTATAAGACTTTACGACACGACCCAGGCGATCGTTTCCTCTCACGCACCCTCGACACAAACGCGCAAACGTGCGCGCCGAAACAATCGGCGCGATCGCCGGGCAATGGATGCGGTGTCGCACGATTTCCTTCGCCGAAGGTTTACTTTTTCGCAAATCTCGCTATGGTTACCAAACCGTAAGGATTCCGATTTATCCCACCCTCATCGACCAGGAGACCGCATGATCACGCGCCGCGCTCACCGTGCTTCCCGATATCTCGTCATCCCGCTGCTCGCGGTCTGCCTGCAGGGCGGCGCCGCGATGGCCGCCGATGCCGACGTCGCGCTTCAGCAGGCGGCCCGGCAGGCGTTTTCGACGCGGCTCGGCAAACAGGCGCCCACCCTGGCCACAGCAGGGCAGGATGCCCTGGTCGAGACGATCCGCGTCACGCCCGACGGCGACTGGGTGCTGGGCGCCGCCACGCAGATCGTTCCCGACGGCGTGGCGGCCGACCCCGTCAGCAAGCTGTTCGTCGCGCGGCGCGCGCAGGGTGCATGGCGGGTCGGCGTCGAAGGCGACGCAACCTACGCGGCGCTGCTGGGCGCGGCGCCCGCCGCGCTGGTCGGCCCCGCCGAACGCGCGCAGCTCGATCCGCGACGCGGCGCGGCCGGCGGGCAACCGAAGGCCGCCCCCGGACAGACCGGACTCGCGCTGCCGTGGCAACGCGACACCGCGTGGTACTGGACCGGCGGCGCGCACGGCTGGAGCGGAGAAAGCCGTCCGTACAACTCGCTCGACTTCTCGGGCGGCGACGGTCGTGTACTCGCGGCGCGCGACGCATACCTGTACAGAAGTTGCGAGCGCAACGGCAGCGCGATCGTCAAGCTCGTTCATGACAACGGCTACGAGACCACCTACTACCACATGGAGCAGCTCGCTCAGGTCGCGAACGGCGCGCGCATCCGCCAGGGCGACTACCTCGGCCGCATCGGCAACGCGCTGCCGTGCGGTGGGCAAACCACGGGCGCGCACGTGCATCTGTCCTTGAGCCAGGGCGGTACGGAAGTGCCGGTCAACGGCAAGACGATCGGCGGCTGGCAGTTCTTCGAGGGGCCCTCCGCGTACGGCGGCTACGCGGTACGGAACCAGCGCCGCGTCGGCGTACAGGCCGCGCTGACCAACTACGGCTCGGACGACAGCGGCGGCCCGCCCGAACCGGGCCGCACCGTCGACGCGCCGATCCGCGCGCCCGGCAACGTGAACCTGCGCGACGCGCCGTCGCTGTCCGCATCGGTCGTGGGCAGCGTGGCGAACGGCGCGACGGTGACGCTCGCGTGCTTCGCGTACGGCGATACGGTGCAGGGCAACTGGGGCGCGACGCGGCTGTGGTACCGGCTGAATTCGAACCAGTGGGTCTCCGACGGTTACGTCTATACCGGCAGCAACGATCCGGTCGTGCCGGCCTGCGCCAACTAGTCCGCGCGGGACGCCCCTCGAAAAAAGGCGGCATGACGTCATCGCCATGCCGCGGACCGACAGCCCATGCTGTCGGATAACGGTCAGCGGAACCCGGAGCGCCGGGCGCCGCTGACCAGCTGACTACTTCGGTACGCCGCTCGTCAGCGTCGATATGAGCGAGGTCACCGGGGCGAGCGGGCTGGCCGCCGTGCTGTTGCCATGCGCGGACGGATTCGTCACCGACACCGTCAGGCTCGGCAACGTCGCCGCGACGCCGCCGACCGCGGACCCGGTCGCGTTGGCGAGCGTGCCCACCGTCGAGCCGGTCGCCGTCGCGACCGTACCCAGTGCGGCCGCACCCGTGCCCGCCAGCGCACCGGTCGTGTTCGCCACCGCACCGAGCGCACCGCCCCCCGCCCCGAGCAGGCCGCCGGCCGAACCGGCCACCGAGCCGACCAGCGATGCCGTCGCGCCGCCGACCTGGCCGATCGACGCCGCGCCGCCGCCCGCGACGCTCGTCACGGCGCCCGCCACGGTATTGACGAGTCCGCCCGTCGCGCTCACGGCTGGCGGCAATGCGCCGGCCACGCCGCCCACCGCTCCCGTCACGCCGCCCACCGCGCCGTTCAGCGCACCGGCCGGCAACGCGCTGCCCAGGTTGCCGACGATGCTGGTGATCGGCGCAATCGGGTTGCTCGCCGCTGCGGTCACCGTATTGACGACGCTGGTCACCGCGCCTGTTACCGGCGCAAGCGCGCCGCCTGCGTTGCCGAGCGTGCCCGCCACCGTGCCCACCGCGCCGTTCAGTGCGCCGCCCGCGTTGGCGAGGGCGCCCGTTGCCGCGCCTACCGCGCCGCTCACGACACCGACCGGATTGCCGAGGTTGCCGACCGGCAGCGCGCTGCCCAAACTGCCGACAATGCTGGTGATCGGCGCAATCGGATTGCTCGCCGTCGCGGTCACCGTATTGACGACGCCGGTCACCGCGCCTGTTACCGGCGCGAGTGCGCCGCCCGCGTTGCCGAGCATGCCGGTCACCGTGCCGACGGCACCGTTCAACACGCCGCCGGTGTCGGCCAGCGCGCCCGTTGCGGTACCCAGCGCTCCGCTCAGTACGCCACCGGCGTTGGCCAGTGCTCCCGTTGCCGTGCTCAACCCACCAATCGGGTTCGCGCCGCTCAGCGTCCCGACTACCGTGTTCACCGCACCGGTCACCGGCGCAAGCAGGTCGCTGCCGCCGATGCCACCCAACGCGCCCGTCACTGTTCCAACCGCGCCATTCACTGCGCCCGTCGCCGTGCCGAGTGCGCCGTTCAACCCACCAATCGGGTTCGCACCGCTCAGCGTCCCGACTACCGTGTTCACCGCACCGGTCACCGGCGCAAGCGGGTCGCTGCCGCCGATGCCACCCAACGCGCCCGTCACCGTTCCAACCGCGCCATTCACTGCGCCCGTCGCCGTGCCGAGTGCGCCGTTCAACCCACCAATCGGGTTCGCACCGCTCAGCGTCCCGACTACCGTGTTCACCGCACCGGTCACCGGCGCAAGCGGGTCGCTGCCGCCGATGCCACCCAACGCGCCCGTCACCGTTCCAACCGCGCCATTCACTGCGCCCGTCGCCGTGCCGAGTGCGCCGTTCAACCCACCAATCGGGTTCGCACCGCTCAGCGTCCCGACTACCGTGTTCACCGCACCGGTCACCGGCGCAAGCGGGTCACCGCCTCCGATGCCACCCAATGCGCCCGTTACCGTTCCAACCGCGCCATTCACTGCGCCCGTCGCCGTGCCGAGTGCGCCGTTCAACCCACCAATCGGGTTCGCACCGCTCAGCGTCCCGACTACCGTGTTCACCGCACCGGTCACCGGCGCAAGCAGGTCACCGCCTCCGATGCCACCCAACGCGCCCGTCACCGTTCCAACCGCGCCATTCACTGCGCCCGTCGCCGTGCCGAGTGCGCCGTTCAACCCACCAATCGGGTTCGCACCGCTCAGCGTCCCGACTACCGTATTCACCGCACCGGTCACCGGCGCAAGCGGGTCACCGCCGCCGATGCCACCCAACGCGCCCGTCACCGTTCCAACCGCGCCATTCACCGCGCCCGTCGCCGTGCCGAGTGCGCCGTTCAACCCACCAATCGGGTTCGCGCCGCTCAGCGTCCCGACTACCGTGTTCACCGCACCGGTCACCGGCGCAAGCGGGTCACCGCCGCCGATGCCACCCAACGCGCCCGTCACCGTTCCAACCGCGCCATTCACTGCGCCCGTCGCCGTGCCGAGTGCGCCGCTCAACCCACCAATCGGATTCTCACCGCTCAGCGTGCCAACTACCGTGTTGACCGCACCCGTCACCGGCGCGAGCGGATCGCCGCCACTGCCGATGCTGCCGAGCGTGCCCGTCACCGCGCCAACCGCGCCATTCAACGCGCCCGTCACCGGTGCAAGCACGCCACCGCCACTGCCCACACCACCCAGCGCGCCTGTCACGCCACCGATCGCGCCATTCAACGCGCCCACCGGATTCGACGCGCCGAGCGTCCCGATCACCGTGTTGACCGCACCCGTCAGCGGCGCGAGCAGATTTCCTCCACCGCCCAGGCCGCCCAGCGCATTCGTCAGCGTTCCAAGCACGCCGTTCAATGCGCCGACCGGATTCACACCGCACAGGCTGCTGAACACCGTATTGACCGCCCCCGTCAGGGCCCCGAGCGGATTGCCGCCGACGCCCACCCCGCCCAGCACGCCGGTCACCGAGTTGATCGTTCCGTTCAGCACGCCCGCGGGACTCACACTGCCCAGCGTCCCGAGCACCGTATTGACGGTGCCCGTCAGCGCCCCTACTGCGCCGCCCAGCGCCTCTGTCAGCGGCTCGACCACCCCGCTGCCGTCGCCGATGCTGAGCGACGCGCTCGCGGAACCCGTCAGGCCCGCGCTGATGTCGATGCCCTGTCCGGCATCCGGATCGCCGAAGGCCACCGTGAAGCTGCCCGATCCCGCGCCGCCCAGGCTGATGCCGCCGCCCGCCGGCACGATGTCCGGCCCGCTTGCGCCCGCCGCGCTCACGCCGACGCCGCCGATTGCCCCCGGCAGCGTCAGGACATCCAGCGTGCCCGCATGAACCGGCGCGCCCCCCGCCAGTCCGAATGCCGCTGCAGCGGACAGCGCCAGATTCGTCAATTTGAAAGTTTTTTTCATGCTCGACCTCTCATGTCGGTTGGTATTAACCTGGATACCGCCCGGAGGTCACAGCATGGAGCGTGCCAATGGTGAAACCCATCGCACCGCCCGCTTTTTTGCCCATCGGAGCAAAGATAAGAACAATAAAATTGCGCATTGCGCCGCGCCGGCCGCCCGGCCGAGCAGCATTTCAGCTGCGCGTTCCCGGCGCCGTAACGTAACGACGCCCGTATCCGCCGTGACATCGGGACGCCGGAAAACGATTCCATCCGGCCTGTCTTGTCGATTAGTTATCCGGACAAGCTGGAACGGGAAACGGAAAAATATCGCGGGGCGCCTGACCCTCCAGCGGTTCATTGCAAACCGCACCCCGATTATTCGCGCGGCACCGGCCCGAATCGAGCATCGATCTTTTCGCGCACCACGGCACGCATGCCCCGGGCCGGTCCCACACGCATCCCATCGAATCGATTCAAGTCAATTCGATGAAAATCGGCGAGAAGCAGCAGGGAAGCACGACGTCAATCACATCGACCATCAATTCGCACGTCGAATCATGTCATGCGCTTCGACACAATGAAAACGCGCCGGCTCCACCGGCGCGCGCCACGTCACGCCCCGCTACACGGCCGCTTTCGGCCGCGCCTCGCGCTTCTTGCGTACGGTCCGCTCACCCGCCCGGAGCGCCTCGCCCGCCGCCTCACCCGACCCTTCGCCCAACCCGTGCGCACGATACGACTCGCCCCATTCCCGCAGGCTGATCAGCACCGGCGCAAGCGTTCGCCCAAACTCGGTCAGCTCATATTCGACCTTCGGCGGCACCTGCGGATAGACATGTCGGGCAACGATGCCGTCGGCTTCCAGCTCGCGCAACTGCAGCGTCAGCATGCGCTGCGTGGTGTTCGGCAGCAGGCGCGTCAGCTCCATGAAGCGCTTCTTCTCCTCCAGCAGGTGAAACAGGATCACCGGCTTCCACAGCCCGCCGATCACCGACAGCGTGACCTCGACCGCGCAACCGCTCTTGCTGTCCAGACGTTTGGGTCGCAT